>MIBK01000245.1:10707-10784 GCA_001829505.1 Spirochaetes bacterium RBG_16_67_19 | reverse complement strand
AGGATCAGCAGGTCGGCGCCGGCCAGCAGGGCCTTGAGGATCTCCACCCGCTGCTGCTCCCCGGCGGAGAGCTGCCA
>MIBK01000245.1:8728-10582 GCA_001829505.1 Spirochaetes bacterium RBG_16_67_19 | reverse complement strand
CTCGGCCTCCTTGGGGGTGAGCACCGAGGTGGGCTCGTCCAGGATCAGCAGGTCGGCGCCGGCGAGGAGCGCTTTGAGGATCTCCACCCGCTGCTGTTCCCCGGCGGAGAGTTGCCAGATGCGGGCCCGCGGGTTGACCGCCAGGCCGTAGCGCTCGCTGAACTCCCGCATGCGGCGGGCCACTTCGCGGGCGGGGAAGAAGAAGGGGGAACCCGGGAAGCCCAGGGCCACGTTCTCCGCGGCCGTGTGGTTCTGCACGAGCATGAAATGCTGGTGCACCATGCCGATGCCCCTGGCGATGGCGTCGCGGGGGGAATGCAGGCGCGCCGGCTGTCCGTTGATGCGGATCTCCCCGGCGTCGGTGACCGCCAGGCCGTAGCGCTCGCTGAACTCCCGCATGCGGCGGGCCACTTCGCGGGCGGGGAAGAAGAAGGGGGAACCCGGGAAGCCCAGGGCCACGTTCTCCGCGGCCGTGTGGTTCTGCACGAGCATGAAATGCTGGTGCACCATGCCGATGCCCCTGGCGATGGCGTCGCGGGGGGAATGCAGGCGCGCCGGCTGTCCGTTGATGCGAATCTCCCCGGCGTCGGGCTGGGCCAGGCCGTAGAGGATCTTCATCAGCGTGGTCTTGCCGGCGCCGTTTTCACCCAGCAGGCCCAGCACCTCCCCGCCGGACAGGCTCAGGGAGATCTTCCGGTTGGCGTGGACCGAGCCGTACGTCTTGCTGATGCCGGACATCTGGAGCGATTGGATCTTCAAGTCCTTGTTCCCAAAAAGAAGAGCCTGCGCGAGCAGGCTCTTCTTGATTCTCCTACCGGCAGCTCACTTGGGCAGCTCGCCCACGATGTTGTCCACGTAGTAGGCCATGGGGGCGCCCATGATCTCGTCCTTGGTGGCCAGGCGGGCCGGGATCTGCACCTTGCCCTTGTTGTCGGTGATGGGGCCGAAGAACGGATCGAAGGCCTCGCGGCCCTTCATCATCTGCTCGGAGCGCTTCATCACCAGGTCGTAGACGGTCAGGGTGCCCAGGTCCTTGGTGCCGACCTTCTTGGCCTTCAGGGCGGCCACGAACTTGGGATTGATCGGCACGCCGGGGGCTCCGCCCAGCTTGGCCGCCCCTTCCTTGGCCAGCCACCACATGTCGTCCGGGGTCCAGGTCTTGTTGACCATGTCCTGGAACATCTTCTCGTACATCACCCCCCAGTCCACCAGCTGGCCGGACACGCAGGAGTCCGGGCCGAACTGCTGCATCGGGCTGTAGTGCCCGAAGGTGAACACTGGCTTGCCGGCCTTGGTGTGCTCCTGCCCGACCTCCACCACGCTGGCGGAGTCCTCGGTGAAGGCCATGGCGTCGCAGCCGTCGGCCACCAGGGCCTCGGCGGCCTCCTTGGCCTTGGCCGGGTCGTACCAGGAGTAGATCCAGCGCACCTGCATCTTGGCCTTGGGGTTGGCGGCCTTGATGCCCAGGGCGAAGGCGTTCAGGTGGCGCACCACCTCGGGAATGGGGAAGGCGCCCACGTAGCCGACCTTGCCGGTCTTGGTCAGGGCTCCGGCCATCAGGCCGTTCAGGTAGTACATCTGGTACAGCTCGGCGAAGTAGGTGCCCACGTTGGGCAGGTTCTTGAATCCAGAGCAGTGCATGAACAGGGTCTTGGGGTAGCGCTCCCCGGCCTTGATGGTGTCGTCCATGTAGCCGAAGGAGGTGGTCAGCACCACGTCGCACTTCTCCTCCTGGACCAGGCGGTCCAGGATACGGGTGGAGTCGCCCTCGGGCACGGATTCCACGAACACGGTCTGCAGCCAGGGCAGCTTGGACATGGCGTACTTGCGCCCCTGGTCGTGGGCGAAGGTCCA
>MIBK01000245.1:7771-8574 GCA_001829505.1 Spirochaetes bacterium RBG_16_67_19 | reverse complement strand
CCTCCGTTTCGGAAAATAGTGTTTGGCAGCGAATAGGGTACAATAGGGGCCGCTTGGCGCCCTGTCAAGGTGAGGGGGACGGCTTGACATTTCCGAGCGCGCTGGTTACATTTTCCCGCACAGGACGAATGCCGATGGCAGGACTTGGGCTCGATGTGACCGTACTCCTTATTCCCCGCCCCCCCACGGCTTCGTCGCCGGCCGCCGGATAGGCGTGCCGCAGGTGACAGCAGCCAGCCGTGGGGTTCAAGCCAGCCCCACGGCTTTTTTTTGGAGGTGCCCATGGAGAGCCTGACTACGAAAGCCGCGGGATCGCCCGCCGCCGCGCCGGCCGCGGCCTCGGCGCCAGACGCCGACGGCAAGACCGGGAAGCGCAGGGCAGCGCAGGTGCTGGTGGAAATCCTGCACCGCAAGGGGGTGCGCCACATCTTCGGCATTCCCGGCGGGGTGTCCATCCCGATCTTCGACGCCCTGGTGGATTCGCCGGTCCGCCACATCCTGACCCGCCACGAACAGGGGGCCACCCACATGGCCGACGGCTACGCCCGGGCCACCGGCCGGGCGGGGGTGGTGCTGGTCACCTCCGGCCCCGGGGCCACCAACACCATCACCGGCATCCTGACCGCCCACATGGACTCGGTTCCCATGATCATCCTCTGCGGGCAGACCAACACGGACAACCTCGGGATGGATGCCTTCCAGGAGGCGGACGTGTCGGGCATCTCCTACCCGGTGGTGAAGCACTCCTACCTGGTGCGCGACGCCCGGCAGATGCCGCGTATCGTCGAGGAGGCCTTCTTCCT
>MIBK01000245.1:3442-7692 GCA_001829505.1 Spirochaetes bacterium RBG_16_67_19 | reverse complement strand
GAGGGCTTCGAGCTTCCGGGCTACGCGGTGCCGGAGGCCGGCGACCCGCAGGCCATCCAGGCGGCCGCGCAGATGCTGCGGGAGGCCCGCCGGCCGGTGCTGCTGGCCGGACATGGAGCGGTCATCGCCGGGGCCGGCGAGGCCCTGCTGGCCCTGGCCGAGAAGATGCGGATTCCGGTGACCAACACCCTGCTGGGCAAGGGCGCCTTCCCGGAGAGCCATCCCCTGGCCCTGGGCATGCTGGGCATGCACGGCACGGCCTACGCCAACCGGGCCGTGGAGCACTGCGACCTGATCATGTCCGTGGGCTCGCGCTGGGACGACCGGATCGTGGGCAAGCTCTCCGAGTTTTGCCCGCGGGCCAGCAAGATCCACGTGGACATCGACCCCTCCGAGGTCAACAAGGTGGTTCAAGTGGACTGCGCCGTCATCGGGGACGCGCGCCGGGTGCTGGAGGCCCTGCTGCCGCAGAGCCAGCCGGGGGACACCGCGGACTGGCTGTCCCAGGTGGAGGACTGGAAGCGCCTCCATCCCCTGCGCTACGCCAAGGGCGGAGGCCTGAAGGCCCAGCGGGTGATCGAGGAGCTGTACCGCCTGAGCGAGGGCAAGGCCATCGTGGCCACGGACGTGGGGCAGCACCAGATGTGGGCCGCCCAATTCTACCGGACCGACCGGCGCTTCCACTGGATCTCCTCCGGCGGGGCGGGCACCATGGGCTTCGGCTTCCCCGCGGCCATCGGCGCGCAGATGGCCCGGCCGGAGGCCCTGGTGGTGGCTATCGTCGGGGACGGTGGCTTCCAGATGACCATGTCCGAGCTCGCCACGGCCATGAACGAGAAGCTGCCCGTGAAGGTTATCGTGATCAACAACCGCTACCTGGGGATGGTGCGGCAGTGGCAGAACCTGTTCTACGACAACCGCCTGTCCGGTGTGGACCTGAAGGGCAACCCGGACTTCGTGCGCCTGGCCGAGGCGTACGGCGTCAAGGCCTTCCGCCTGCGCCGCAACGCCGACGTGCGGCGGGTGCTCAAGGCGGCCCTGGAGTGGAACGAAGGACCCTGCCTGGTGGACGCGGAGGTGGAAAAGGAGGACAACGTGTATCCCATGATCCCCGCGGGCGCGGGGCTGAAGGGCATGCTGCTGTGCGCGCCGGAGGAAAAGCCATGAACGGCAATGGAAATCTCCCCGGACCCATCCGCGGCAGCCACGGGACCAGCCTGAAGTGGCCCCCCCGCCCCAGGCGCCGGCCCCCACCGGCTACCGCAAGCACGTCATCAGCCTGTACGTCAGCAACAAGCCGGGCGTACTGATCCGGGTGGCCCTGGTGTTCGCCCGCCGGGGCTACAATATCGACAGCCTGGTGGTCTCCGAAGGGCACGACCCGGACTTCAGCCACATGACCATCACCGCCCGGGGCGAGGAGAAGGGCCTGGGCCAGATCCTGAGCCAGCTCAACAAGCTGGTGGACGTGGTGCACGCCACCGACCACACCGGGGACGACATCCTGCGGCGGGAGCTGGCCTTGATCAAGGTGCGCTGCACCGCCGAGAACAGAGGCGAGATCCTGCAGATCGCCCAGATGTTCCAGTGCGAGGCGCTGCACCTGACCGACGGCGCCCTGACCCTGCAGGCCGCCGGCGAGCCGGAGCGCATCGACGCGCTGCACCGCCTGCTGGGAGGATACGGGGTGCTGGAGATGGTGCGCACCGGGCACGTGCTGATCGCCCGCGGAGAGGAGAGGACCTACTGATGGGAAAGAACCTGCTGGACAAGGTCTGGGACCTGCACACGGTGCGGCGCCTGCCTTCCGGAGAGGACCAGTTGTTCATCGGCCTGCACCTGGTGCACGAGGTCACCTCGCCGCAGGCTTTCGCCATGCTGGAGGCCCGCGGCATCGGCGTGCTGCACCCGAAGCGCACCTTCGCCACCGCCGACCACATCATTCCCACGGATTCCAGCTCGCGGCCCTTCGCCGACCGTCTGGCCGAGGAGATGATGCGGGCCCTGGAGGCCAACGCGGCCCGCTACGGCATCCGCTTCTTCGGGCCGGGTTCGGGCCTGCAGGGCATCGTGCACGTGATCGGCCCGGAGCTGGGTCTGAGCCAGCCGGGCTTGACCATCGCCTGCGGGGACTCGCACACCTCCACGCACGGGGCCCTGGGGGCCATCGCTTTCGGCATCGGCACCTCCCAGGTGCGCGACGTGCTGGCCACCCAGACCCTCTCCCTGGCCAGGCCCAAGGTGCGGCGCATCGAGGTCCGCGGCCGCCTGCGGGCCGGGGTGTACGCCAAGGACGTGATTCTGGGGATCATCGCTTCCTTGGGGGTGAACGGCGGCCTGGGCCATGCCTACGAGTACGGCGGGCAGGCCGTCGAGGCCATGAGCATGGAGGAGCGGCTGACCATCTGCAACATGAGCATCGAGGGCGGGGCCCGGGTGGGCTACATCAACCCGGACCAGACCACCTTCGCCTACCTCCAGGGCCGGCCCTTCGCCCCGCATGACGGGCAGTGGGAGAAGGCCGTGCGCTTCTGGCGCGGGGTGGCCTCCGATCCGGACGCCACTTACGACGACCGCTTCGTGCTGGAGGCCGACCGCCTGCAGCCCATGGTGGCCTGGGGCATCAACCCGGGGCAGGCGGCCGGCGTGGAAGAGAAGCTGCCGCTGCCCGGCGAGCGGCCCGCCGCCGAGCGGGAGACCCTGGAGAAGGCCTACGCCCACACGGGCTTCACCCCGGGGGCGCCGGTGGCCGGCACGCGGGTGGACGTGGCCTTCATCGGCTCCTGCACCAACGGCCGCCTGAGCGACCTGCGCGAGGCGGCGCGAGTGGCGCGCGGCCGGAAGGTGGCTGGGCGGGTACGGGCCCTGGTGGTGCCGGGCTCCCAGCGGGTGGCCGACGCCGCCCAGGCCGAAGGCCTGGACCAGGTGTTCCGCGAGGCGGGCTTCCAATGGCGCCTGCCGGGCTGCTCCATGTGCCTGGGCATGAACCCGGACGTGCTGGTGGGCGAAGAGGTGTGCGCCTCCTCCTCCAACCGCAACTTCATCGGCCGGCAGGGCTCGCCCCGCGGCCGCACCCTGCTGATGAGCCCGGCCATGGTGGCCGCGGCGGCGATCGCCGGGCAGGTGACCGACGTGCGGGAGGTGCTCTCATGAGCTCGAGCGTGATCCGCCAGCTGAAGGGTCGGGCGGTGCCGGTGCGCGGCAACGACATCGACACCGACCGCATCATCCCCGCCCGCTTCATGAAGACCGTGAGCTTCGACTCCCTGGGGCAGCACGTGTTCCACGACGTGCGCCGCGACCCCCAGGGAAAACCCACGGGTCACCCCTTCGACGATCCCCGCCACGCGGGGGCCGTGATCCTGCTGGCCAACCGCAACTTCGGCTGCGGCTCCTCCCGCGAGCACGCCCCGCAGGCGCTGGCCGCCTGGGGCATCCGGGCGGTGGTGGCGGAGTCTTTCGCGGAAATTTTCGCCGGCAACTGCACGGCCATCGGCATCCCGGCGGTGGAGGTCGAGGCCGCGGACGCCGAGGCCCTGCTGCGCCTGGCCGAGACCCGCCCGGAGACCGATCTTGACCTGGACCTGGAAGCCCTGCGCCTGCAGGCCGGCGGGAAGAGTTACCCGGTGCGCATGCCGGAGGCCCGACGCAAGGTCTTCCTGATCGGAAGCTGGGACACGATGGGCCTGCTGCTGGAAGGCCGCAGCGAGATCGCCGCAGTGGCCGCGCGGCTTCCTTACCTGGCCGAGTTCCCCTACCCGCGGGGCTAGGCGCGCGCCGCTTCTCGCCCTGGTCGCCAGGTGCTACTTCTTTATTGCCCCCAGGATGCAATCGGTGATGATCGGCAGGTGCTCGACATCGGGGCCACCGCCGGTGCCGGTGAACACGATGACCAGGTCGTAGTCGGGGATGACGCAGATGCGCTGTCCATTGTAGCCAATGGCGCTGTACGCGGAATGCTCTCCATACCACATGGTCCACCACAGATAGCCGTAGGCGTCATTGATGCCGGGGGTCTGAAATTCGGTCGGGATCGGCATCTGCTTCCGGGTGGACTCCGCAATCCACCCCTCGGAGAGAATCTGTCCGCCTTCCCATTTGCCTTTTCGAAGGTATAGGTAGCCGAGCCTGGCCATATCCATGGTGCTCAGACGCAAACCGTAGGCCCCCATGGTATATTCTCGTCCCTCATTCCATTTAGCCTGCTTGATGCCAATCGGATCGAAGAGGTGCTTTTGGGCGAACTCTGA
>MIBK01000245.1:2728-3365 GCA_001829505.1 Spirochaetes bacterium RBG_16_67_19 | reverse complement strand
CTTCCCGGGCGCGAAAGCCAGTCCGCGCTCGAAATACATCTTGAGCAGGACAGGTTCTACGGATCCCGTGCCCCCGTTGTCTTCGAATCCTGAGGTCATTGTGAGGAGATGATGTATCGTGATTCTCCTGGAATCCACATTCATTCCGGTGCGAATGGAATCCGGCAAATAGCCGTGGATTTCACTGGCCGGGCTTTCAATCAGGCCCTTTTCGATGGCGATGCCCGTCAACGCGGAGATCACGCTCTTGGTCATCGAATACGTTTCGCGCAGCTCGTCCTTCGTCGCCTGGTAATACTTCTCGAAAACCACATAGCCGTTTCGCACCAGGAGGACGCTGGAAGTTCCGGGGAAGTCCTTCTGCACGTACTCGTCAATGGAGTTCAGGATTTTCGAGTCCATCCCCTGCTTTTCCGGGGTGGAACTTCTCCATTCTGTCGATGGCCAGTAGGCATTTCCCGACGCCCGTCCCGGCTGCGCGCCGCTGCAGGCGACTGCCAACAAGGCAGCGATGAGAACAATGCCGAAGGCCATGCTCAATGGTGGGCTCTTGGAAAGTGTTGTTTTCATAGCACTTATTATAGGATGATACGGCTTGCTGCTGCAAATTTAGCTAGAGATTCAACGCCTTCCCTGA
>MIBK01000245.1:2328-2683 GCA_001829505.1 Spirochaetes bacterium RBG_16_67_19 | reverse complement strand
CCAGGCGGGTCGCCCCGGAAGCGTCCACGATCCGGAAGCGCAGCACGGGGTCGTCCAGGTCCCAATCCACCTCCAGCTCCCCGAAGTTCTCCAGAAGCCAGGCGCCCGGCGTGGCGCTCGTCGCAGCGTCCGGGTCGGCGCCCGCCAGGCGGTAGCGGTTGGGATTGACGTAGTCCTCAGGAAAGCGGCGGTTCAGCCCGCTGGAGGTGATGTCATACAATGGATAGAGCCCCGGTTCCTGCCGGCGGGAGAGCTCGGCGAAGTGCCGGTCGCCGCTCAAAACCACCACCCCCTCGGCCCGGGTCCGCCGCAGCAGCTCGAACAGTCGTTCCCGCTCGCCGGGGAAGTTGGCCCA
>MIBK01000245.1:822-2291 GCA_001829505.1 Spirochaetes bacterium RBG_16_67_19 | reverse complement strand
CACCTGGATGCCGGAAACCAGCAGTCGCAGCCGGGCTGGTTCCCGCAGGCGCTCCTCCAGCCACCGCCACTGGGCCTCGCCCAGCAGGCTGGCGCCGGGGCGGGCGTCCGGCAGGTACGGGCCGCGGACCCAGGTGGGCGGCCGGCCGGGGCGCAGCGGGCTGCGGAACCAGCGCGTGTCCAGCTGGATGACCTGCAGGCCCCGGCCCTGCGGCCCGAAGCTGGCCGCGTCGTACACCCCCTCGTGCGCCCGGCGCGGGGAATCCGCCGGGACCCGCCAGAAGTCCAGGAACTGCCGGCGGGACTCCGCCTTCAGCGGGAAGCCCCTGCCGGCATCGTTGGCGCAGTAATCGTGATCGTCCCAGATCGCCAGCAGGGGACAGGCGGCGGCCAGGCGGCGGAAGCCGGCCGAGGCGCTCAACTCGGCGTATTTCCGGCGCAGCACCGCGGGGCTCCGCGTGTCGGCGTAGATGTTGTCGCCCAGGAACAGGAACAGGTCCGGCCGCCACTCGACGATGGTGTCCAGGATCGGGTGTGGCTGGGAGGGATCCAGGCAGGAGCCGAACAGGACGCGGCGCGGAGCCTCCCCCTGGGCCGGCGCCGGCCGGGGCACGGCCAAGCCCGCGGCCAGCAGGGCGCCCAGGGCAGCGGCCCGCAGCCAGCCGGTGTTCAGGGTTCCTCCGCCGCGTGCGGGTTGAGAACGACCACCCCTTCGGGGCGGATGGACAGCTCCACGACGCTGCCGGGCTGCAGGGGCAGGGCGCTGTACAGGCGCGGCGAGAAGGAAACCTCCATCTCGCCCCCATTGGGCAGGGCCACCAGCAGCCAGTGCTGGTGGGCCCGCGGCCGGCGCTCCAGGATCCTGCCCTCCACCCGGTTGCGCCGCACGGCCTCCGAAAGGGGGCGGCCCGGGTACAGCACCTTCACTTCCTCCGGGCGGATGTAGGCCGTGACCGGCGTGCCGGGAGGCAGCGGCGCGGCAGGGGCTTCCAGGCGCAGGCCTTCCCAATCCAGGACCAGCGCCTCGACGGTGGAGGCCGATACCCGGGCCTGGAACAGGTTGCGCAACCCCACGATCCGGGCCACGTGGCGGTTGGACGGCAAGCGGGCCACCTCCTCGATGGAGCCGACCTGCTCCACGACTCCCTCGCGCATCACCGCCAGGCGGTGCCCCACGGCGAAGGCATCCTCCAGGCGGTGGGTCACGTAGAGGACCGGCAGGCGCCGCGCGGCCTGCAGCCGGCGAAGGTCCCTCTGCAGGTCCTCCCGCACCGCGATGTCCAGCGCGGAGAAAGGCTCGTCCAGCAGCAGCAGGCGCGGATCCGGGGCCAGGGCGCGGGCCAGGGCGATGCGCTGCTGCTGCCCGCCGGACAGCTCGTGCGGGTAGCGGTCCGCCAGGTGGGTCAGGCCCAGGCCGCGCAGCAGCTCCATGGCTCGCGTCCTCGCGGCCCGCGACTGCGCGCCCTGGCA
>MIBK01000245.1:0-734 GCA_001829505.1 Spirochaetes bacterium RBG_16_67_19 | reverse complement strand
GGAACATGCACCGGACCGCCGGGAAGGCCCCGGCGGAACAGCACCTCCTCGCCCAGCAGGATCTCCCCGGAATCGGGGGCCAAGAGGCCGGCCACCGCGTTGAGCGTGGAGGTCTTGCCCGCGCCGCTGGGCCCGAACAGCACCAGGATCTCCTCGCCGGCCTCCAGAGCCACCCGCAGGTCCAGGCCGTGCAGCCGGCGGGCGATGTCGATGCGCAGGGTGCTCATGGTCCGGGCTCCGGCGGGGGGGCCGGCCGGCGCGGCCGCTCCAGGCGGCGGATCAGGTAAAGGGCCAGGAAGGAAACCGCGGTGACCAGCAGCACCATCTGGGTGGCGGCGTCGTAGCGGCGGTTCTGGACTGCGTCGTAGATGGCCAGGGGCAGGGTCTGGGTCCTGCCGGGAATGTTGCCGGCCACCATGAAGGTGGCTCCGAACTCCCCGAGGGCCCGGGCCGTGCCCAGCACCCAGCCGGCCAGGATGCCCCGCCGGGCCAGCGGCAGGGTCACGCGCCGGAACACGGCCATCTCCCCGGAGCCCAGGGTGCGGGCGGCGTTTTCCAGCAGCGGGTCCACCCCGGCGATCGCCGCCTGGGCCGACTGCACCATCAGCGGCAGGCCCACGACGGTGGCCGCCACGACGGCGGCCGCGGGGGTGAACAGGATGCGCAGGCCCAGCCAATCGAACAGGGGGCTGCCGCGGCCCAGCAGGCGCAGCAGGCAGTAGCCCACCACGCTG
>MIBK01000244.1:16832-24396 GCA_001829505.1 Spirochaetes bacterium RBG_16_67_19 | reverse complement strand
GTTACGATACACTTACGAATATCTTTCGTAAGTGTATCTATTCAGACCTTATCAATAATACTGTCGATTGTCAAGGCACCGGGATTCGCGCTCTCAGCCGTTGCGGACCGAGATGGCGCACGAAGGGCAGGCCCCCGCGCAGGCGCCGCAGCCCGTGCATAGACGCGCAGAGAGCAGCAGCGGCACGCCGAAGGGCTCTTCCTGCTCCAGCAACTTCCTTGGACACGCCGCTGCCGCGGGGCAGAGCCCGGAGCCCCCGTCGCACAAGTGCGGGTCGCAGCGGACGAAGTCGACTTCGGCGTTCTTGTTCACGTCACTATATATCCGACTTCCTATACAATACACCTTTCCGCTTCCGGTTGCCACTACCGGAAAAACTCCCTATATTGCAGCATCCATGCAGGAGAAAACAAACCCACTCGCTTCGGGCATCCTGTACACCGCGGGAGCCTTCCTCCTGTGGGGCGTGGTCCCGCCGTATTGGAAGCTGATCGACCACGTGCCCGCCCTGCAAATCCCGGCCCACCGCATCCTCTGGACCTGCGTGCTGCTGGCCGCGCTGATCACCCTGCGCCGCGGCTGGGGCCAGGTCGGGGATGCCCTGGCCAACCGCAAAACCGCGCTGCTCCTGGTCCTCACCGCGGTGCTGGTGAGCATCAACTGGACCGTGTTCATCTGGGCGGTGGTCAAGGGACACCTGGTAGAAAGCAGCATGGGCTATTTCATCAACCCGCTGATCAGCGTGGCCCTCGGCGTTCTGCTGCTGCGGGAGCGCCTGACCCTCTGGCAAGGGGTGTCGGTGGCCTTCGCCCTGGGGGGGGTGGCTTTCATGGCCATCCAGCTGGGAGCCCTGCCCTGGATTTCCCTGGCGCTGGCCTTCAGCTTCGGATTCTACGGGCTGTTCCGCAAGATCGTGGCGGTGGACTCGGTGACCGGCACCTTTCTGGAAACCCTGTACCTGCTGCCCCTGACCCTGCTGTTTCTGGGCAGGGAAGCGGCCCTGGGCCGCGGCGCCTTCGGCGGCCCGGGGCCGCTGACCAATGTCCTGCTGATCCTGGCCGGTCCGGTGACGGCGCTGCCGCTGGTCTGGTTCGCCAACGGGGCTCGCCGCATCCCGCTGTCCATGGTCGGCTTCCTGCAATACCTGACCCCGACGATACACCTGGCCCTCGGGGTGCTGTTGTACCGGGAGAGCTTCACCCGCACGCACCTGGTGAGCTTCGGCCTGATCTGGGCGGGCATCCTGATCTACACCGTTTCCACGACCGTGCAGAGAATCCGCCCCCGCCAGGCGGCCTGAAAAACTGCTGCCGCCCCGGCCCGTCGTGGTTATATTCGTACACATGACTATCCCCGGGCTCATCCGTCTTCTGGCCGGTTTCGTTCTGGCGGGCGCCTTCCTGGCGTCTCCTGCCTATTCCCAGGACCGGCAGGGCATGATCCACAGCATGGGCGCGCAGGTGATGCCCTTCTCCCTGGCCAAGACGCTTCACGTTTTCGAGATGACGGAAAGCGGCGGTATACAGCAGGTGGTGATCCGGGACCAAGCCGACAGCGATCAGATACCCATGATTCGGATGCACCTCCAGCATGAGGCCATGCTCTTCAGCAGCGGCAACTACTCCGATCCGGCCTCGCTGCATGGCACCCAGATGCCGGGAGTGAAGGAGCTCACCGAGGGAGCGGCGGAGATCCATATCGAATTCGAACCATTGCCCAATGGAGCACAAATCGTTTTTTCCACCTCCGACCTGCACCTGCTCACCGCATTGCACCGTTGGTTCGGCGCCCAACTTTCGGACCACGGAGCGGATGCCGCATACCGGTAGCCCGCGGGAGGCGCCCGTGCGTGACATCGGCATAGTGCAGTCTCAAATCGAACGGCGCAGGAGCCGCAAGATCATCACGCGCCGGGACCAGGAGCTGCTGAACCGGGTCCGAGCAGTTTTTCGTGAGCACGCCGGCGCCGATCGCCGCATGGGCCCCGCGCAGATCGGGGAGCTGCTGGGCATCCGCGAGCCCAGGCTGGCCGGGGCCATCCTCCGTGTGCTTTCCCCCGGCAGCCAGGCTTCCATCGGGGAAAGCGAGTTCCGGCTGGCGGTCATCCGACTGGTCCTGGCCGAGGAGGAGGCCAGGCTCGCCTTCGTGTTCCGGCTGCACGACGCGGACGCGGACGGCGCTCTCGGGACGGCGGACCTGGCCTCCCTGCTGGAGGCCTCCGTCCGCCAGAACCGGATCAGCCTCACTCCCAGGGAGATGAACGGCCTGAGCGCGGCGCTGCTGGCCAGGGCCGACCGGGACCGGGACGGGCGCATCGACTACGGAGAGTTCCTGGCCCTGCTGGACGAGTTCCCGCTGGTCCGCAATGAGCTGGGCAAGAGCGTGGCGCCCTGGTTCCGTCTGGAGGAGGAACGCCGCAAGAGGCGTCGAACCAGCAGAGGGCTTCCGCGCCGCCTCTCCGGTTTCCTGTTCGGGGTGCTGCCCCACCTGGTCAACCGCTACCTGCTGGGGCTGCTGTACCTGGCGGCCAACCTGTTCCTGTTCCTGCGGGCCATGCAGGCCTACGCCGCGGCAGGCGCGCCCCTGGCCATCCAGATCGCCCGCGGGGCGGGGGCCTGCCTGAACCTCAACGGGGCATTGATCCTGCTGCCCGTGATGCGCGGCTGGCTGACCCGCCTGCGGCACAGCCCCCTGGCCTTCCTGCTGCCTCTGGACCAGCACATCGACATCCACAAGGCGCTGGGCCACGTGCTGCTGGGCTTCTCCCTGCTGCACTCCGCCGCGCACCTGTTCAACTACTTCAGCCTGGGAACGCCGCTGGCCCGCAGCCTTTTCGGCACCGCGGCCGGCTTGAGCGGCCTGATCCTTCTGGCCGCCTTCCTGCTGATGTGGAGCCTGTCCACCCACCCGATCCGGCGCAGCCGCCGCTTCGAGCTGTTCTTCTTCTCCCACCTGCTGTACCTGGTGTGGTTCGCCGCGGCCCTGCTGCACGCCCCCAACTTCTGGAAGTGGGCCTTGGCGCCGCTGGGGCTGTTCGTCGCGGAGCTTGCCGTCCGGCGCTTCCGGGCGTCCCGGGTTTCCCATATCCGGGAAGCGCAGCTGCTGCCCTCCACGGTCACCCACCTGAAGCTGGACCGCCCGCGGAGCTTCACCTTCCGGCCGGGTGATTTCCTGTTCCTCAAGATCCCCGCCCTGAGCCGCTTCGAGTGGCATCCCTTCACCATTTCCAGCGCCCCGGAGCAGGCCGACCACCTGGGCCTGCACATCCGCGGGCTGGGCAACTGGACGCGGGAGCTGCACGAACGCTTCGCCAGGATTCCGGAAGAAGACCGCCGCCTGCCGGTGCTGCTGCACGGCCCGTACGGGACCCCGAGCAACGAGATCTTCCGCTCTCGCATCGCCGTGCTGGTCGGCGCCGGCATCGGCGTCACCCCTTTCGCCTCCATCCTGCGCAGCCTGATGCTGCGGCGGGAGAGCGGCCTGGCCCTGAGCCTGGAGAAGGTGTACTTCTACTGGCTGAACGCGGGACAGGAGTCCTTCGAGTGGTTCACCGACCTGCTGGCCCGCCTGGAGACCCGGGGAATGAGCGATTTCCTGGAGCTTTCCATGTACCTGACCGGGGTGCGCATTGACGCCACCTCCGGGTTGATGAAGATCGGCATGGACCTGCTGGGCCGGCGCGACCAGCGCGATCTGACCACCGGGTTGAAGACCATCACCAGCTTCGGCCGACCGGACTGGGAGAGCATCTTCTCCCAGCTGGCCCGGCGGCACGGCTATGGGGCGGTCAGCGTGTTTTTCTGTGGGCCCTACGCGCTGGCCCAGATCGTGCGCTTCGCGGCTCGGGCCTGCGGCTTCCGCTTCAGGAAGGAGAACTTCTGAACTCGGCGGCCACGCGCATCAGGGTGTGGATGTTCTCTCCGGGGGTGCCCTGGGGAATGGCGCAGCCCGCGTTCAGGATGAAGCGCGGGGTATCGGCGAAGACCCGGCACAGGGCGCGGGCCGCCTCTTCCACCTTTCCCGCGTCGCCCCAGCGCAGCACGCCGCTGGGGTCGATGTTGCCGATCAGGGTGACCCGGTCCTTCAAGGCCGCGTGAGCCGCGGCAGTATTGGTCTTGTAGTCCAGCTCCAGGCAGTCGGTCCCGGTCCGCATCATCTTTTCCAATATCCGGGTGGTGTCCCCGCAGATGTGCAGCGCGTAGGGCAGGCCCAGGCGGTGGGCCTCGTCGACCACCCGCTTCTCGTAGGGCAGGGCGAAGCGCTCGTACATCTGGGGGGAGATCAGGTCCGGGCCGGCCGGGCTGTCGCCGTTGGAGACCATGTCGCATCCGGTCTGGGCCATGAGGCGGATGTACTGCAGGGCGGCCCCGTTGCAGTACTCCAGAAGCTCGTGGACCCAGCCCTCCTTCTCCGGCTCGCACAGGTCCATGTAGAGCTCCGCCGCCCCGCGCACCATGGTGGCCAGGGAGAGGGCCACCTGGTCGCAGTTGCCGCGCACGTAGATCTCCCCCCGGAAGCGCGCCACCAGCAGGCGCACCGCCTCCAGGCAGGTGCGGATGTGGGGGTAGTCCTCCACGCGGACCGGCTTCAGGCGCCCTACCTCCTCCAGGCGCTCCAGCAGCGGGGCCACCGTGCGCGCCGGCTCGTCCTCCGGGAAGGCCACGGGCACCCCCAGGGCGCCGGCCACCACGGCCGTGTCCATCTCCAGCATGACCCCGTCGTAGCCGTAACGCTCCACGGCCCGGGCGTGGCTGTCCGCCATGGCGGCCGCGCTAACCCGGTACCGGGCCTGGGTGTAGCCGGCCTCCTCGGCTGCCATCAGGAAGTTGTGCAGCATGACCGGAACCCGGTCCGGGCGGCGCCCCTCCACGGCGGCGCGAACCCTCTCATATCCGTTCATACGACTTCGATCCCCTTTCCTGCCCGCACCCTGCCGACCACCCACAGGCCCTGGGCTTCCCGGGCGAAGCGCTCCCGGACCGCCGCCAGCTCCTTTTCCGGTACAGCCGCCAGCAGGCCCCCGGAGGTCTCCGGAGTGAACAGAGCCTGGCGCTCGCTTTCCCCCAGGGAGGGAGAGTAGCGCGCGCTCGCGCCGAAGAAAGCCCGGTTGCGGTCGGTGCCTCCGGGAAACGATCCGCCGGCCGCGGCCAGCTCGAGGGCCCCGGAAACCCAGGGCAGCCGCTCCCACTCCAGGAGGAAGCCCACCCCCCCCGCCTCGGCCATTTCCAGTGCGTGGCCCAGCCGCGCGAAACCGGTCACGTCCGTGCAGGCCCGCCCTCCGGCGCCGGCCAGCAACGCGGCCGCCCGCCGGCTCAGCAGCTTCATACTCCGGATCGAGTCGGCAATTCGCTCGGAATCGGCCAGCTTGCGCTTCAGGGCCGTGGTGGTCAGGCCCGTGCCCAGGGGCTTGGTGAGCACCAGCAGGTCCCCGGGCGCGGCTCCTGCCTTGGTCCAGATCCGGGACGGATGCACCAGGCCCATCACGGCTAGGCCGTACTTCAGCTCCGGGTCGGTCACGGTGTGGCCCCCGGCCAGCACCCCGCCGGCCTCCGCCACCTTTTCCGCTCCCCCGCGCAGGATCTCGCGCGTCACCTCCGCCGGCAGGTCCTCGGGGATGCAGCAGAGGTTCAGCGCCAGGCGCACCTCCCCCCCCATGGCGTACACGTCGCTCAGGGCATTGGCCGCGGCCACAGCCCCGAAGTCGTAGGGGTCGTCCACCACCGGCGGGAAGAAGTCCACGGTCTGGATGACCGCGCAGTCCTCCCCCACCCGGTAGACGGCCGCGTCGTCAACGCCGGCCAGCCCCACCAGGACCTCGGGATGAGACGATTCAGCGAACATTCCCCGCAACGGCTGCAGTACCTGCGCCAGGGCCTCCGGGCCCATCTTGGCCGCTCACCCGCAGGCGCTGGTCAGCGCGGTGAGGAAGATCTTCCTCTCCTCCATGGGCCCCAAGTTACCAGATGCAGAGCGGAAAGAGAAGCGGCGGCCGCAGGGCTGGAACCTATTGCTAAATATTTGACATCCAGGACCCCAATGCACAGAATTGAATCGCAGGAGGTAAGAGGATGAAGAACCGCCTGTTTCCCCTGGCGCTGCTGGCGGCGCTGTTCGCCGCCGGCGCAGCCGGCGCACAGCCGGCTGCAACACAGGTCCTGTTCATCGGCAACAGCATCACCAATCACAACCGGATGCCGTCGCTGCTGGCCGAGCTGGCCGGCAATGAGGGAGTTGTCCCCCGGCTGGAGATCAAGGATGAAACCCTGGCCCTGGCCCGCTTTCGAGACCAGCTCCTGCGTGATTCAAGCTGGAGCCCCTTGGGCGCGATTCGCAGGGGGCAGTGGGACATCGTGATCCTGCAGGGCCATTCCCTGGAGCCGTTGGACGATCTGGAGGGATTCCTGCTCGGGGCAGGCCGCCTGGCCGACGAGGTGCGAGCGGCAGGAGCGGAGCCCCTCTTTCTGCAGACCTATTCCTTTCCTGTGGATAGCGCGGTCTACCAGGAAGGCTGGTCGGGAGGCAGTCCGGCCGCCATGCTGGCGAAAATCGCGGACGCCTATCGCCTGGCAGCCGAGCGGGCGCGGGCGCGTGTCGTGCCCATCGGCGAGGCCTTCCAGCTGGTATCCGCTCTGCATCCGGAGATCGGGCTGTACTCTCCCGACCGGGTTCATCCTTCCATCTGCGGGAGCTTCTTAATGGCCAGCATGCTATTCACAGTATTGACGGGGAAGGACCCGCGCAGCTGCAGCTGGTTTCCCATCGGAGTGAGCGAGGAGGAGGCACGAGTGCTGCGCGAAGCGGCCTGGCAGGTCTGCGGGCAGCCATAAGGCGATTGAGATGAAACCAGCAAGACGGTGCTTGAAGCTGAACCGTTGCGGGTGCTGTTGATCGGCAACAGCCTTACCTACTGGAACGACCTGCCGGCCTGGATTGGACAAATGTCCGAGAGCCTGGGGGATGTTGTTCCGCTGAAAATCGACAGCAAAATTACGCCTGATGCCTACTTCCGGCATCAACTGGAGTTCGCTGAGTTTGCTTGGAGCCCGGTGGGGATGATTCACCAGGGAGGTGGAACATCGTCGTGCTCCAGGCCCATCCCTATGAACCGCTGGAAAGGCCGGAAGAGCTCCTGTCCGGAGCCGTGCGCCTTACCGAGGAAGCGCGTTTGGCAGGCGCCGAACCGCCGCTTTTCCAGACCTACCCGCCCGAGGAAGGAGGCTACATCTACGAGTATGAAAAGTGGTCCGGGGGAAGTCCTCTGGAAATGCAGGTTTACCCAACAATCGGCCTTTACGCCGAGGACCTCCTCCACCCCTCCGCCTGCGGCAGCTATCTAATCGCCAGTGTGCCGGCCGCGGAGATCACCGGAAAGGACGTCCGTACCGCGTCCTGGTGCCCTCCGGGCGTGACCGGAGCGGAAGCTGCAGCCCTGCGAGAGGCAGACGCCGCAACTCTCCGACTCACCCGCTTGCCGTCGCCCTTACGCCTCCCCGGCTTCCAGCACAGGGGCCTCTCCCGCTGCTGCGCCGCCATTCGCCAGCGCGGTCTTGCGCCGGTGCTGCCG
>MIBK01000244.1:14084-16821 GCA_001829505.1 Spirochaetes bacterium RBG_16_67_19 | reverse complement strand
CCAGGTAGTCCACCAGCGGCTGGGCGATCAGGGGCACCATCTGCGGCAGCAGGTGCGGCATCAGGTTGCCCATGGCGCGGGGCATCAGGTCCGGCATCTGCTCCTTCATGTAGTCCGGCATGGGCACGCGCCGGGCCACGGCCCGCAGCATGGCCGGCATGACCTTGGGCATCATGCCCGGCATCAGCAGGGGGAACACGATCGGGAACATCCCCTTCATGGCGGGCAGCAGGCCCAGCCTGCCGGCCAGGCACATCATCTTGCCCATCCAGCGCGGCATGGCCTCCACCAGCTCCGGGAACAGCTCTTCCATCAATCCGGCCATGTTCCTCGGCTTCATCAGGGCGATCATGGCCTCGAAGGTGGCCCAGGAATCCAGCACCTTGGGCAGATCCTCCTCCACCTGGTAGCCGCGGGCTTTGGCCAGGAAGGTGGCCAGGTCCGTCACCTTGACCGGCATCCCGTTCTTCTCGGCGCTGACCCGCAGCTGGAACTGGCAGCAGGGGCACAGGGACAGCAGCTCGTCGGCCCCGGTGGCGACGGCCTCGTCCAGCTTGACCTTGCCGATGCGGTGGGCCACCTCCGGCTCGGAGATCAGGCTGAGCACCGAGCCGCAGCAGTGGGCGTGCTCCCGGTTGTGCTCCATTTCGCGCAGCTGGACCCCGGGAATCGCCTTGATCAGCTCCCGCGGCGGCTCGTAGACGCCGCCGGCACGGCCGATGTGGCAGGAATCGTGCCAGGTGACCGACTTGGGCGTGTGCTGGAAGGCGAGCTTCCCGCTGGCCACGGCCGGAGCCAGGGCTTCCGAGTAATGCTGGACCTCCACCTCGTACGGGATGCCCAGCTTTTCGGCCCACTCCTTGTACACGTGCGCCCAGGACAGCCAGCAGGCCGGGCAGCTGGTGACGACCTTCTTCGCCCCCCGTTTGGCCGCTTCGGCGAGGTTGTGCTTCACGACCTGGCCGAACTGCTCCCACTTCCCGGCCACCAGCATGGGGATGCCGCAGCAGGCCTCGTCCTGTCCCATGTAGGCGAATTCGATGCCGGCGTCGTGCAGCAGGCGCACGGCCGAGCGGGCGATGTCCTTCTCCACCAGGGAGGCCGTGCAGCCGGCGAAATACAGGGTGTCGGCGCTTTCCTTGATGGAGGGCCTCACCTCCTCCGGCACCCAGGCGTCGCGCTCCTGGCGGTAGTTGGCCCAGATGTTCAGGTTGTCGTCCAGGGAGGCGGACATGATCTCGAAGGCCGGGATGGTCATCTGCTTGCGCTTCTCGACCGTGAGGTTGCGCATCCCCATCCAGGTCGGTTCGATGGGCAGGCCCTCGGAGCACAGCACGTTGCACATTTCGCAGGTGGTGCATACCAGGAAGGTGTCCACGGCCTGCTGGTCCAGCCTCTCCCGCCCCTCCAGCAGCTCGCGCAGGAAGAACCACTTGCCGCGCGGGGACTGGCTCTCCCACATCCGCCCGTAGTACTGGTCGCACTCGTCCACGCAGTAGCCGCAGCCGGAGCAGGCGTAGGCGTACCAGGCCGTCTCCGCCGGGATGCCCTTAACCGGCCGCTTGCCGATCCGCTCCCCGGGCCGGATGCGGGCGAGGTTGGCCAGGGGGCGCAGCAGGGGCTCGAAACGCGAGGCCAGGCCCATGAAGGGGGCCAGCCTGCTGCCGAGGACCTTGCCGGGATTCAGGATGCCCCGCGGGTCGGCCTGGGCCTTGAAGGCGGCCAGCTCCGCCAGGCGTTCGGGGCCCAGCACGTTCTTCGCTTCGCTGGCGAAGTACAGCCCGGTGGCGTAGGCCCGGCCTCCGTGCCGTTTGGCCGTATTGGTGACCGTGAGCGAAAGGGCGAAGGCCAGATTGAAGCCGAAGGTGCGCTGGTCGTGGGGAATGAAACCCAGCAGCACCACTTCCCTGCCGGAAACACCCATGCCCTCCAGGGCCAGGGGCTGGCGCACGCGGCGGGCGAGGTCCTCCAGCACCGCCGGGAGCCCGGCCAGAGGCACCACCACTTCCGCGGGCACCAGGGAGGGACCCAGGCGCTTCACGCGCATGATGTTGAAGCGCTCCGCCCACTCGTGCCCGGCCAGGGCCTGCTCCAGCAGCCGGCCGCCGGCATCCGCCACGCGGGCGGCAAGCTTCTCGGCCGTGGAGCCCTGCCCGTTGGAACCGGGGAAGAAGGCGATCGTGGCCAGGTAGCTCTCCGGCAGGAGAACCCGCTCGTGCACGGGATGGCCGTGATGGGTGCGAGGGGGGGCCTGGTTGGCCAGGCGGGCCATGGTCGGGTTGGTGAAGGAGACGGACCACAGCTCCAGCCCTTCCAGCGAGGAGAGGAAGCGCCCCAGCTCCCCGGCGGAGTCAAAGGCCGCCAGCCTCACTTCCGGCTCCGCCGCGGGCCGCACGCGCAGGGTGACCTGGGTGACCAGGCCGGTGATCCCTTCGGCTTCCGAGAGCAGCCTTAGCTCCTCCCCCTGGAAGTCCCGCACACTGCCGTCGCCCAGCACCGCCTGCGCGCTGATCACGTTCTCCGCAAACCAACCGTGCTTCCAGGAGCCGAAACCCGCACCGCCCTGGGCCAGCCAGCCGCCGACCGTGGAGGACGGGTAGGAAGAGGGATACAGGCAGAGGGTCAGCTGCTCGCCGGCCAGCCGCTCGTCGAGCTTCTTCCAGCTGATGCCGGCCTGCACCGTGACCCGGTCCTGGCGGATTTCCAGCACCTCGGTCAGACGCACGAAGTCCACCAC
>MIBK01000244.1:13419-13999 GCA_001829505.1 Spirochaetes bacterium RBG_16_67_19 | reverse complement strand
CAGCGCGCCAGCTCGGCCAGCTCCTCCTCCGAGACCGGCTGCACCACGCCGGCCGGCTGGGTGCCGCCCAGCAGGGGCTTGATCAGCCCCGGAAGCGCCCCCACGTCGTGGCTGTACTGCCTGCGTTCCCTCGGGGAGAAAGACGTCCGTCCGGTGAACCGCTCCTCCAGATGGCGAATCTGGGCGACCTGCAGCTTCCTCATTCTTGCACCTCCCTATTTCGACTGTATTAGCGAGATCAATAGCGATTCTACTATATATTTAGAATGCAATCAAGAGGAGAAACGGGGAAACAGCGGGCGGGCCGCCCCGGGCGGGCGGCGGGCTTATTTCACATACTGGCCGATCAGGCTTACCAGACGATCGATGTTCACCGGCTTGACGAGAAACTCATCAGCCTCCATTGCTTTGCCCTCCAGCGGGAAGGCGTATTCCCGGTTGATGGCGCTGAAAAGGAATACGGGCAATCCCGGATATTTGGCCTTGATGGTTCCGGCAGTCTTGAAACCCAGATAGCTGTCTTCCGGAAACAGGACATCGAGCAGGATCAATTGCGGCGACAGCCTGGGGATCACCTCCA
>MIBK01000244.1:4321-13401 GCA_001829505.1 Spirochaetes bacterium RBG_16_67_19 | reverse complement strand
TCCACGGTGTCCGCCGAGAAAATCTCAAACCCTCTATCCTCCAGCAGCGCCCCCACGGTTTCGAGGATATCCAGATCGTCGTCGATGATTAGGATCCTGACCATGTGCGGCCCCCCCCTGCATTTTTATACGCGACCCTCATATTCTATCATAAATATGATTGACTCGGTAGGAATACTAGCGTAGAATCAGAGATCGTGTTCACGACATCCCTGGCAATTCAAGCATGGAGTCAACATGAGAATCAGCGGCGGCTATCGCCCTAAAATCCCCGGCAGGCCTTCAGGCATCGTCGAAGAGCCGCCCATTCCCCGCAGGCTGATCATCCGGTTGCACCGGGACGGGCTGAAGTATAGGCCGGTTATCCACGACGGCCAGTCCGTGGAATTCGGCGAGGTTCTCGCGGAGACTGCGGTACCGGGAGCCACTCTGGCCTTGCCCTCCCCAGCGGCCGGAAAGGCAATGCTGGAGGAGGAGCAGCTCGTTCTTGAGCAAATCCGCCCGGACATCACTCCGCTCAAGACGTATCAACCCGAACGAATCACCCGGGGGGAGACCGTGGCCGCTTTGGCCAGGGGCGGGGTTTGGCCGTTGTTCTGGAGCTCCGCCACCAGAGGGATGCCGGAATTGGGGGAAGACCGCAAACCCCGAGTGATCGTGCTGAACGTCGTCATGACCGAGCCCTTCAGGGCCCGAGGCAAGGTCATCCTGCGCCGCTCCTGGAGCCGCATCATCCAGGGACTGAAGTTCCTGCCGCGTCTGCTGGAAGACTATGGGACCCTCGAGATCGTCCTGACCGCGGTACGCGATCCCGTGGCCAGGATGATGTACTCCGACCTGGCCGGATTCGCCTGGATCCATTTCCGGCCGATCCCGCTGCGCTATCCGGCGGAGAACCCACGGGTATTGGTCCAGGCTCTGCGCAGGAGCATTCCCGGCCTGCAGAAGGACAGCACAATCTGGGTCATCGACGTGCAAGCGGCGGAAGCCGTCGGGGGCTGCCTGGCCGAAGGCCTTCCGCTCCACCAGAGGCTCATCGCCGCCGGGGGTCCTGGGTGTGCCCATCCCCGCCACCTGGCCGTGCGAATCGGCACTCCCGTCAGCTCCTTCGCTCCGGAGAGCCCGGAAATCGCCACCCTGTGCGGAGGGCTGTTCAGGGGCGACAGGGTCGACCCCGCGCGGGCGGCGGTCCAATACAACGACGACGCCTACTTCTTTCTTCCGGAAGGCTCGGCCAGACAATTCCTCGCTTTCCTGCGTCCGGGTTTCGACCGCACCTCCTACCTGCCTTGTTTTGCGGGCCGGCTGACGGGCGCCGCCGACCGCCGCCTTACCACCTTCCTGCGGGGGGAAAGGCGGCCCTGCATCACCTGCGGGCTGTGCGAGAAGGTATGCCCGGCGCGCATCATGCCTCAAGTGCTGCACCGCTACCTTTACCGGCAGGCGCTGGCCGAGGCCGAAAGGGCCGGCCTGGAGCTCTGCGTGGACTGCAACCTTTGCACCTTCGTGTGTCCTTCCAAGATCGAGCTGCAGAAGCAGTTCGGTGAAGCCAGGCAGGCGCTGCTGATGGAGCGCGCAGAGGCGGAGCGTACGAAATGAAAGGACTAAAGGGGATTCTGGAGAACCTGCGGCCGGCCTTCGAGGAGGGGGGCAGGCTGGCGCGCCTGAAGCCCATCTTTCAGGCCCTGGACCATTTTCTTTTCGCGGCCGCGGAAAAAACGCCGAACCCACCCTTCGGGCGCGACCCCTTGGACGTCAAACGCTACATGTCGCTGGTGATCCTGGCCCTCCTGCCCAGCTTCGCCGCGGCCGTCTACTTTTTCGGGTGGCGGGTCCTGCTCATGCTGCTGGTCTCCTACGCCGCCGGGGGTCTGGTGGAGGTGCTTTTCGCGGTCATCCGCAAGGAAGAGATCAATGAGGGCTTCCTCGTGACCGGTTTCATCTTCCCGCTGATCCTGCCCCCGGGCATCCCGCTGTGGCTGGTTGCTATCGGAGTCAGCTTCGGGGTGTTGATCGGAAAGGAGATCTTCGGGGGCACGGGCCGCAACCTCTTCAATCCCGCCCTGGTGGGCAGGGTGTTCCTGGCCATCGGCTACCCCGCCGCTCTCACCTCCACCTGGGTCCAGCCCCTGGCCCAGCCCTGGGGCCGCCTGCTTGCTCCATTCGGCCTTGGCGTCCCGGACGCGCTCACCTCCGCGACTCCCCTGGGCCTGGCCAAGAGCGGCGCGCTGACCGGCGCCTTCGAGCTGTTCGTCGGGCGTACCGCTGGAAGCGCGGGGGAAACCTCCGCGCTGGCGATCCTGCTGGGGGGGGTGTTCCTGATCCTGGTCGGTGTAGCCAGCTGGCGCACCGTTCTGGCCGTCCTGGCTTCCTTCGTCGGGCTGACCGCCATCCTGCACGGGCTGCTGCCCGCGGCGGTGCCCCCGGTATGGTTCCACCTGCTCAGCGGCGGCCTGCTGTTCGGCGCTTTCTTCATGGCTACCGATCCCGTGTCCGGGCCGGTCACCCGCGCGGGCAAATGGGCTTTCGGCTTCCTGATCGGAGCGGCGGCGATCTTCATCCGCAGCTTTTCGGGATACGTGGAAGGAGTGATGTTCGCCATCCTGCTGGGCAATATCTTCGCGCCGCTCATCGACGAGATCGTGATCCGGCTCAAGTCCAGGAGGTACGCGAATGAAAGATAGCTCCCGCATCCTCCTGTTCTCCGCGGTGCTGGCCGTCATCTGCGCGCTGCTCCTGGCGGGCTCCACCCTCTTCACCGCCCCGTACCGCCAGGCCAACGAGAAGGCGGAGGAGCTGCGCAACTTCCTGGCGGTGCTGGGGGCCCCGGTTCAGGAACTGCGCGACTCCCAGGAGCTGCTCGAGCTGTTCACCCGCGACGTGAGGGTGAAGACGCTGGGCCGGCTGACCCTCTACGAATATTATCCGGACTCCGGCGGCGACGCGAAGCCGCAGGCCGTGGCCGTGCCCTTCACGGGCATGGGACTGTGGGGAGTCATCAAGGGGGTGATCGCCCTGCAGCCGGATCTGCGCACCATCAAGTCGATCAGCTTCTACCAGCAGGAGGAAACCCCCGGGCTGGGCGGGGAAATCGCCAGCGACTGGTTCCGCCGGCAGTTCGAAAACAAGCAGCTCGCTTCCGCCGACGGACAGGCGGGCTTTCGGGTGCTCAAACCCGGCGGCCAGGCCGGCCCTGCCGAGGTGGACGGGATCAGCGGCGCGACCATGACTTCCCAGCGCGTCGAGTTGATGCTCAATAACCTGGCCAGGTCGATAGCGGAGGAGCGCCAGCACTATGTCCAGTAGCACCGCCGTGAGCGCCGCACCCAGTGCCGCCAAATGGAAGAAAACCCTCGGCGATGGGCTGTACACCGCGAACCCCATCACCCGCCAGATCCTGGGGATATGCTCCACCCTGGCGGTGACCAACAGGGTGGACAAAGCGCTGGTCATGGGGGCGGCCTTGATCTTCGTCACCGGGCTTTCCAACCTGTTCCTTTCGCTGCTGCGCAGGCTGATCCCCAACCGGATCCGCATGATCGCGGAAATGGCCGTGGTGTCCACTTTCGTGATCGTCATCGACCAGTTCCTCCGGGGCTTCTATTGGGATATCTCCAGGCAACTGGGTCCGTATGTGGCATTGATCATCACCAACTGCATCGTGATGGGCAGAGGCGAGGCGTTCGCCCTCCAGAATCCGCCCCTGCTTTCCCTGCTGGACGGCGCGGCCAACGCCGCCGGCTACGCCATGATGCTGGCGATCGTGGGGATATTCCGCGAGCTGTTGGGTTCCGGATCGATCCTCGGCATCACCCTGCTTTCGTCTGCCTGGTACGTGAAGAACCAGCTGCTGGTCCTGGCCCCGGGAGCTTTCTTCGCCCTGGGCCTGCTGATCTGGATTTTCAACGTGATAAACCCGCCGGTTCCCAGGGAGACCGAGAAATGAACATCACCCCGGTCTGGGCCATCTTCATCGGTTCGATCTTCACCAACAACATCCTCTTCGCCAGCTTTCTGGGCATGTGCTCCTTCCTGGTGTGCTCCAACAAGATCGACACTGCGCTGGGTCTGGGGAGCGCCGTGGTATTCGTCATGTTCTGCACCACGATCCTCAACTATGTGCTCTACTATTATCTGCTGGTTCCCTTGAAGCTGGAGTTCCTGGGATTCCTGATCTTCATCGCCGTCATCGCCGCCTTCGTGCAATTCGTCGAGATGTTCGTCGAGCGTTTCAGCCCCGATCTGTACTACGCTCTGGGGATCTTCCTGCCGCTGATCACCGTGAACTGCGCCATTCTCGGGGCGGCTCTTTTCATGGTGATCCGCAAGTACAACTTCGTGCAGTCGACCTTCTACGGGCTGGGGGCCGGCCTGGGCTGGGCGCTGGCCATCGTCCTGATGGCGGGCCTGCGCGAAAAAATGGGCTACTCCAATGTGCCGACCCCCCTGCGCGGGACCGGAGTGGTCATGATGGTCGCCGGGGTGATCGCCATGGCCTTCATGGGCTTCGCCGGAATGCTCAACATCCAGTGAGGTGGCCAGATGAGCATGATCATCCTGTCCGTGGCGGTCATGACGGGCATATTCGTCGCCCTTTCCCTGCTGCTGATCGTGGCGGGGAGATACCTGGCCAACTATGGCACGTGCACGATCGTGGTGAACGCCGGGGCGGCGGCCTTCGAGCTGCCGGGGGGCGGGACCCTGCTGAAAGCCTTGTACGACAAGAAGATCTTCATCCCCTCGGCCTGCGGCGGCAAAGGCTCCTGTGGGTACTGCAAGGTGACCGTCTCCAGCGGCGGGGGGCCAATCCTGCCGACGGAAACTCCCTTCATGTCCCGGGCCGAGCTGCGAGCCGGAACGCGCCTGGCCTGCCAGGTCAAGGTCAAGCAGAACCTGGAAATCCAGTTCTCCGAAGTCTACCTGAGCGTAAAGGAGTTCCGGGGCCGGCTTTCCCGGGTTCGCCCGCTCACCCACGATATCAAGGAGCTGACCATCGAGCTGATCGAGCCCGCGCAGATCGGCTTCCGTCCCGGGCAATACGTGCAGATTCAGGCCCCCAGCCCCGATGGGGTGATCTTTCGGGCTTATTCCATCTCCTCGCCCATCTTCCAGAGCGACAGGATCCAATTGGTCGTTCGCCTGGTTCCGGGAGGAATCGCCTCCACCTTCCTGCACTCCCTGAGCGAAGGCCAGGAGCTGTTTTTCACCGGGCCCTACGGCGACTTCAAGCTGTCCGAGGACCCGAATGTCGCGGTGGTCTGCGTCGGCGGCGGTGCCGGAATGGCGCCAATCAACAGCATCATCCATTCCCTCTACCGGAAATGGCCCGAGCGCAGCTGCTACCTGTTCTTCGGCTGCCGCTCCAATAGGGACGTCTTTTACCTGGACACCTTCCAGGCCCTGGCCCGGGAACATCCGAGCTTCAAGGTCGTGTATGCCCTCTCCGACCCTCTGGCGGCCGAGGAGCAATGGCAGGGGGATACCGGCTTCATCCACCTTTCCGCCGACAGGCGCCTGGAGGTCAACTCCAAACGACAGGCCTTTCTCTGCGGTCCCCCTCCCATGATCGAGGCGGTCACCGAAATCCTGATGAACAAAGGGCTGCGGATGGAAGACATTTTCTATGACAAGTTCTAGCCCGGCAGGAGGTGTCCAGCAATGATCGTCGACATCGCGGAACTGTTGAAGCGGGCCGGGGAGTTCGAGGAACGGCTCGGAGCATACTACGCGGCCATCCGGGACGAGTCCTCGGACAACGGGGTGAGGCTGCTCGCCTACTATCTCAGCCGGCACCGCCGCCACCTCCAGGAAGCCCTGCGGAACTTCGACGCTTCCGCGCTCGAGCAGGTGGGCAGGATCAAGCTCAAGCACGACGTCGAGTTCCAACCCGAGAAGGACTTGCCGCTCATGTCCATCCCTCCCGCCCGGGTGAAGGGCAGGGATATACTGGAGGCGGCCGTGAAATACGATACTACCCTGGTCGACCTTTACCGCCGGATTCTCCGGCAACCGCTTCATCCTGCGGCCAGCGAAATCCTGGAAAGCCTGATACGGGTGGAGGAACGCGACATCGTCATGCTCAAAAAGATGATCGCCATGGACTATTTCTGAGCTATGAAGAGCTTCGAGCTGCTCCCGGCAGGCGCCGAGCCCGCCGCGCTCCCTGTTCCCCAGGGGTTGGGAAGCCCGGTGTTGTTCCGGAATTCCGCCTGGTTCATCAAGGTCCGCTGGATCGTGATCGGCCTGTTCCTCGCCGCCGGAGCGGCGGGCAGGCTCTTCTCCCAGGCTTTCCGCGCCAGCGGACTGGTGGTCCCGCACCGCGGCTTGTGGCTGCTGGCGGGAGGCCTGACCGCGGCGAACCTCTTTTTCCATTTCTACTCCAGGGGTTTCACGGCCGCTTCACCCCTGCCGCGAATAAAGAAAGTGGTCTGGCTGCAGATCCTCATCGACCTGGCGGCGGTCACCTTCCTGGTGCACCTGATCGGCAGCACGGACACCTTCATTGCCTTCACTTACCTTTTCCACATCACCCTTTCCTGCATCTTCTTTCCGCAAAGGGAGAGCCTGCTGGTCTGGATCATCGCCTCTGTTTTCTATCTGGCGGCCGTAGCCCTGGAGTTGACGGGAGTCTGGAGAGGTCCAGGAATTCTGGCGGTGGTCTTCTTCGCCGACCAGGACAGCGTTACCCTGAAAGCGCTTTTCGCCGGCTCGGCGGTTTTCGTGTGGTTCATCGTCTGGTATTTCGTGTCTTCCCTTTCGGAAGCCGTCCGCAGGCAGGACCGGATCCTCAGCCAGGCCAACGAGCAGCTCTTGAAGGCGGATCAGGAAAAGACCAGGCAGGTCCTGCTGACGACCCACGACCTCAAGGCGCCCTTTGCGGGGATAGAGAGCAATATCCAGGTCCTGAAATCCCTGCATTGGGACAAGATCCCCGAGCAGGTGCAGGCGATAATCGAGAAAATCGATCATCGCTCGCAGGCGCTGCGGGAGCGGATCCGCGACATCCTGGTGCTTGGCGATCTGAAGGCCCACGGGGCCGGCCGGGCCCCGGCCTCGCCCCTGGACCTTGGGCAGGTGGTAGCCGCAGCGCTGGAGGAGCTGGCCGAGAAAGCGGAAAGCCGGCGCATCTCCTTCACTGTAGAAGTGCCATCCCTGATGATCAGTGGGGATCGGGAAAGGCTGTCGATTCTGGTTTCCAACCTCATCTCCAACGCGGTATCCTATTCGTACGAGGGCGGTAAGGTTACGGTGAAAGCCGCGAAAACCGGCGAGCAGGTGATGTTTTCCGTTTCGGATCGGGGCATCGGGATCAAGGAGGAGTCCCTGCCGCACATCTTCGAGGAGTATTACCGCACCAAGAGCGCTGCCCAACACAACGCCAATTCCACCGGCCTGGGGCTCTCCATCGTGCGCGAAATCGCCCGTGCCGGCGGCATGAAGATACGCGTGGAAAGCGAGGTCGAACGGGGAACGACTATTGAGGTGTTCATTCCAACGGGAGGAGCCTGAGACATGGCAATAATCACGATAATCGACGATGACCTGGAGCTGGCAGAGGATGTGTCGCTGATCCTGGCCGGCGCTGGGCACCAGGTGAGGCTGCGCGGTGATATCGATGGGGCGCTGGAAGAGCTCACCCGCAGCAAACCGGACCTGTTGATCCTGGACGTGATATTCCCCGAGAACCCGGCCGGCGGCTTCGATCTGGCCCGGCAGCTTCGCAGCACGGCGGCCCTGAAGGATCTGCCCGTCATCCTGCTGACCTCGATCAATCAGGAGTTCCCAATGGATTTTTCAGCGCGCGATATCGACCCGGATTGGATTCCGGTTCAGGATTTCCTCGAGAAACCCGTCCCGCCCGCCGTCCTGCTCGCCTGCGTCGACAGGCTTCTCCGGACGGCTTCGCGACAATGAACAAGGAGCGGCTATGTCAACAATAAGGAACCGGCTCTTGCCTGCCGCCTTGCTGGCCCTGTTCTTGATGCTGAACGCCTGCGCACCCGGCGGTGACAAGGAGGAGGCGGATCGCGAGGGTGCTGGTGCCGGACATTCCGGCCAGATGGCGGAAGCGGAAAGCGAGCCGGACCATGCTGAAGCCGATGAGCCTGCGGCCCATGCCTCCGAATCCGTCACCGAAGAGGGGCATGGCGAGCCTGGCATCGGCTATATCGGACTCGAAACCCGGAAACCCGTCCCTGCGCAT
Source organism: Spirochaetes bacterium RBG_16_67_19 (assembly GCA_001829505.1). Lineage (GTDB taxonomy): Bacteria > Spirochaetota > Spirochaetia > SZUA-6 > DRHE01 > MIBK01. Next base: position 5,198 of record MIBK01000244.1, on the reverse strand, counting down.
GAGCTGGACGCCTGGCAGGAAAAAGTGGCTGAGGAGGCCTACAAAAAAGGCGTCATCGATCAGGGGCGGCTGATTTTCTTCGCCTTGAGCTTCATCGTGGTGTTTCTGGCCTTCTTGAAAATCAAGAAGCTCGAACCCTTCAGCAGGATACTCCGGGAAGCCGTGGACTGGCACACGCTGGGAACGATCTCGGGCCTCATGCTGGTCGGCCTGATAATCCCCTCAGGCATCATCATCACCTTTTTCTACATGCCGACCTCGGCCGGGGTCTACCAGAGCGTCGAGTATATGGCGACCCGTCCCGTACTGGCGTTTTTCCGCAATCTTCACAACTGGTCCAGTGAAATTTTCATCTGGCTGATGATCCTCCATGCCGCCAGAGCGATATCCACCCGTTCCTTCCTGGGGAACCGGAAATTCATCTGGCTCAGCGGCGCGGTGGCCGCCGCGATTGCCTGGGTGGCGTTCCTTTCGGGGAGTTTCATGAGAGGCGATCAGGAAGCCCTGGAAGGCTTCGCCCACATGATGTATTCCTTCACCCTGGTGCCTTTGGGAAAGCTCATCTCCGATTTCTTCACCGGCGAGCTGGCCCTGATACGCCTGACCACCCTCCATATCATCGCCACGGTATTCATCATGGCCGTATTCCTGGCGCTGCACATATTGATGAAGAAGGTCCACGTCGTCGTGGTCAAGCGCTGGCGAAAGGCGGTCATCTACTCGACGGCCCTCACGATCTTCATGGTGGTGCAGAGCATATTCATGGAAGCTCCCTTCATCAGGGGCCTGCAGAGCGGTCCGACGGTAGCCGGCATCGAAGTGACCAAGCCGCCATGGCCCATCTATTTCCTGATCCAGGGGGAAAACTGGTTCGGAG
>MIBK01000244.1:0-4300 GCA_001829505.1 Spirochaetes bacterium RBG_16_67_19 | reverse complement strand
TTGTCTTCATTCCGCTGATCGTCTTCCCATACGTGATCGAGCTGCTTCCCCTGCCGGCAGCGAAAAAGTTGAAAGTCGGGGAGATAGCCTTTTACACCTGCACGATTCTGTTGCTGCTGATCTCCTATATAGGCGCCGCCGGGAGGATCCAGGCACATATCTTCATGTGATTCCAGGGACGGTGCGCGGCGCCGGCGGCGGGCCCTGCCGCCGGCGCACGCTCGGCCCGACCCCTGCTGATTGCGCCTTTCAGGTGGATGTACTAAATTGGGCGGCATGCAAAATCAGGCTTGCCGAAAGCCATGATTATCGAAGCCTTGCTCTCCAACCTCATGCGCTGGCAGGCCCGGGTCAAACTGGGCTTTCCCGTCCCTTCCCCCGGCAGGCAGCGAGCAAAGCCGACGGTGTCCGCGGAGCGGGAGCACCTTTTATACCTCCACGTCCCGTATTGCGAAGAGCTGTGCAGCTACTGCTCCTTCAACCGGGTCCGCCTGGATACCGGGCAGGCCTCCCGGTACTTCGCGGCCCTGCGCGCGGAGATGCGCCTGTACAGCGCTCTGGGCTACCGCTTCGACGAAGCCTACGTCGGCGGCGGTACCCCAACGGTTCTCCCTGAGGAGCTGGGCGCGGTGCTGCGTCAGGCGCGGGAGCTGTGGCCGATCCGCAGCCTTTCGGTGGAGACCAATCCCAATCATCTGACCCCCGAGACCCTGTCCCTGCTGGCCGCCTGCGGCGTGGACCGCCTTTCGGTCGGCGTGCAGACTTTCGACGACGGACTGCTGCAGGCCACGCAGCGCTACCAGAGGTTCGGCTCCGGCGCGGACATCCACCGGAACCTGGCCTCCGCGCGAGGCCGGTTCGCCACCCTGAACGTCGACCTGATCTTCAATTTCGCCGAGCAGAGCGAGAGCATGCTCAGGCGCGATCTGCAGATCGTGAGCGAGCTCGGCGTGGACCAGCTCACCTGCTATCCGCTGATGAGCCCGCGCCCGCTGCGCGGACCCTTTACCCGTGAAAAGCTCTATTACCGGATCATCCGCGAGACCCTGGCCCCGGCGTACCGCCCGACCACGGCCTGGTGCTTCTCGCGCCGGGCCGGCGGCGGCCAGCCGAGCGCGCAGGGCCTGGGGGACGAGTACATCGCCACCCGCGAGGAGTATGCCGGTCTGGGCTCCGGGTCATTCGGCTACCTCGGCGGCCGGCTGTACGCCAACACCTTCTCCCTGCCGCGATACATCGAGCTGCTCGACCGCGGCGAACTGCCCGTGGTCGCCGAACGCCGCTTCTCCCGGCGGGATCGATTGCGCTACGATTTCCTGATGAAGCTGTTCGGCGGGCGCCTGGACCTGGACGAGCTGGAGGTCCGGCACGGGCCCGGAGCGGCGGCCCGCCTCCGGCTGGAGAGGGTTTTCTTCCGCGCGATCGGGGCACTGCGGCGCGAAGGCAGGACGCTCGCCTTGACGGAGGCCGGGAATTATGTTTGGGTCATACTCATGCGGGAGTTCTTCACCGGGGTGAACCGGCTGCGGGCGGCCAGCCTGGCCGCCGGAGAGTGAGGGAGACGGATGGATGCCTTGTATCGTTTTTTCAAGTCGGTCCGGCTGGCGATCGTGCTGCTGCTGCTGCTCACCGCCCTCTCGATCCTGGCCACCCTGGTCCCCCAGGGCCAGCAGCCGGCCTACTATTTTCATAACTACCCTCCCCTGCTGGCCCGCCTGATCACCGGCCTGGGCTACTCCAGCTTCTTCAAGTCCTGGCTGTTCCTGGTGCCCTGCCTGCTGTTCTTCGTCAACCTGGCCGTCTGCACCGTGGACCGCCTCGTCGGCCGCCTGAAGCGCAAGGCCCGGCGCCGGTATGGGCCGGACCTGGTTCACGTCGGGCTGTTGGTGCTGATCGTCGGCGCGCTGTTTACCGCCACGGGCCGTCAGGAAGGAACCTTCTTCCTGGGACGGGGCGACAGCATCGACCTGCCCATGGGCTATCGCTTGCGCCTGCTGGACTACACCTACCAGCAGTACGAGGACGGGCGGCCCAGGGACTGGATTTCCACGGTCGAGGCCCGCCGCGACGAGGGCCTGCTGGAAGCCTCCTACTCCATCGAAGTGAACCGCCCCCTGCGCCTGCGGGGGCTGAAAATCTACCAGTCCTCCTTCAAGCGCGAGGACACCGCGCTGCTGCGCGACCAGAGCGGGCAGCTCGAGGCGCTGCAATCCGGCAAGCACTTCCAGTGGGAGGAAAGCATCCTGTTCTTCTCCGGCATCGACGCCGGCCAGGCGGTGTTCGAGCGCTGGCAGGGGCGCACCTTTGCCGAAGAGCTGCGGCGGGCAGCCTCGCAGCCCATCGGGCCATACACGATCGTCGAGCTGTCCTCCAGGGACCTTACCGGGCTGAAGGCGGTGAAGGACCCCGGCTTCGCCCCCGTGCTGGCGGCCCTGGCACTGGTGACCGCGGGATTGGCGCTGACCTTCATCCAGAAACGAAAAGACGAAAGGGAGAGCTGATGGGCTACAACTTCTCGCAGATAATGGCCGTCCTCGCCTTCGCCCTGCTGGTCCTGGCGGGAATCCTGCAGGCGGCCTACCTGCTGCGCAACCGGCGCGTCCTGGACCCCGTTTCCCACTGGCTGCTGGCCGCCGCCGCGGCGCTGCTCCTGGCCGGCATCGTGGAGCGCAGCCTGCGCATCCGCTTCGTGGCGGTCACCAACACCTTCGAGTCCCTGGTGTTTTTCGCCGGGGTGACGGCGCTGGTGCTGTTCCTGTACCGCCTCCTGGCCGGCGAGCGCCTGCTGCCCCTGGTGTCCTTCGGCGGCACGGTGATCAGCCTGGCGCTGCTGGCCATCGCCTCTTCCCCGGCCATTCCCAAGGAAGTGCAGTCGCCCATCCCGGCCCTGCAATCCTATTGGCTGGTGCTGCACGTGACCCTGTCCTTCATCGGGGAGTCCTTCTTCATCGTCTCCTTCGTCGCCTCGATCCTCTACCTGGCCGGGGGCGACGAGGAGCGCCGGAAGAAGCTGGACCGCCTGTCCTACACCGCCGTGGGCATCGGCTACCCGATCTTCACTGCGGGAGCCCTGGTTTTCGGGGCCGTCTGGGCCCAGACCGCCTGGGGCACCTGGTGGAGCTGGGACCCCAAAGAGACCTGGGCCTTGATCACCTGGCTGGTATATACCGCCTTCCTGCACACCCGCCTGGTGAAGAGGCTGCGCGGCCGGCTCTCGGCCATCCTGTCCATCGTGGGCTTCGCCTTCACCATTTTCACCTTTTTCGGAGTGAACTACCTGCTCTCCGGCCTGCACAGCTACGGCTGAGGGCGGGTCGACGGCGAAGAAGGGGGGGTGATGGCGCAATCCGTCCAGGAGGCAGGGCCCCAGCGCCTGGAGACCCGGGTACGGGAGCTGCGCTTCCTGTTCCGCCTCACCGCCCTGATCCACGACCGGGAGCTGCCCCTGGAGGTGCTGCTGGAGCACCTGGTCGGGCAGCTGCCCCAGGCCTACCAGTACCCCTCCATCGCCTGCGCCCGCGTGGAGTGCGAGGACCGCGTGGTGCAGAGCCCCAACTTCCGATTTACCGAGTGGGAGCAATCCGCTTCCATCGGCACCCTGCTGGCCCGCGGAGGCCGGATCACCGTCTGCTACCTGGAGCCCAGGCCGGAGCAGGCCGAGGGCCCATTCCTGGAAGAGGAGCGCGAGCTGCTCAACACGGCCGGCGAGCTGCTCGGGGAAAGGCTGGAGCGCGAGCGGACCAGGGAGCTGCTGGAAGAGGTCTTCGCCGGGACGCACTTCCTCATCGCCTACCTGGACCGCGACCTGCGCTACCAGCGGGTGAACCCGGCCTACGCCCGGGCCGCCGGCCTGAAGCCCGAGGACTGCGTGGGGCGCAGCCATTTTTCGCTCTTCCCCGACCGCGAGCTGGAAGCGCGCGTCCGGCAGGTGCTGGCCGGGATGGAGCCGTGGGCCACCCAGGACATCGCGCTGCCGGGCTTCAGCCCGAAGACCAATTTCGACCTGGAGATCCTGCCGCTGGGCAGGAAGGACGCCGCGGCCACGGGGGTGGTGCTGATCCTGATCAACCGCTCCCGGCGCAGGCGCGCCCTGGCCCAGATGCGCCAGTCCAGGCAGGAGCTGGCCCGGCTGACCTCCCACTTGCAGGACCTGCGCGAGGAGGAGCGCCGGCGCATCGCGCGGGAGGTCCACGACGAGCTGGGCGGGATTTTGACCTCCATCAAGATGGAGCTCTCCCTGCTCGGCGGCGCGTCTGTGGGCGCGCAGCAGCAGCCTGGCTTCGAGCGGGCCAACCGGCTG
>MIBK01000243.1:11666-15988 GCA_001829505.1 Spirochaetes bacterium RBG_16_67_19 | reverse complement strand
CCCACTTCCCCTTCAACCGCTTCCTGGCCATCCGCGGCTCAAGCCAGGGCGCCATCCCCAAGGAGCTGGAGGTGCTGCAGCTGGTGGAGGAGGGCTTGGCCGTGCTGTTCAACCTGGGCAAGGTGCTGGCCCGGGTGCTGGCCATGGACGGGGTGGGAGCCAGGGAAGGGGAGGCGGAGCGGCCGCTGGACACCTCGCTGCTGCAGGGCCAGCCCTTTCGCCTTCCGCACGCCGGGCGCCGCCTGCTGGCGGAAGGCTTCCTGCGCGGTCTGACCGTGCGGGAGGGCCTGGCCCAGGTGATCCGGGTCTGCTTCACCACGGGTCACCTGCTGCAGGACCCCGCGGTCTTCCTGCATTTCGGCAAGGAGCCCCGCCTGGCCGCCCAGCTGGCCGCCACCCTGAGACAGTTGGAGCACCTGCTGGAAGAAAGAGCCTTCACCGAGCTGAAGCTGCGCTACGCTTAGGCGTACGCTACGCTTAGGCGTACGCTACGCTTAGGCCTACGTTACGTCTAAGCGGGCCGGGCGCAGGTCCCCCGCCGCACCAGCTGCTGCTTGAGCTTCAGCACGTGCACGTCGTGGATCTCCCCCTTCAACAAGTCCAGCAGCAGACGGCCGGCCAGGATCCCCAGCGAGGCGGTGTTGATGCGCATGGTGGTGATCGGCGGGGTGCAGGGTTCGGCATAGTCCAGCACGTCCCCGGGGGCGATGAGGGATACCTCCTCGGGCACCCGCAGCCCCAGCTCGCCCAGGGAGGCGTAGACGTAGGAGGCCAGGTAGTCGTCGTGGGCGAAGATGGCCGTGGGCCGAGGCTGGCGGGAGAAGGCGGCCTTGAGGCGCGAGGCCAGCTCCCGGCGGTTCATGGGACGGATGGTGATGCGCCCGGCCGGGGCGAAGGGCACGCCGTGCTCTTCCAGGGCCTTGCGGAAGCCGATGAAGCGGTCGGCCACCACCGCCGGCAGCTCCGGCCGCTCGTATTCCGCGTACAGGAGGTGGCGATGGCCCAGCTTGAGCAGGTGCAGGCAGCCCTCGTAGGCTCCCTGGAAATCGTCGACGCATACGGAGTGGAAGCGGCTCTGCAGATTCGTGTTGTTGACGATGACCACCCGGATGCCGCGCTTCTCCAGCCGCTCGAAGAGGGCCTCGTCGTGGAAATGGATGGAGAACAGCGCTCCCGCCCCGGCGGCCAGCACGCGCTGGAACACCCGCTCGGCATCGGCCCCCACGCTTACCGGCAGGAGGATCGGCAGCAGGTTGTGCTCCAGGAGCATGGCCTCGAGGTTGAACAGGATCGGGCGGATGAAGTTCCACTCGAAGTTCTTGTCCTGATGGTGCAGGATGCCTACGTTGCGGACCCGCTCCGGGCTGACGGGCAGGCCCCGCCGGCGGTAGCCCAGGGCCTGGGCCGCGGCCAGGACCTGCTCGCGCACTTCCGCGGAAATCCGCCCCTTCCCGGTCATGGCCAGGGAGGCGGTGGCCAGGGACACCCCCGCCCTGGCGGCCACTTCCGCGAGCCGAACCCTGGTCATTTCCGTCCCCCCATATTTTACCAATTTTTACCAAAGCCCGGACTCTCTGTCAAGCCGAATCGCGCCGCCAGGCCCCCCGGGCCGCCGGTTTGCCCCTCCCAGCCCGGGAATCAGGTAAAATATGGTAAAACCAGGTAGAATCGCTAAAATCCGCCCGCTTTGCTTCTTGACAGTGCGCCGGCTCGTGGTAGAATAAGGGCTCCGTGACATCACGCGAGAGGGTGCTGGCCGCCCTGAATCATCGACAGCCGGACCGCGTTCCCCTGGACCTCTCCGGGCACCGCTCCTCGGGCATCAGCGCGCTGCTGTACCCGAAGCTGCGCGCTCTGCTCGGCCTCCCCCCGGAGCCTGTGCGGATTTACGATCCCATCCAGCAGCTGGCCATCGTGGGGCAGGACGTGCTGGAGCGCTTCGGGGTGGACACCCTGGAGCTGGGCCGCGGGTTCGCCGCGGACGCTCGGCACTGGCGGGAGTGGCCGCTGCCCGACGGCAGCCCCGCCTTCATGCCCGCCTGGGCCCTGCCGGTGAGGGAAACCGGCCGCTGGGTGCTGAAATCCGACAGCGGCAGGGTCCAGGGACAGATGGTGGACGGCTCTCACTATTTCGAGCAGACTTCCTGGCCGCTGGCCGAGGACCCGGGCCTGGACCCGCGGGAGGCCATGGCCGAGTGCCTGTGGACCGCGGTCGGCTCGCCGCCCGGCCCCCTGGCCACCGGCCAGGAAGGGCTGAAAGCGCTGCGGGAAGGGGCTCGCGCCCTGCGCCAGGCCAGCCCGCGGGCCATCATCGGGCTGTTCGGCGGAAACCTCGTGGAGATGGGCCAGTTCCTTTTCGGCATGGACCGCTTCCTGTACATGCTGGCCGCCGAGCCGCGCGCGGTGCACCGCTTCCTGGACCGGGTGGTGGAAATCCATCTGGAGAGCCTGGAGCGCTTCCTGGGCGCCGTGGGCGGTTCGATCGATGTCATCGTGTTCGGGGACGACATGGGCATGCAGACCGGTCCCCAGTTCTCGCCGGCCATGTACCGGGAGTTCTTCAAGCCGCGGCACGCTCAGCTGTGGGGCAGGGCCAAGGCGCTTTCCCCCGTGAAGGTGATGCTGCACTGCTGCGGCGGGGTGCGGGAGCTGCTCCCGGACCTGATCGACGCCGGCCTGGACGCCATCAATCCCGTGCAGTCCAGCTGCGCGGGGATGGAGCCGGCGGGGCTGAAGCGGGATTTCGGGGCCGACCTGACCTTTTGGGGCGGCGGCTGCGACACCCAGACGGTGCTGCCCCAGGGCACCCCCGCCCAGGTCCGCGAGCACGTTCGGGAGCGCGTGGCCCTGCTGGCCCCGGGAGGGGGATTCGTCTTCCAGCAGGTGCACAACATCCTGGCCTTCGTGCCCCCCGAAAACGTGGTGGCCATGCTGGACTCAGTGAATCACGGCGCCGGACGCGGCGCCTGAATAATCCCTGCAAGGAGGAAGCGATGAAGACAGCTTTCAAGGTCGCCGGGGTCCTGCTGGCTCTGGCCCTCGCCTTTGCCCTGGCGGGCTGCAAGAAGGCCCCCGCCAAGGACCTGGTCATGATGCACGACAAGGGCGGCAACCCCAACTATCAGCCTTTCTACGAGGCCGCCGGCCAGGCCGCCAAGGAAAAGATCGGGATCGGCTTCACGCCCACCCCGTATCCGACCACGGACGTGTTCATCTCCGCCGTGCGGGCGGCGCTGCCCACCAAGGAAGCCCCGGACCTGTTCACCTGGTGGTCCACCTACCGCATGAAGGACCTGATTGACCAGGGGCTGGTGGCCGAGACCACCGACCTGTGGGACAAGCACAAGGACGAGTACTCCCAGGGCCTGCGCGATGCCTTCACCTTCGACGGCAAGGTCTACGGCTTCGGCTACGTGGTGGAGTACTGGGGGGTCTGGTACAACAAGCAGGTTTTCGCCGCCAACAACCTCGAGGTGCCCACCACCTGGGACGAGTTCAACCAGGTCTGCGCCGCCCTCAAGGCCAAGGGCATCGCCCCCATGGCCCAGACCGTGCAGGGCCGCTGGCCGACCTTCATCCTGTTCGAGGAGATGGTCGCCCGGGAGAGCCCGGACCTGTACGTGGAGCTGTGCGAGGGCAAAGCCAAGTACAGCGACCCCCGGGTGAAGAAGGCCTTCGGGGTATGGGCCGAGCTGATCCGCAAGGGCTACTTCACCGACCCGTCCACGGACCTGTTCTCCGACGTGCCGCGGCTGTTCAACCAGGGCAAGGTGGCCATGGTGCCCTGCGGCTCCTGGTACCTGACGGTGCTCACCAGCAACGGGGTGGCCGAGGAAAACCTGGGCATCTTCATCATGCCGCCGCACAATCCCGACTCCGGCAAGCTGGCCATCCTGGAGGCCAGCCCGATCCTGATCTCCAAGAACGCCCCCAACCTGGGCTCGGCCAAGAAGGTGGCCGACTGGTGGATGGGCCCGGAGGGCAACGCCTTCTTCGCCAAGCAGGTCAACCAGTACCCGCCCAACTCCAAGGCCGACACCAGCTTCCTGCCGGCGGTCAAGGTCGAACTGCGCCAGATGCTGGTGGGCGAGAACTACCGCATCCTGAACCGTTTCTGGGAGGCCACGCCCACCCCGATCTGCGAACAGGCGGTGGACAAATTCGCCGAGTTCATCCTGAATCCGGGCTCCGTGGACAAGGTGCTCGCCGACCTGGACAAGATCGCCGACGAGTACTGGGCCAAGAACAAGTAGAATAGGTATATTCAAGGCATTCCGGGGCCACGCGCCCCGGAATGGCCTTTATTCGAACCATGAAGCGCG
>MIBK01000243.1:0-11578 GCA_001829505.1 Spirochaetes bacterium RBG_16_67_19 | reverse complement strand
GGTGCAGAACATCTACTACAGCTTCTTCGACTGGGACGGGATCGGCCAGCCGGTGTTCGAGGGCTTCGGCAACTACACCCGCCTGCTCGCGGACCGCGACTTCCTGATCTCCATCCGCAACACGGTGCTCTGGGTAGCCTTCACCCTGGTGTTCCCGGTGATGGGCGGCCTGCTGGTGGCGGTGTTCGTGGACGGAGTGCGCTTCGAGCGCTTCTTCAAGGCGGTGTTTTTCGTCCCGCTGACCATCTCCTTCGTGGCCACCGGGATCATCTGGTCCTACATGTTCAGCAAGGAGCTGGGCGTGCTCAACGGCCTGTTCGAGGCCCTCGGCCTGCCCTGGCGGCCTTCCTGGTTGACCGGGGTGCCGCTGAATACCTTTTCCATGCTCATCAGTTGGACCTGGCAGCAGCTGGGCACCAACATGGTCATGTTCCTGATGGGCCTGGGCACCATCCCCAAGGAGCCCATCGAGGCCGCGATCATCGACGGGGCGGGGCGCTTCGAGACCTTCCGGTTGGTGAAGCTGCCCATGCTGCGCCCGATCACCACCGTGGTGATCACCATGGCCATGGTCAACTCCTTCAAGGCCTTCGACATCATCTACGTGATGACCCGCGGCGGGCCCTACCACTCCTCCGAGACCCTGGCGGTGACCATGTTCCGGGAGACCTTCACCCTCTTTCGCATGGGCTACGGCTCGGCCATCTCGGTCTTCCTGTCCATCGTGGTGATCGCCGTCTCCGCGCTGTACATCAAGCGCATGGCCAAGCGGGACCTGCTGTACTACTAGCATGAGCGCGCCGGCCCGCAAGATCCCGATCTATCTGATCCTCATCGCGCTGGTCCTGATGTGGCTGCTGCCCGCGCTTTCCACCTTCCTGGTGTCCTTCAAGAGCGCGCAGGACTTCGGCACCCAGAAGTTCTACCAGCTTCCCACCAAGGTGTCGTTCCTGGAGAATTTCCGCCACGTGCTGCGCATCTACCGGCTGCACGAGCATTTCCTCAACTCCCTGCTCTACGCCGTGGCCGGGGCGGGGATCGCCATCGTGGTGTCCTCCCTGGCCGGCTTCAGCCTCGTGCGCCTGAAGCCCAGGTTCTATTTCGCCCTGTTCCTGATCATCTACAGCGGGACCCTCTTCCCCTTCCAGATGTACCTGATCCCGGTCTACAAGCTGTTCAACAACCTGGGGCTTTACAACACGCGCAGCGGCCTGATCCTGATCTACGCGGCCATCTGCACGCCCTTCGCCCTGTTCGTCTATCGCGGCTTCTACACCACCATCCCCAAGGACGTGGAGGACGCCGCCAAGATCGACGGCTGCGGCCCGCTGCGCTCCTACTTCTCGATCTTCCTGCCGCAGTCGCTGGCCCCCACCGCCGTGGTGGCCCTGTTCCAGATGACCTGGATCTGGAACGACCTGCTGTTCGGCATGGTCCTGTCGCGCACCCAGAACATCCGCCCGATCATGGTCGCCCTGGCCAGCATGTCCGGCTACGGCGGCGGGAACATACCCTACATCATGACGGGGGTGATCTTCACTTCGCTGCCGACCATCCTGCTGTTCGTGGCCCTGCAGCGCTATTTCATCAGCGGCATGAAGCTGTCGGTCTCGGCGCAGTAGCTTGCGCTGCTGCAGTAGCAGTAGCAGTAGCAGTAGCGCGTTTCCGCAGGCCGGCGGCGCGGTCGAAGATCTCCTCCCGGCTGATGCCCGCCTCCCGGTACAGGGCGAAGATGTTGGCTTCCGGGGTCTCCGGCGGGATGGTGTGCGAGGCCGCCAGGATGTAGCCGCCGCCGCTGAACAGCTCCAGCAGCCCGGCCGCGTGGCGGCGCACCCCCGCCTCCTCCACGAAGGGCAGCACGCCTTGCGTGTCCAGGCCGCCCATGAAGGACAGGCGGGAACCGAACTGGCGCTTCAGCTCCGCGGGCTCCATGCCCTGGCAGCCGGCCTGGATGGGATTGAGCAGGTCCAGGCCGATTTCCAGCAGATCCGGAATGATGGGGGCCAGGGCGCCGCAGCAGTGGTAGGCCACCGGCAGGCCGGCTTTCCTGCCGACGGCGAAGATCTCCGCCAGCGGCGGCTTGACCAGCTCGCGCCAGGCCTCGGGGCTCAAGATCAGGCCCTGCTGGCCGGCCACGTCGTCGCCGGTCCACAGCCAGTCCAGGGCGAAGCGCCGGCAGGCCTCCTCGGCCAGCCGGCGGGCGAAAGCGGCGCAGCGCTCCAGCATCCCGGCGGCGAACCCCGGGTTGGAGGCGATGTCCACCAGGGCCTGCTCCAGGCCGCGCAGGCGCCAGTACATCTCGAAGACGCAGGGCGACACGTCGCAGCCCAGGAAGTACTGACCCCGCTCCGGCGCGCCGGCCAGGGGCTGCATGCCGGCCAGCAGCTCCTCCAGCCGGCCGTAGGGGAAGGGGTAGGCCAGGGCCTCCTGCTCGCCGCAGGAGGCCAGGGGGAACTCCACCGGCTGGTTGAAGTCCCCCTGCTTCTCCCACTTGATGCCCCAGAAGTCCCGGTGCCACTGCCCGTCGCGCTCGTGCTGGATGCCCTCCATGGCGTGGTTGTTGTTCACCCAGGTCTGGCGCACGTCGTTGCCCATGGCCTCGCCCACCAGGCCGGCCGGGACCTCCAGCAGCTGGGCGAGGCGCGCGGCGGTCCGCGGGTGGAACCACATGAATATGGGCACCCGGTCGGCGGGGCTGCGCTCCAGTGCCGCGCGCACCCGCTCCCGGGAGGTCATCCGGGGTCCCCCTCGAGCAGCTCGAGCTCCAGCGCCGCGCACAGCAGGTGGTAGCAGCGCAGGTGCCAGACCTGCACCTCCGAGGTTTCGGTGGCGGGGGCGCGCAGGCACCGGTCGCAGACCCGGGCCAGCTCTCCGCCCTGCCTGCCGGTCAGGCCCACGACAATCAAACCGAAGGCCCGGGCCGTGCGGCAGGCGGCCAGCACGTTGGCCGCGTTGCCCGAGGTGCTGATGGCGATCAACGCGTCGCCGGTCCGCCCGTAGCCGTACACCTGCTGGGCGAACACCAGGTCCGCGCCCAGGTCGTTGGCCACCGCGGTGCCCAGGGAGACCTGGCTGACCAGGGAGATGGCCGGCAGCGCCCGCTGGAGCCGCCCGGCCAGGACGCGGCCCTCCTCCCCCCAGGCGCTCTCGAGGCGTTCCCGGTCTGCGGCCGGCAGCTCCCGGCGGCTGCGAAAGCCCTTCATCAGCTCGCCCACGATGTGCTCGGAGTCCGCGGCGCTGCCCCCGTTGCCGCACACCAGCACCTTGCCGCCCGCGCCCAGGGCCTCGGCCAGCAGCTCGAAGGCCGCCAGCAGCTCCTCCCGCAGCGGCTCCAGCTTCCCCGCCCGCAATTCCTTCTCGAACAGCTCGCCCGTCCGCGCTTTCATGGCTGGCACCCACTGTAGTGCGAACCCCGCCGGTTTTCAATCGCGTGGCCGCGGCCGGGACATTCGTGGTAAACTGGGCCTCGTGAAGAACGCCCTTGCCCGCCTGCTGGAGCTGGTGGCCTCGGCCCGCGTCGGGGTGGTCGGGGACTTCTGCCTCGACGCCTATCTATTGCTGGACGCGCAGGGCTCGGAGATCTCCATCGAGACGGGCCTGCCCACCCTGGCGGTGCGGGAGCAGCGCTATTCCCTCGGAGGGGCCGGAAACGTGGCCGCCAACCTGCGGGCGCTGGGCGTGGGCCTGGTGCGCGTGTTCGGGGTGGCCGGGGACGACCCGTTCGGCTGGCAGATGCTGCGCCTGCTGGAACGAGAGAAGGTCGACGTGCGCGGGCTGCTGCTGCAGCGGGAGGCCTGGCAGACCCCCACTTACAGCAAGCCCTATGAAGGCGGCCAGGAGAGCCGGCGCATCGACTACGGCAACTTCAACCGGCTTGAGCCGGAAACCGCCGAGGCTCTGCTGGCCTGTCTGGAACAGGCGGCCGGGGAGCTGGACATCCTGGTGGTGAATCAGCAGCTGGAGCACGGCATCCACACCCCCGAGCTGCGCTCCGGCCTGGTGGAGCTGGTCGGCCGCCACCTGGGCCTGCCGGTGCTCGTGGACAGCCGCAGCTACAGCGCGGAGTTCCACGGCACCATGCGCAAGTTGAACGAGCGGGAGGCCGCCCGCCTGGCCGGCCCCCTGCCGGCCGGCGACGAGCTGGAGCGGGCCCGCGGCCTGGCCGAGGAGCTGTACCGCCGCTGGAACCGGCCGCTGTTCCTCAGCCGCGGGGAGTTCGGCTGCCTGGTGCACGACGGGGAGGGCTGCCGGGAGGTCCCCGGCCTGGCGGTGGGCGGGCCGGTGGATCCGGTCGGGGCGGGGGACAGCCTGCTCTCGGGGATCGCCGCGGCATTGGCCGCCGGGGAGGACCCGCTGGGCGCCGCGGAGCTGGGCAACCTGGCGGCCGCGGTCACGGTGCGGAAGCTGCGCGTCACCGGCACCGCCTCTCCGGCGGAAATCCTGGCCATCGGCACCAGCCCCGACTACCGCTACCACCCGGAAATCGCCCTGGATCCGCGCCGGGCCAACTACCTGGAGGACACGGACATCGAGCTGGTGGCGGTGCTGCCCCGCCGCTTGAGCCTGCGGCACGCGGTTTTCGACCACGACGGCACCATCTCCACCCTGCGGCAGGGTTGGGCCGAGGTCATGGAACCGGTCATGCTGAAGGCCATCCTGGGGGAGGAGCACGCGGAGCAGGCCCTCTACCAGAAGGTGCGCGAGCGGGTCCGCGACTTCATCGACCGTACCACGGGCGTGCAGACCCTGGCCCAGATGAAAGGCCTGGTGGAGATGGTGCGGGAGTTCGGCCGGGTCCCCGAGGGGGACATCCAGGACGAGCACGGCTACAAGGCGCTCTACAATCGGGAGCTGATGGCGGTGGTGGGCAGGCGCCTGGCCCGCCTCGGGCGGGGGGAGTTGGAGGCCGAGGATTTCCGGATCAAGGGGGCCCTGCAGTTCCTGCGGGAGCTGGCCGGCCGGGGGGTGAAGCTGTACCTGGCCAGCGGCACCGACCAGGCCGACGCGGAGCAGGAGGCACGGGCCCTGGGCTACGGGGAGCTGTTCCAGGGCAGGATCTACGGGGCTCGCGGGGACCTGGAGCACGAGCCCAAGCGCGTGGTGCTGGAACGCATCCTGGGGGAGGTCGGCCCGCGGGCGGCGGGCGCGCTGGCCACCTTCGGGGACGGGCCCGTGGAGATCCGCGAGACTCGCAAGCGCGGAGGCCTGGCCGTCGGGGTGGCCAGCGACGAGGTGCGCCGTTTCGGCCTGGACCCCGGCAAGCGCAGCCGGCTGATCCAGGCCGGGGCCGACCTGCTCGTCCCGGATTTCTCGCAGTGGCGGCGCCTCCTGGATCTGCTGCGCATCGAGGGCCAGGGGTCATGAGTGGGCCCCTGTTCGACCGCGGCCGCCTGCGCTTCCGGCCCCTGGCGGAACGGCGGAATAAGGTCAGCATCGAGGCGGACTCCCCCGACCGGCCCCCGGGCGGCTTGAGCGCGGAGGCCCGCCTGCGGGTCGCCGAGGCGGCCGGGGCGGTGCGCGCGGCCCGGGCCGCCGGCCGGGCGGTGATCCTGGCCTTCGGGGCCCACGCCATCAAAAACGGGCTGGCCCCCGTGCTGATCCGCCTGGCCGAGGCAGGCTGGCTCACCCACCTGGCCACCAACGGGGCCGGGGTCATCCACGACTGGGAGTTCGCTTATCAGGGGGCCAGCTCCGAGGACGTGCGCGAGAACCTGGCGCGGGGGCAATTCGGACTCTGGCAGGAGACCGGCCTGTACCTGAACCTGGCCCTGGCGGTGGGCGCGCACGCGGGCCTGGGGTACGGGGAGGCGGTCGGCAGCCTGGTCCAGTGCGGGGGCCTGGATATCCCGAGCGAGGAGGCGCTGGCCGAGGAGGCTGCCGAGCTGGCCGCCGGGAGGCCGGAGCAGGCCGCCGCCGCGGCGGACCTGCTGGCCGTGCTCCGGCGCCTGGATCTGTCCCCGGGATTCCTGGCCGTGCCCCATCCCTGGAAGCGCTTCGGGCTGCAGGCCGCGGCCTTCCGGCTGGGCCTGCCCTTCACGGCCCATCCCATGTTCGGCCACGACATCATCTACTCCCACCCGGCCTCCAGCGGCGCCGCCGTGGGCCGCACTGCCGAGCGGGATTTCCTCGCCTTCGTGGCCGGCGTGGCCGGCCTGGAAGGCGGGGTGTACCTGAGCGTGGGTTCCGCGGTGATGTCACCGATGATCTTCGAGAAGGCCCTGTCCATGGCCCGCAACGCGGCCCACGCGGAGGGCAGGCGCCTCGCGAACTTCCGCATTTTCGTGGTGGACCTGGCCCCGCCCTCCTGGGATTGGCAGCGGGACGGGGAGCCGCCGCCGGAGCACCCGGCCTACTACCTGCGGTTCATGAAGACCTTCAGCCGGGCGGGGGCCCCGGTGGCCTACGTACAGGCCGACAACCGGGCTTTCCTGTCCGGCCTGGCCGCCGGCCTCAGAAGTTGAAGTTGTCCGGGTCCGGGCCGATGCGCGTCTTGCTGTCCAGCGCGTCCAGGGCGGCCATGTCCTCGCTGGAGAGTTGAAAGTCGAACAGGCGGCTGTTCTCCTCGATGCGCTCCCGGTGCACGGATTTGGGGATGGTCACCACCTCGTGCTGCAGGTCCCAGCGCAGCAGGATCTGGGCGTTGCTGTGCTCGTGTTTGCCTGCCAGTTCGCTGATCAGCGGATGTGAGAGCATCTTGCCGCGGGTGAGGGGGCTCCAGGCCTCGTGGCGGATGCCCCGGGCCCGGCCGAACTCCAGCAGGTCGCGCTGCAGCAGGAAGGGATGGAACTCCACCTGGTTGACCGCGGGCACCACGGCGGCGTCGGCCAGCAGGTCCTGGAGCTGGTGCACCAGGAAGTTGCTCACCCCGATGGCCCGCACCTTGCCCTGGGAGTACAGCTTTTCCATCGCCCGCCAGGTTTCCTTGTACTTGCCCTTGACCGGCCAATGCACCAGGTAGAGGTCCAGGGTATCGATGCCCAGCAGGCGGCGGCTCGAGTCGAAGGCCTTCAGGGTCGAGTCGAAGCCCTGGTCGGCGTTCCACAGCTTGGTGGTGACGAACACCTGGTCGCGGGGCAGGCCGCTGCCCTTGAGGGCCTGGCCCACGTCCTTCTCGTTCTTGTAGGCGGCCGCGGTGTCGATGTGCCGGTAGCCGATTTCCAGGGCCCAGCGCACGGCCGACTCGGTCGTGGCCCCCTCCGGAGACAAGAAGACCCCCAAACCCACCCAGGGCATCTGCACGCCATTGTTCAGCTTGACGGTCGAGCGTAGATCCATGACTTCAGAGTACCCAGATGGGCCGGAACTGGTCAACTGACCAGGGCGGGTTCAGTCCGCCGGCGGGCCCCCCGCGGGCTGCTGGGCGACCTCTTCGGAGCCGATGATCAGCCCCACTACTTCGTCGGGGGTGGTGTCCTTGGTCCGGCGTTCGGCCACCTTCCGCCCGCGCCGCATGATCACCAACCGGTCGGTCACCGAGAAGATGTCATAGAGCTGGTGGCTGATCACGATGATCGGGATGTTTTGCGAGGCCAGCACCCGCACCAGGTCCAGCACCTTGCGCTGCTCTTGGACCCCCAGCGCGGCGGTGGGCTCGTCCATGATCAGCAGCTTGGCATTCCAGTAGATCGAGCGGCCGATGGCCACCGCCTGGCGCTGACCGCCGGACAGGTGCTTGATCTGGCTTTTCAGCGAGGGGATCTCGATCTCCAGGCGCTTGAGGACTTTTTCGGATTCCTCGTGCATGTTGGCATGATCCAGCACGCGGATTAACCCGAGGAAAGGTTTGGTGCGCTCCCGGCCCAGGAAGATGTTGGCGTAGACGTTCAGGTTTTCCGCCAGCGCCAGGTCTTGGTACAGGGTCTCGATGCCCAGCTCCAGGGCGTCCATGGGACTGCCCAGCCGGATCTCCCTGCCCTGGAAAAAAATCTGCCCCCCGTCGGGGTGATAGACCCCGGAAACCATCTTGATCAGGGTGGACTTTCCGGCCCCGTTGTCCCCCAGCAGGCCTACCACCTCGCCGGGGTATACTTCCAGGTCCACCCGGTCCACGGCCGTGAGCCCGCCGAAGCGCTTGGTCAGCCCGCGCAGCTGGAGCATCGGCTCCGCCATCACTCCCCCCTTCCGACCAGCTCGGGGAAGAACTGGTCGATCAGCACCGCTATCACCAGGATCGCGCCGATGGCGATGTACCGGTTGTGGGACGGGATCAGCAGGTTGACCATCCCGGTTTCCAGCGTGGCGATGATCAGCGCCCCGATGATCGTGCCTTTCACGGCCCCGGTACCGCCGTACAGGCTGGCCCCCCCGATGACCACGGCCACCACCGAGTCCAGCATGCGGGCGCTGCCCGCATCGGCCCTCCCGGACACATATTTCAGCACGTACATCACTCCCGAAAGCGAGGCGAAAAAGGCGGAAATGATGTAGATCCAGGTCAGATGGGCCGGCACATTGATGCCCGCCCGCACGGCCGCGTCCATGCTCCCGCCGATGGCGTAGGTGTGCTGGCCGAAGCGGGTGCGCCTCAGCACGAAGGCGAAGATCGCCACGAACACGAAAAAGATCACCACGAGGATCGGCAGGACCGAGATCATGCTGCGCATCTCCTCCATGGCCAGGTTCTGCGGCTTCACCAGGAAGGAGACGGTCTTGCCCGGCACGATGTAGAAGAAGTATTCGTTGCCGATCTCCCCGGCAATTGGAGGCAGCCCTCCGATCGGGGTGTTCTTCGAGATGATCTCGGAAAAGCCGTAGGCGATGCCGTACAGCCCGAAGGTAGCCAGGAAAGGGGGCACCTTCAGGCGGGCCACCAGCGTCCCATTGATCAGGCCGGGGATCAGGCCGATGGCCAGGCAGATTAGCGCCGCCAGCGGGATGGAGGCCCAGGGCGGCAGGCCCGCCGCCTGAAGCAGGACCATGAACTTGGCGCAGACCACTGTGGCGAAGCCCATGACGAAGCCGACCGAGAGGTCTATCCCCCCCGTGATGATCACGAAGGTCTCGCCCATGGCCAGCAGCAGCACCGGAAGACAGGCCACGAGGATGTTCTGCAGATTCTCCGGCGAGAAGAAGTTTTTTCCCAGGAGGCCGAAGGCGGCCAGCTCCAGGAGCAGGAACACAATGGCCCAATTGCGTCCCAGCCAGCGGGCAGGTGCGGTAGCCTTCCTGTTGGTGGACGCGGCCGCCTCAGGCACCACCGGCTTTCCTTTCGGGGGTGAACTGGTCGATCACCACGGCGGCGATCAGGATCACCCCCGTGGCGATGTAGCGGTAGAAGGCGGGGATGCCGGCGATGTTCAGGCCATTCTCCAGCGTCATCAGGATCAGGATGCCGATCAGCGTGCCCCCCAGGCCGCCCTTGCCGCCCATGAGGCTGGCCCCCCCGATCACCACGGCGGCCACCGCGAAAAGCTCGTAGGAGGCGCTCATGGTGGTGAAGTTGCCGATCCCGGAGCGGAACACGTACAGCACCCCGGCCACGGCGGCGAGCATGGAAGAAAGGACGTAGGTGCGCACCAGGTGGGAAGGAACGTTGATCCCGGCGCGGATGGCGGCATCCTTGCTGCCCCCGATGGCATAGAGGTGCTGGCCGAAGCGGGTGCGCTTGAGAATGAAGGCGAACACCAGAAGGACGGCCGCTGTTACCAGCACTGTCACGGGTACGATCCCGATCAGGCTGCGCAGCTCCTTGGACTTCAGACCCTCAGGACGGTGGAGGAAAGTGAAGCCTTTATCCGGCAGAAGGTAGGCGAGGAAGCTGTTGCCGATCTTCTGCACTCGGGGCGGCAGGAAGGTGATGGGGAAGCCGTTGGACAGGTACAGGGCCATGCCGTTGGCCACCCCGTAGGTTCCCAGGGTGGCGATGAACGGGGGCACGCGCAGGCGGGCCACCAGCAGGCCGTTGATCAGTCCGGGGATCAGCCCCAGGGCCAGCCCGACGGCCGCGCCCACCAGCAGGCAGGCGGCCTCCGGGCGGCCGGCGGCGTACATGTCGCGCATGACGATCGCCGAGGATACGCCGGTGAAGCCCATCACGAAACCCACCGAGAGGTCGATGCCTCCCGTGATGATGACGAAGGTCTCTCCCGCCGCCAGCAGGGCATACGTCGTGGCGTAATAGAGGATGTTCGAGAAATTTTTGAAGGTGAAGAAGTTTCGTTCGAGGAAGCCGAACCCGAGCAGCAGGAGGAGCAGGAACAAAGCGGCCCACCGCTCGCCGAGGAAAGTGAGGACCTTCGCTGCTGCCCCCCGGTTGCCCATCCCTCCCATCCCTGTCCTGAGCAGTATACCCTGCCCGGCGGCCGTGCGAAAAGGGCGCAGGCAGCTTTTTCAAGCTGCCTGCGCGCGCGGCTTCTGCTGTCGCGGCGCTTATTGGTAGATGTACGACTGGCTGCCCGGGGCGTCCACGTTCTCCCGGGTGAAGAAGAAGAAGCCCGGGATGACCTTCTTGGGCACGGTGGCCTTCTGGGTCAGAAACTTGTACCCCCACTCCACGGCCAGCTGCCCGATCTGGTAGGGCCTCTGGGCCAGGACCAGGTCGACCTTGCCGTCCTTGAGGGCCTGGATCAGGTCCGGGGTGGCGTCCCAGGAGGCGATTTTGACCTCTCCGGACAGCCCTGCGTTGTCCACGGCTTGGTAGGCGCCCTGGGCGCTGAACAGGTTGGTGCCGAAGATGCCCTTCAGATCGGGGTGTTTCTGCAATACCGCGGAGGTCTGGCGTTGGGCGGTCTCCTGCACGTCCAGGTTGTAGTCGATGCCCACCACCTGGATTTCCGGGAACTCCTTCATGGCCTTCAAGAATCCGTCCCGACGGCCGGTCACGCTGGACGCATCCGGGTTGGTGGTGTTCATGTAGACCTTGCCCGTGTTGCCGATCAGCTCGGCCAGGCGCTTGCCGACCTCGTAGCCGCCCAGCACGTTGTCAGTGCCGATGTAGGCCAGGGGGAAGGAGAAGTTCGAGGCCTTGGAGTAGTCGCCGTTGCCGAGGAAAGTGTCCGTGGTGACCATGGGGATGCCCTTGGCGTTGATCTTCTTCAGCGGGGCGATCAGGGCCTCGTTGGAAGTCGGCACGACAATGAGAAAGTCGAACCCGCCCCTTGCCACCAGGGCTTCCAGGATCGGCACCTGGATGTCCGCGCCCCAGGCCTTGGGATACTCGCCGACGATGAGGCTCGCCCCCAGCTCCTTGGCTTTCGCCGCGGCGCCCTGCTCGATCATGCGCATGAACGGGTCCTCGATCCCGGGCATGTAGGCGAAGGTCAACTTTTTCTGGGCGAAGCCGAAGCTCGCCGCAATGAACAGAAGAGCCAGCACTAGAATCAGAACGCGCTTCATATCCACCTCCTTCGTGGTTATGAGACTAGTATCATCCCGGGTGCCGGCAGCGTCAAGCTGTTCGCGGCTCCGGCAGCCGGAGCGGCAGGGTGACGGTGAAGCGGGTGCCGACCCGCTCCTCGGATGTGAAGCTGACTTCACCCCTCAGGTATTCCTCGGTCAGCAGCTTCATACTGTAGGTGCCCAGGCCCCGGTCCCGGCCCTTGGTGGAGAAGTAGCGGCGGAAGACCCGGGGGCGGACCTC
>MIBK01000242.1:5915-6087 GCA_001829505.1 Spirochaetes bacterium RBG_16_67_19 | reverse complement strand
CAGCTCCTCGCGCTCTTCCCCGGCCAGGGAAACCTCCAGGACCTGCTCCGCGCCGCCGGCCCCGATCAGCGTGGGCAGGCTGAAGGCGGTGTCCCTCACCCCGCCATAGTCCGGGTGCACGGTGGAAACCGGCAGCACGCGCCGTTCGTCGTGCACGATCGCCCGGAGCAGC
>MIBK01000242.1:5788-5877 GCA_001829505.1 Spirochaetes bacterium RBG_16_67_19 | reverse complement strand
CTTGGCGCGGATGATCGCCGCAGCCGCCTCCCGCACGTAGCGCCGGGCATCCTCCTTGACCCGCAGTATCCGGCAGTCCCGCCCGCAGG
>MIBK01000242.1:5132-5686 GCA_001829505.1 Spirochaetes bacterium RBG_16_67_19 | reverse complement strand
ACGTTCTGCGGGCTGACCCGGCAGTGCCGGCTCATGTATTCCCGAAGGCGGGCTGAGTCCAGGATCGTGCCGGAGCCGATGACCCGGGAGGCCGGCAGGCCGCTCTGCTCCCGCACCAGCCAGGTCAGCACGTCCACGGGATTGGAGATCACCAGGATGATCCCCCGGAACCCCGCGCCCAGGATCGAGCCGGTGATGGCGCGCAACAGGGCGGCGTTGCGCTCCAGCAGATCCAGGCGGGTCTCGCCGGGTTTCTGCTTGGCCCCCGCCGTGATCACCGCGATCCCCGCCTCGCGGCAGCCCTCGAATCCGCCTGCCTGCACGCGCACGACGTTGCCCAACGGCGTGCCCTGGGCGATGTCCAGGGCCTCGGCTTCTGCCTTGGCCGGATTGGCGTCGATCAGCCAGAGCTCCGGCACCAGGCCTTGCACGCTCAGCTGATAGGCCAGGGTCGCCCCGACCGAGCCGGCGCCCACGATCGCGATACGCTGGGTGGACAAGACGGTCTCCTGACACAAATTACCCAGAAGGCGGCGCTGACGGCCAGTCGCGGC
>MIBK01000242.1:3648-5084 GCA_001829505.1 Spirochaetes bacterium RBG_16_67_19 | reverse complement strand
CCAGAAGCCGCCCGCGAACCTCCGGCGGGATGTCCTCCGCCGGGCTGCGGCTGGGGTCCAGGCGCACGGCCAGGAGCCTGCGCTCGGCCGCGCCTGCGTAGCCATTGCGGCTGTTGGCTGCGCCGCGGGCGCCGTTGCGGCCGGCGGGGAGCAGGCCCCGGGCCTCCAGCAGCGCGAGCAGGGAGCGCGCGTCATCCGGCTCCAGCGCCAGGGCCTGCTCGCCTTCTTCGGTCAGGAGGCGCAGGCAGGCGCGCACCTGCTCGCGCCCGTACCCGCAGCGCGACGGGGCCGTCCCGGCGGCGCCCAGCAGGCCCACAATACGGCGGCATTTCTCGCAGGCGCCGCAGGGCAGGGCCCGCCCCCCTTCCAGGCGCGCGGCGTGGCAGGAAACCTGCCAGTAGAGCAGGCGCGGGTAGCGCTCGACCAGCAGTTTCTCGATGGCCAGCTCGCCCAACGGACGCAGAATAGAAAGGCACTGCACCTGCCAGCCCTTAGCCCGCAGGTAGCGGCTGACCGCCCGGTCGAAGTCCAGGCTCTGGTCGAAAAGCCCCTCGTAGTGCCGGATGCCGCGAAAGCGCACCCGCCGGGTGGTGTCCCGCTCGTTGCCCACCACCAGCCGGGTGAGCCCCCGGACGCGCATCAGGGGCAGGGCCCCGAACAGGAACACCGCCACGGTCCACAGGCGGATGGGGTAGTCGTCGGCGCGCAGGCGGGCGAAATCCGGCCGCACGAAGGGCAGGCGCCGGGTCATCCAGGAGAACAGGCGGTCCGCATTGGTCCACACGCGGGCGGTGGCCGGATCCGCGGCCCGCAGGCCGCGGTAGGCGTTCAGGGCGGTGAACCAGTGCCGGCCGCTCTCATTGACGAACACGGGGTGCGGCCGCTGGTCCAGCTCCCGCAGCAGGCCGTAGCTGGCCAGGCTGTCCTTTCCGCCGCTGGAGAGCACCGCCCAGCCCCCGCGGACCGATGGGTTGCCGGGGGCGGACTTCCTGCCGCGGGTGGGAAGGCGGGTCGCCGGCTGGTCGAAAACCAGGCGCGCCGCGCAGAAGCTCTCCGGCGCCCGGATCCGGGCCTCCCGCAGCTCCCGCGCGGGGCCGGTCAGGAAGCGGTTGGGACGCAGGAGCTTGTTGACGAAAATCTCCCGGGCGGTGTTCTCCGCCATGGCGGACAGGAAACGCCGGTCGTGCCGGTCGTAAGCACCCCGGAAGCGCAGCGTGCGGCAGAACAGCCCGTAGTTCAGGGCCACCTGGGCCGCGATCATGGAGGCCAGGGCCGTGCTTTCCGGGTCCCCGGCACGGAAGACCGGCTCCTCGTAGCGGTAGATCAAATGGAAGGTTTCCGGCCGGACGGCTGGCCGGACGGCCCCCTGCGCGCCGCTCAGCGTGTACGGGCAGACCAGGCGGCGCGGTTCAATCCGCACCGGGCCGATCTCCAGC
>MIBK01000242.1:3296-3584 GCA_001829505.1 Spirochaetes bacterium RBG_16_67_19 | reverse complement strand
CCGGCCGCCGCCCGGGCGGCCGGGATCATCGCTTCCACGACCTCCACCAGCGGGCCCGCGCCCTGCAGCAGCGGATCGAGCACGGGCAGGCCGGTGCGGAGGCTCAGGGCCCGGCACACCTCGGGCACCTCTTCCGGTTCCAGCCCTTCGTGGTTCACGGTGATCGCCGCCACGGGCCGGCCGCTCAACAGCTCGACGGCCTGGATCTGGCGCTCCAGCGGCTGGATGGGGTATCCCGGAAAGCCGTCGTAGTCCCGGCGGGCCGGAGCGTGCTGCAGGATCACCGCC
>MIBK01000242.1:2565-3181 GCA_001829505.1 Spirochaetes bacterium RBG_16_67_19 | reverse complement strand
GCCTGCTCGATCTCGCCGGCCACGAAGTCGTTGATCAGTGAGTCCAGGATGATCCCGTACTCCGCCCCCTGCAGCCAGGCCGTCTGCCCCGTGCCGATGAGCCGGGACTGGCGCCCGGATGCTTCCAGCGCGTCCACCAGGGCCCAGGCGGTGGTGCGCTTGCCCACCGCCGAGTCGGTGCCCAGGACGGCCACCTTCAGGGCCCGCACCTGCTCGATGCGGCCCGTGAAGGCGTGCAGCCCGCCGCGCGTCCGGCGCACGTCCCGCAGGCGCACGCCGCGCAGCGCGGCCCGCGCGGCGATGTCCGGGTCCTCGCCCAGGAAGTCGTGCAGCCCGCTGTCCACGTGCAGTCCCAGGTCGATGGCCTGCAGCACGGCCCTGCGGTCGCGCGGGGAAAGCCGCCCGCCGTCGGGGGCCAGGCCGATCACCAGGTGCGTGGCGGGCAGCCCCCGCTCGCGCGTCTCACGCACCGCGTCCGCGATGGCGGCCTGGATGGGGATCCCGGCCGGCCGCCGCTCCAGCAGCTCGCCCGCGTCCTGGCCCGCGCAGGAAGAGTCCACGACCGAGAGCACCCGGTAGCGCCGGCTGCGCCGGACCAGGCCGTGGGCGGTCTTGC
>MIBK01000242.1:1276-2465 GCA_001829505.1 Spirochaetes bacterium RBG_16_67_19 | reverse complement strand
ATGACCACGTAGCGGTCGGGAGGCAGCGGCTCCGCGTGGTCGGCCAAGGCGATCAGGCCCGCGGTGGAGGCCGGCAGCACGTGCAGGCCTTCCCGGTCGCGCAGCAGCCGGGAGCAGGCCGAGAGGCGCCGGTCGCTGGCATCCCCCGCCCAGCCGCGGCTGGCCCGGATGCACCGCAGCGCCTGCTCCCCGTCGCTGGAGTGCCAGTTGATCAGCGGCTCGTTCACCGGCGATTCATGGATCGCCTCGGGCCGCAGGTTGCGGCAGTTGGCCAGGCCCTTGAGCGCCGCCTGCACGATGGGATTCTTGCTGTAGGAGGAGCCGGCCACCATACGCGGGATCCGCGAGGTCTTGCCCCGGCGGTACAGGCTGGCGAAGCCCCAGTGGATGCCGGCCAGGGTCGTGCCGTTGGATACCGGGGCGGCCACCACGGCCGGGGCGTCGCGCAGCTCGTCGTAGATCTCGTAGGCGATCTGCCCGTAGGCCCGCAGCTGGATGACCGTGTTGGCCCCGCCCGGGTTGGCGTCGTACAGCTCCTCCAGCTCGGCGGCCCGCCGGGAGGCCAGCACGGCCTGCTCGTAGTCCCCGGCCACGCGCACCAGCTCGGCGCCGCGGGCCAGGATCTCGTCCCGGCGCGGGGCGTGGTAGGCATCGGGCAGGTAGATCCGGCAGCGCAGCCCCGCCAGGGAGGCGGCCAGGGCCATGGCCACTCCGTAGTTGCCGCAGGTGGCCAGGGTGATCACCTCGTAGCGGCGGCGCAGCGCATCCATGGCCTGCACGAAGGCGATGCGGTCCTTCTGGGTGCCGGTCGGGTTGCCCCCCTCGAACTTCAGGTAGAGCTGGCGGAGGCCCAGCTCCCGCTCCAGGTTGCGGGCCCGCGAGAGGCTGGTGTCGCCCACCTCGGACTCGAAGATGTTCTCGTACGCCTGCAGGCGGCTTTCCAGCGGCATGGCCGGGTCCGCCGCGATCTGCCGATCCTCCCCGGTCTCTTCCAGCGGCCAGACCGCTTCCGGGGGACGGCCTATGTATGGGTCTTCTATGGCTTCGGCCGGTTCGCTGAGAACCGCCAGGGTCCTCGACGCATCATACATCGTGGCTCTCCTTGGGGAATGATGGTGGTTGGTGGGATGGGAGAGGATTTAGGTCGGCACGTACGTGAACAGCTCGGAAACGGCTGAGCGGAATCGGG
>MIBK01000242.1:0-1145 GCA_001829505.1 Spirochaetes bacterium RBG_16_67_19 | reverse complement strand
CGCCGCCAGGCCAGGCGCACCCCGTCGCGGCCGGCGGCGTAGTAGTTCTCGAACCGTCCCTCCTCCTGGAAACCCAGGTCCCGGTAGAAGCGCAGCAAGCGGCGGGAGGAGCGGGCCACCAGCTTCAGGGCCGGGTAGCGGGCCTGCAGCGCGGCCAGCAGGCGCCTCCCGTGGCCGCGTCCTCGATGGCGCGCGGATACGGCGATGTCCACCACCTCGGCGAAACCCCGGCTTTCGTCCCGCTCCACGAAGGCGTAGCCGGCCACCTCCCCGGCCCCGTCCGCCAGGACCAGGCCCGCGCTGGCGTCGGCCAGCAGGTCCACAATGCCGAAGGAGTTCTTCCAGACCTGCCGGTACAGGCGCACCACCCCGCGCACGTCGGCCAGCCCGCGGATCCCGCGCACCCTCATGAAGCGGCCTCCTGGGCGCCGGCGTACCGCCAGCGATAGAACACGGCCCGGGTGTTGAGGAAGCGGCGCTTGTAGTCGTTGAGGATGGCGCTCAGGTCGTACCAGCGCACCCCCGCCCGGCGGGCCTCCTCCATGTTCGCCAGGATGGCGAAGTGGCCCAGGCCCCGGGCCTGCTCCCGGGGATCGCGCAGACACAGGTAGTCATCCAGGCGGTCCTGCCCGTGGAGCACGGAGAAGTTGGCGGCCACCAGGCGCCCGCCCAGACTCAGGCGCAGGGCCAGCAGCCGGCCCATCTCCTCGGCCCGCCGCATCAGGGCCAGGTCCGTGCGCACCTTGTCGCGGCTGTACTCCTGCCGCTCCCGCTGCCCTGGAAATCGATCGCGCCAGTAGCCGAGGTAGGCCTCCAGCAGCTCCTCGAGCAGCTCGCGTCTCACCTGCCGGTCCGCTTCCACGCTCAGGTCCAGGTTGCGCTCCCACACGGCCCGCAGCTGCCGGCGGTGGCGGCCCGGAAGGGATGCCAGGTAGGCTTCCCGGTCCGGCCCCAGGTCCACAATGGCCCCGGGACAGGCCTCGAAGTGCTCCCGGGCCGCGGGCGCCGGGATGTCGAAGCAGCTCAGGTCGTCGGCCAGATGCTCCGGGAGCAGCGGCAGCAGCCGCGGCAGAAGCGAGGGAGGACAGAAGTACTCCCGGGCCAGCAGGAAGTCATCGGTGAAGGTCCAGGGCCCGCCGCGCTCC
>MIBK01000241.1:3732-4508 GCA_001829505.1 Spirochaetes bacterium RBG_16_67_19 | reverse complement strand
TGGTGGCTCTCATGCTGGTGAACAACGAAACCGGAGCCCTGCAGCCCGTGGCCGAGGTGGCCCGCGGATTGGCGGAGCTGTCCCGCGCGGGCGGGGGGCGCGTGATGCTGCACACCGACGCGGTGCAGGCCTTCGGCAAGATCCCCTTCCGGCCTTCCGAGCTGGGCGTGGACACCGCCGCGATCAGCGCCCACAAGATCGGCGGGCCGCGGGGGGTGGGCGCCCTGTACCTGCGCCGGCCGGGCAGGCGGGAGTTCCTCAACGCCGGCGGGGGACAGGAGGGGGGACGCCGGCCGGGGACCGAGAACCTGGCCGGGGCCTGGGCCCTGGCCGAGGCGGGACAGCGGGCCGCGGCCGGGCTGCCGGAGCGCCACGGGCAGGCGCGCGCCCTGATGGACGGCCTGATCGCCGGCCTGCGTTCCCTGCCCGGCTGCCGCCTGCTTCCGGAGGGCCGGGGGACAGGGCTGCCGGAGGAGCTGTTCTCCCCCTACATCCTGTCCGCCGCCTTTCCCCCGCTCCCGGGGGAGGTGCTGGTGCGGGTCATGGAAAGCGAGGGCTACCTCATCTCCACCGGCGCGGCCTGTTCCTCGCGGAAGAAGGAGCGCACGCGCGTCCTGGAAGCCAGCGGGGCGCCTCGCGAGCTGGCCGCCTCCAGCGTGCGCATTTCCATCGGGTCGCAAACCACCGCGGCGGAGCTGGAGGGGCTCCTGGAGGCCCTCCGCCGCCGCCTGCCTGGGCTGTGAATCCATGGCGCAGAACCTCTACCTGATCAAGTA
>MIBK01000241.1:304-3466 GCA_001829505.1 Spirochaetes bacterium RBG_16_67_19 | reverse complement strand
GAGGCCCGCCGGTCGGACAAGAGCTTTCCGCTGGACTCCTACGGCATCGCCTGCCGGCTGGGCGCGCTGCTGCGCGAGCGGATTGCGGGCCTGGTCGTGGACCTGCACCATCCGGACTGGGTGCTGAACGTGGAGATCCGGGAACGGGCCTACCTCTACGGGCCCCCCAGCCCCACCCCGGGGGGGCTGCCGGTGGGTTCCAGCGGACGCGGCCTGCTGCTGTTGTCCGGGGGCATCGACTCCCCGGTGGCCGGCTGGCTGCTGGCCAAGCGCGGCCTCGCCGTGGACGCCGTGCACTTCCACACCCCTCCCTACACCTCGCTCGAGGCCCTGCAGAAAGTGCGCGAGCTGTGCCGCATCCTCTCGGATTACCTGGGGACCATCCGCCTGTTCGTGGTGCCGCTCACGGCCGTGCAGCTGCGCATCCGCGAGCGGGCCGCCCTGGAGCAGAGCACCCTGCTGATCCGCGCCTGCATGGTGCGCGTGGCCGACGGCCTGGCCCGGCGGGAGGGCCACGGCTGCCTGATCTCCGGGGAGAGCCTCGGCCAGGTGGCCAGCCAGACCCTGCCCTCCCTGCGCTTCACCGGCTCGATGACCGGTCTGCCGCTGCTGCGGCCCCTGATCGGCATGGACAAGCAGGAAATCGTGACCCTGGCCCGCCGCATCGGCACCTTCGAGACCTCCGTCCAACCCTACCCCGACTGCTGTTCGCTGTTCGCCCCTCCCCATCCCCTGGTCAAGCCCGACCAGGAGCGCATGCTGGCCTCCTTCGCCGCCCTGGAGGCGGAGGAGTTGCTGGAGCAGGCGCTGCGGGAGACGGCCGAAAGCTAGTTTTTGGAGGAGGAACCGGTCTTCTCGCCGGAAGGTTTGGACTCGCTCTTGGACTCGGTTTTGGTGTCGGTCTTGGTATCGGTCTTGGTGTCGCTCTTCGACTCGTTGCGGGAGGATCCATTGCCGCCGGTCAGGGCGGAAGAGCGCCTGTTGTCGGTGCTGTAGAAGCCGCTGCCCTTGAAGATGATCCCCAAGCCTCCGCCGAACAGACGCCGCAGGTTGTTCTTCCCGCACTTCGGGCACTTTTTCAGTGCCTCTTCCTTGATGCTCTGGAAAGCCTCGAAGGCGTGGTGGCAGCTCCTGCATTCGTATTCGTACGTGGGCATATAGGCGGCTCCTGAGTCCGTAATGTATCGAAAAAACCGGATTTCGGCTACAGGCGGCGAAGCCGCCCTAGGGCCGGCGACTAGGCCGGCCCTAGGCCAGCTTCGCTGGCCCTAGGCCGGCGACAGCAGCAGCTTGCCCATGGTCTGGCGCCCCTCCAGCAGCCGGTGCGCCTCGGCGGCCTGTTCCAGCGGCAGCACCTGCGAGATGTACAGGAACAGCTTGCCGGCGCCGATCCAGTCGAACAGCTCGCCGGCCCGGGCGAGCAGGCTGGGCCGGTCGGCGATGTAGTGCCAGAGCGTCGGGCGGGTCAGGAACAGGGAGCCCCGGGCGGCCAAAAGGCCGGTGTCGAAGGGCGGGATCTTGCCGCTGGACTGCCCGAAGGTGACCATCATGCCGCGCGGGGCCAGGCAGTCCAGGCTCTTCAGGAAGGTGGCCTGGCCCACCGAGTCGTACACCACCTGCACGCCCTTGCCCCCGGTCAGGCGCTTCACCTCGGCCACGAAGTCCTTTTCATTGTAGAGGATCACCTCGTCGGCCCCCGCCTTGCGGGCCAGTTCGGCCTTGCGCGCGCTGCCCGCGGTGGCCAGCACCCGGGCGCCGCGCAGGCGGGCCATCTGCACCAACAGCAGCCCCACCCCGCCGGCGGCCGCGTGCACCAGGGCCGTGTCGCCGCGCTTCAGCGGGTAGGTATCGTGGGCCAGGTAATGGGCGGTCATGCCCTGCAGCATGGCCGCGGCCCCCTGCTCGCAGTCCACATGCTCCGGCAGCTTCACCAGCTTCTCGGCGGGCACGCAGGCGTACTCGGCGTAAGCCCCGGCCACCCCCGCCCAGGCCACCCGGTCGCCGGCCGCCAGGCCCGTGACCTCCTCGCCCACCGTCTCCACCGTGCCGGCAGCCTCCTGCCCGGGCACGTACGGCAGGTTGACCGTGTACAGCCCGGTGCGGTGGTACACGTCGATGAAGTTCACCCCGGCGGCCTCGATGCGCACCAGGACCTGGTTCGGCGCCGGCTCGGGTACGGCGAGCTCCGCCAGGACCAGGGCCTCCGGTCCTCCGTGGGCCTTGATCTGAATCGCCTTCATGTTCCCTCCTGCCGCACCGGGATGCCCCGGCCGGCCAGAAACCGCTTGATCTGCCCCACCCGATACGTGCCGAAGTGCACCAGCGAAGCCACCAGCGCCGCGTCGGCCCGGCCCTCCTCGAACACCCGGGCCAGGTGCTCCGGGGCCCCCGCGCCGCCGGAGGCCACCACGGGAATGCCCACGCTCTCGGAAACCAGGCGGGTCAGCGGAAGCTCATAGCCTTCCCGGGTGCCGTCCGCGTCGATGGCGTTGAGCACGATCTCCCCGGCGCCCAGGGCTTCAGCGCGCTGCGCCCACTGCAGGGCGTCCAGCGGCGTGGGGGTCCGTCCCCCGTCGATGAACACCCGGTAACCGCTGGGCAGGCTGGCGTCCCGGGCGGCGTCCATGCCCAGCACCACGCACTGCGAGCCGAAGCGCCCGGCCCCCTCCTCGATCAGGGCCGGCCGGCGCACCGCCGCGGAGTTCACGCTCACCTTTTCGGCCCCGGCCAGCAGCACCCGCCGCATGTCCTCGGTGGAACCGATCCCCCCGCCCACGGAAAAGGGCACGAACAGCACCTCGGCTACTTTCTCCACGGTTTCGATGAAGATCCCCCGCCGCTCGGGGGAGGCGGTGATGTCGTAGAAGACCAGCTCGTCGGCGCCTTCACTGTAGTAGAAACGGGCCATCTCCACCGGGTCGCCCACGTCCGCGTTCTCGCGGAAGCGCACCCCCTTGGTGGTCCGCCCGTCCCGCACGTCCAGGCAGACGATGACCCGTCGCGCCAGGCCGCTGGTCACGGCTTCCACTCCAGGAAGTTGGCCAGCAGGCGCAGCCCGGGGGAGCCGGACTTTTCCGGGTGGAACTGGAAGGCGGCCAGGTTATCCCGGCCGACCCCCGCGGCGAAGCGCAGGCCGTAGTCGCACTCGGCCAGCACCAGGGC
>MIBK01000241.1:0-124 GCA_001829505.1 Spirochaetes bacterium RBG_16_67_19 | reverse complement strand
GCACGCAGTGTCGCGCTCCTCGGAGCGCTCGAAGATCACCTGGGCGCCCAGGCAGATGCCCAGCGCCGGGCGGCCGGAAGCCACGAACTCCCGGACGGCCTGGCCCAGCCCGCCGGGTTCCAGC
>MIBK01000240.1:5255-8191 GCA_001829505.1 Spirochaetes bacterium RBG_16_67_19 | reverse complement strand
GAGGTGCTCGGTGATGTCCACCACGGAAGCCATGATGCCCACCGGGCTCTGCTCTTCGTTGCGGATCAGCGAGGCGGACAACTCCGCGCTGAACACCCCGCCGTCCTTGCGCCGGGCCTGCAGCTGCCCGTGCCAGCCGCCGGTCTGCTGGAGGATCTCCAGGATGCCTCTGGCCTGGTCGTCGACCCAGAACCCACCGAAAGCCTCGCCGAGCACCTCCTCAGCCGAGGCGCAGCCCCACATCCGCAGGCAGGAAGCGTTGACCCAGGTCACTTTGCCGTCCAAGTCGGTCAGCAGGATGCCATTGATCGAAGTGTTGACGGCCAGGTTCTTGATCAGCAGCTCCTGGCTCTGGCTGGCCAGCGCCGCGGATAGTGCCCGGCGCAGCTGCTCCTGGTCGGTGAGGATTTGGGCTTCCCGGGCCCGCAGGAAGCCCTCCAGCAGGGAGGTGGTGAACCGTTCGGCGGCATCCAGGTCCCGCGGGTCCTGCCGGCAGAAGCCGCGCAGCTTCGAGGTCAGCAGCAGGATGGTCCTTTCGCCCAGTCCCTCCAGGGCCAGATGCTCGCCGCGGGACTCCGCCTGGCCCGCCACGGGGGCATCGCCAAAGTGCCAGAAAGCTTCGGC
This sequence comes from Spirochaetes bacterium RBG_16_67_19, assembly GCA_001829505.1. Lineage (GTDB taxonomy): Bacteria > Spirochaetota > Spirochaetia > SZUA-6 > DRHE01 > MIBK01. The sequence goes on along the minus strand of MIBK01000240.1, from coordinate 7,567 downwards.
TACTTCAGAGCCGATCTGCGCGAGCTGCCGGGGATGCAGCGAATAGCGGTTGTCGAAGGCCGTTTCGCGCAGAAGCGCGTCAAAGGCGGCGATCAGCTCCTCTTTCGCCCCTGGCCTCATTTTCCGAGGATGGCCCCGATCATCACAAAGTCCTGGGTTCGCGTTTCCGTTTCCAAGCTCTTCACCCCAACCCACTGTTCGAGCGGCTGATACCCTGGAGCTACAACCTTCCACGGCTGTACCAGCTTCTCGAGAGCCTTGGGGCTTCGCAAAAACAGGGGCTGGCCAAGCTTCTGATATAGGGCCAGCATGTCACGGCCGGCGGCCTTCATGATGTCGGCCTCGTACCCGGTGTCACAGAGGAAAAGGCGCGATCCCTTGCCGGCCCACTCGTATAGAACCTTCATGGAGCGCTGAAACTTGTCGTCAGGAATGAAGTATGCCACCCCGTTGAAGCCGATGGCGACTTTGCGGTTCTTTCCGAACAACTGCTCAACGAGGGGGGAATTGAGCAGATTCTCCGGTTCTTCCGCCGGACATACCCCGTAGCGCACGTTGGGATTGTCCTTGATGAGCTCCTGCCCGTAGGCTACGGTGACCGGATCGATATCGGTGTAAATGACCTTCGTGCCTGCCGGCGCGACCTGGTGGATGTGATCGACCGTCGGCAGGCCGGAGGCGAAATCAATGAACTGGGTGTAGCCCTCCTCCCCAAGGCGGCGGACGGCCTCGCCCAGGAACCAACGGATCAGCTTGAAGAGCTTGGGGAAGAACGGCATGATCTTGACGACTTGTTCAGCGGCCTGTCGATCCACTTCGAAGTTATGGTTTCCGCCGAGCAGATAATCGTAGATCCGACCGGCGTTCGGCTTCCCGGAATCAGCGATGGAAGCAAATTTGTCTTTTTCAGCCACTTTTTGTCCTTTTCCTCAAGCTTATCCATTATGTCGGAAGAAATCCGGCCGTTCAAGTGCTTTTTTCCGCACTCCACAACCTCCAGTTTCCCCTCCGTGGCCAGGAGCGCCCCCCGCGCGGCCGCCGGCAGGAAGAAGTAATCCCCTCGGGAAAGGGCGCGGCTGAATCCCTCCATACGAATGGTGCCGGCGCCGCCGGTGACCACGCGCACGGCCGGCGCGCGCTCCAGCGCGGTCTGCCCGCGGGTGAGCCGGAGGCGGTTGACCAGAAAATCCGCCGTATCCTCGGCGTCGATGAGCGCCTCCACCCGCAGGGTGGCGGTGCGCATCCGCACCCGGGCTTCTTGCGGCCCTCCGCCGGGTCGCCGAAGAAGTCGTGGAACAGCCTGCCGCCGCGGTACACCCGCCCCACCCGGTTGCGCTCGAAGAACACGGGACGGCAGGCCAGCTCGCGGCCGCTCGTCCTCTCAGCCATCTGGATCCTCCTCTTCCTCGTACCGGATGATCTGCCCCGCCGCGCGGAATCCGGGGTAGCGCCCCAGGCCCACCGCGGCGGCCAGGGCGGCGCCCAGGGCAGCCTCCTCCCGCAGCCGCGGCAGGCGCAGCGGCAGCCCGCAGCGCCGGGCGATCTCGGCCCGCAGCGCCGGATTGCGGCGCAGGCCGTTGCCCGAGCCGACCAGGCCGCCCGGCGCAGAGGCCCGCAGACCCACCAGCGCCGCGTAGTGGCCGTGCAGCTCCCCGGCGATGCCGGCGAGGAAGCCTCGCACCAGGGCAGCCGGGGTCAGGTTGCGCAGGGTGACCCCCCCGATCGACCCGGTGATCCGCGGGTCCCCGCGGGTCCCGTTGAAGCGGGTGTCCACGACCGGTCCCCCCGTGCCGGTGGCCTCGGAGTCCCCGGCCAGCGCGTTCATCCGCTCGTAGAGGGCTTCTTCCGCCCGCCCGCCGAAAGTCTCCAGCACTGAGCGGAAGAACTCTTCCAGCAAAGCGTAAGCCTGCCCCGCGCAGAGGGTGGCGCCCACCAGCAGCACCCCGCCGCCGGGGAACGGCCGCGCCTCCAGCCCGGCATCGAGCTTCCCGCCAGGAATCGCCGGCAGCCAGGCGGAAATCTGCCCTCCCGTGCCCACGTTGAGCAGGGCCGTGGCCTCCACATCCCGAACCGCGCCCAGGAAGGCGGCCTGGTTGTCCCCCAGCGGGGCGAACACGGGCACTCCCCTTGGGAGGCCTCCCTCCCCGGCCGTGCTCCCCACCCAGCTGCCGGCCTCCACGACTTCGGGCGGAAGCAGCCCATCCAGCGCCGCTTCCCGCAATGCCCGCGGGTCCGGCCGGCCTGTGAGCGGATCGGCCAGCCCCACCGAGGCGGCGATCGTGGCGTCGGTAACCGGCCGGCCGGCCCCGGTG
>MIBK01000240.1:0-5208 GCA_001829505.1 Spirochaetes bacterium RBG_16_67_19 | reverse complement strand
GCCCGTGAGCCTCCAGGTGACCCAGTCCATGAGCGTGCAAAGCCAGGCTGCCCGCGGCGGCACCAGGCCATGGTGGCGGTTGTAGAAGTGGGTGGCCGCCCCGTAGCCCGCCGCGATGGGCCGGCCGGCCGCCGCGGACAGGCGCTGGGCCCAGCTGCCCCCCGCCGGGTGGGGCTGCCCGGCCCGGTTGTCCAGCCAGCTCATCAGCGGCGAGACCGCCTGACCCCGGGCATCCGCGTACAGCACCCCGTGCATCTGCCCGGTGACGCACATTCCGTCCCAGCGGGCCGCATCCGGGCCCGCCGGCCCGTTCAGCCCGCGCAGCGCCTCCCGTGCCGCCGCCAGGATGCGCTCGGGGTCCTGCAGGTGCTCAAACGGGCGCGTGGCGGGCAGGCCCGCGCCGTGCTCGCGGCTCACCACCCCCAGCACGCCCCCGGGCGGAGGATCGGTGTCGATCAGCACGGCCGAGATCTTGGTGGTCCCCAGGTCCAGGCCGGCGCAGCGCATGCGGTTACAGCTTGAAGAAGGCCCGCGCGTTGTCGTGGAGGATCTTCACGGCCAGGCGCTCCGCGTCCCGGCGCAGGAAGGCGCCCTCCCGCACCATCTGGTCCAGCAGCCCGGCGATCAGCTCCCGCGCCCCGCGGATCGCCCCGTAGGCCTCCTCGGCGTGCCAGCTGTCCCCGCCCAGCATCATCCGCGACTCGTCCGGCAGGACCTCCACGGCCTCCCGAAAGGCATTGCGGAAGCGGGTCGGGCTCAAGAGCCACGACCAGGTGAGGTCGATCCAGATATTGCGATAGACGAAGGCCATGCCCAGCAGCTCCCCGCTCCAGGGCCAGGCCAGGTGCATGAGCAGGAAGCGGGTGCGCGGGTGCCGCTCGATCAGGCCCGCGGCCTTCAGCGGGCGGGAGCCCCGGATCAGCGCCGAACCCAGGTGCATCTGCACCGGGAGGTCCCGCTCCCCCGCCAGGCGGCAGAGGCGGTCCACCACGCAGTCCCCGAAGGCCTTCTTCGCCTGCGGCGGGGGATCCGGCCGGTCCCAAGCCTGCCGGGCGACGGGCAGGTCCGGCGGGTCGAAGTCGACGGACCGGTCGTAGGCCAGGGCGTTTTTCAGCCCCACCTTGTTCAGCTCCGGCAGCCGGTCCAGCACCAGGGGCAGGGCTTCCAGGTACTCCTCGAAGCTCGCGGGCGCGAGCCCCAGCCGTCCCAACAGGGCCCGGCCGTTGTTTCCATTGTGGTCCCGAGCCTCCGGGTGCCACCCGAAGGCGAGGGGATTGATCCGCAGCACCGAGCGGTAGCGCTCTCCCAGCGCCTGGCGCACGTCCAGCAGAGGATCCGCATAGGGGTCGGAAATGGCCGTGTGGATTCCAGCCCGGCTCATGACTTCAGCGCTCCAGGAAGGGTCCGCATTGCGGCGGCGGATTTCCCGGTCCAGCTTTTGGTGGTTGGCCTCGGTGATGTCCGCGACCCCGTACAGCTGGCAGAGGGCGCGCACCAGGTTGCGGACCGCCGCGTTGGTGCCGCTGCCCACGACGAAAGAGGCGATTTCCGCCCAGGTACCCGGGCGGTCGGTGGTGGAGCCGGGATTGACCGGTGGCTCCTGGGGAAGCGGATAAGGCCGGGCCCGCGTCCAGCCGGCGTAGCTCGCTTCCAGGACCTGCAGCAGGCCGAGGCCGGGGACCGGTTCCGGCATGTGATGCTCGTGCACATCGATGACCGGAACGCTGTCCACGAATCGCGCCAGACCCCTACCCATGGGCGCCAGTATAGCGCATCAGCGCGCCTCCGCCAGCCGCACCGGCAGTATGCGCTGCACGATGCGGCTGTCCTGAATCCTCCCGATCAGGCGAAGGGCTTGGCGTCCCGGCCGAGCAGCCAGGCGGCGATGGCCTTCGGCTTGCCGGTTTCCCAGATGGTGTTGCGCTGGGGTCCGGGCCTGCCGTTCACCGGCGGGGAGCCGATCACGGCGTACTTGTGACCCTTGCCGTCGAAGTCCTTCTTTGCCTCGATGATGATGATCTCCGGACCGTACATCTCGGCCAGCTTGTACATGAGCTGCTGGCCGGGTCCCAGCTGATCAATGGCCTCGATCAACGCATTGAGCGGAGACTTCGTTTTGGGTGCATCCGATTTCTTGCCGAACATGTAATCCCTCCTTCGTGATCCGCCTTCACCGCGGATTGACCCGGCGCAATTGCTCAGGTACAACCTTCAAGTGCAAGCTGTACAGGAGCGTTTGCGCTGCGTTATAATAGGTCGCAGAAATCATGCATTAGAATTCATGCATTAGCGTATACGCCGCGGCGGCGCTTGTCAAGTTCAAAGAGGGATTATGGCAACGTGGTTGTTGTTGACCAATCACGCAATGGTTCTCTACTCCCTGGCCAGGAAGCCGCTGATCACCGCCCGTGAAGTGGCCCAGGAGGTCGGCATCACCGAGCGGGCGGTGCGCAAGATCATCGCCGACCTGGACGGAGCCCGCTACATCAACAAAACCAAGGAAGGCAGGCGCGTGCGCTACGCCATCAATTCCGAGATCACCCTCCACAAGCTGCCGCAGTCCGACGTGCCCATCGTCGACTTCCTCGCGGCCCTGGGTTGGAAGAAGCAGTGAGAATCCTCTTCGTAGGCGGCACGGGCAACATCAGCGCGGCGGCCAGCAGGCTGCTCGTGCGGCAGGGTCACGAGCTGCACCTGCTCACGCGGGGCAGGCGCGAGGGCTCGATTCCGGGTGCCCGGATGCTGAAGGCGGACGTCAGCGACCTGGCGGAAGCCCTGAGCGCGGGCCATTGGGACGCTGTGGTGAACTGGATCGCCTTCCAGCAGGCGGACGTCGAGCGGGACATCGCCCTGTTCCGCGGCAGGACGCGTCAATACGTGTTCATCAGCTCGGCGACGGTGTACCAGAAACCGCCGCAGAGCCCCTTCATCACGGAATCGGCTCCCCTGGGAAATCCTTTCTGGGAGTACGCCCGTCACAAGATCGCCTGTGAGCTGCGCCTCGCCCAGGCCTATCGGGAGGAGGGCTTCCCCGCCGTGATCGTGCGCCCCTCCCACACCTACGACACGGTACTGCCCCTGTCTATCGGGGGCTGGCAGGACTATTCAATAGTCCACAGGATGCGCAGGGGCCAGCCGGTGATCGTGCACGGGGACGGCACCTCGTTGTGGACGCTGACCCACTCGGAAGACTTCGCCAGGGGGCTGGTCGGGCTGCTGGGCAATGGCCAGGCCGCGGGGAACAGCTTCCACATCACCTCGGAGGAGGTGCTGAGCTGGAATCAGATCTACGCCGCCGTGGGCGAGGCCGCGGGCGCGGGAGCCCGTATTGTGCACGTCCCTTCGGACTTCATCGCCGCCCATGAGCCTTCGCTGGCCGGCACCCTGCTGGGCGACAAGGCCCACAGCGTGCTGTTCGACAACACCAAGATCCGGAGCTTTGTTCCGGGCTTTCAGGCCCTCATCCCCTTCCGCGAGGGCATCCGGCGCACCCTGGCCTGGTTCGAAGCATCGCCGGAGCGGATGAAGTCCGACGGCGAAAGCGATCGCCTGCTGGACCGCCTGCTCGCGGCCTTCGGGCACGCTGCGGCAGTGCCCACCTCCGAGTCCTGACGATCATAATGGGGCCACCATGAGCCAACCAAACACCTCCGCGTCCCAGGTCTGGGACCTGCGCAGCTTCTTTCCGGATTTCAACGGTCCCGAAATGCTTTCCTATAAGGAAGGCCTGCGCGCGGAGGTGAGCTCCCTGCAGGAACGGGCCGCGGGCGCGGGCCCGCTCACCGCGGCCACCGCCGAAACCTGGGAAGGGATCGTGCTCAGCCTGGAAGAGGTCGAAGCCCGCCTGGGCCACATCACCGCCTACGTGGAGTGCCTGGGCGCGGCGGATGCCGGCAACGAGGCCTACGCCCGCGAGGAGGCCCTCCTGGCCCTGATGGGGGCGGAAACGGAGAAAGCGGAGGTCGACCTGCTGCAGGCCTTCAAGGCGGCCGGCGACGAGCTGTTCGCCGCTTTCTCCGGCCGCGAAAAACTGCGCGACGCGGCTCACCGCCTGCGCCGCCTGCGGCGGCGCGCCAGGCGCACCATGCCGCGCGAGCAGGAAAGGCTGGCCGCGGACCTGGCGGTGGACGGGCTGCACGCCTGGGGCCGCATGTACAACACCCTCAGCGGCAAGCTGGACTTCGAGATGAAGTGGCCCGACGGCCGGGTGCAGCGCGTGCCCATGGCCCAGTGGCGGGCCCTGATGAGCTCGGCCGACCGCCGGGTCGGGCGGGCCGCCTTTGAGGGAGGCAACCGGGAATGGGCGCGCGTCGGGGACGCCTGCGCGGCCGCGCTCAATGCGATCGCCGGAAACCGCCTCACCCTGAACCGCTACCGCGGGCACGGGCACTATCTGGAGCCCGCCCTCCACCAGTCGCAGGTCGAGCCGGAAACCCTGGAGGCCATGTACGCCGCGATCCACGCCAACCTCGAGCTGCCGCGGCGCATCTTCCGGGCCAAGGCCTCCGCCTTCGGCCGCACCGGCATCTGGTGGTTTGAGCGCGAGGCTCCCCTGGCCCTGGGCGGCTCTGGCGAGATGGACTGGGAAGCCGGCTCGCGGATGGTCGGCCGCGCCTTCGGGCAGGTCTACCCCGGCCTGGCCGACTACTTCCGGCTGGCGCTGGAGAAGCGGTGGATCGAAAGCGAGAAGCGCCCGGGCAAGCGCCCGGGGGCCTTCTGCACCGGATCGGAGCTGACCGGCGAGCAGCGAATCTACATGACCTTCGCCGGGGCGCTGCGGGACGCCTCGACCCTGGCCCACGAGGCGGGTCACGCCTGGCACGCCTCCCTGCTGCGCGACCTGCGGCCCATGGCCCGCGGCTACCCGATGACCCTGGCCGAAACCGCCTCGGTTTTCGCGGAGCAGATCCTCACCCAGGGTCTGGCCGCGGACCCCGGGCTGCCGGATGGGCAAAAGCTGCTGATGTTGGACGGCGAGCTCGGTGACGCGGCGATCATGCTGCTGGACATCACGGTGCGCTACGAGTTCGAGCGCTCCTTCCACGACGAGCGGGCCGCGGGCGAGGTCGGGGTCACCCGCCTGGGCGAGCTGATGACGGCCGCCCAGCGCCGGCTCTGGGGCGACGCCCTGCTGCCCGACGGGACGGACCCCTGGTTCTGGGCCAGCAAGCTGCACTTCTACATCAAGCAAGCTGCACTTCTACATCA
>MIBK01000239.1:21504-23519 GCA_001829505.1 Spirochaetes bacterium RBG_16_67_19 | reverse complement strand
ATTCGTAAGTGTATCGTAACCTAAACTATGGTCATTGCCCAGATGAGCGAAAGGGAAAAGGAAATTGTCCGGCTGCTGGCTGGCGATCCGGGAATCCCGGCCACCCGGCTCAGCGAGATGCTGAACGTCTCGGTGGTGACCATCCGCAGCGACCTGGCTGACCTGGAGCAGAAAGGCATCCTGGTGAGGACGCGCGGGGGCGCGGCGCCCGCCTTCCACCCCAACGTCCTGGAAAGGCAGAGCCTGCGCGTGGAAGCCAAGAGCCGGATCGCCCAGGCGGCGGCGGCGCTGGTCAACGACGGGGACACGATCATGATCGAGGCCGGCACCACCACCGCGCTGGTGGCCCGGCACCTGCTGGGCAAGCGCTTCGTCAACATCGTCACCAACTCCATGCTCATCCTGCCGTACGCCCGCACCAACCCCGGCATCCACCTGACCGTCGTGGGAGGGGAGTTCCGCCCGGCCTCCGAGTCCATGGTCGGCCCCCTGGCACTGGCCGAGCTGGAGCGCTTCCACGTCCGGCTGGCCTTCGTGGGCACCGACGGGTTTTCACTGGAGGGCGGCCTGACCACCCACCTGGTGGAGGGGGGAGAGATTGTGCGTCGCATGGCCGAGCGCTCGGAACAGGTCGTCCTGGTGGCCGACTCCAGCAAGTACGGCAAGGTGGGCTTCGTGCGGGTTCTGCCGGTCGAGGGGGTGCATCGCCTGATCACCGACACGGACCTGGAGGACCGCGCGGAGCGGGAGCTGGCCGGCGTGGGCGTGCAGGTATTCAGGGCATGAAGGAGGCGAAATGGCTCACGAGGTGATCCTGCCCAAACAGGGGCAGTCCGTGGAAACCTGCCTGATCCTGGGCTGGAAGAAGAAGGTCGGGGATGCGGTGCAGGAAGGGGAAGCGCTGGTGGAGGTGGAGACGGACAAGGCCTCCTTTGAGATTCCGGCCCCGGCCAGCGGCACCCTGCTGGCGATCTTCCACGAGCAGGGTGAGGACGTGGCGGTGCTCACCCCCCTGGCCCTGATCGGCCAGCCGGGGGAGGTCCCTCAACCTTCCTCCTCGGCGCCCGCGCCCGTTGCCCAGGCGGCGCCTACCGCGCCTGCGGCGCCTGCGGCGCGGGCCAAGCTGCCGCAACGCGCCGGCGGACGGCTGGCCATCTCGCCGCGCGCCCGCCGGCTGGCGGAGCGATCGGGCTTGAGCTCCTCGGAAGCGGCCGCCGCGCTGCCGGAAGGCAGGGGCAGCGGCCCCGGAGGCAGGATCCTGGAGCGCGACGTACGGCAGGCTCTGCAGGGCCGCGGCGCGGCGAAGCCCCGCGCGGCCGCTCTCGCCGCAGCTGCCGCGCTTGCCGGCCCCGTCGCGCCGGCCGCACAAGCCGCCGCCCAGCCCGCCGGCGATTTCCCCGGTCCCTTCGCCGAAATCCCGGTGAAGGGCGTCCGCAAGATCATCGCCGAGCGCATGCTGGCCTCGCTGGCCGGCAGCGCCCAGTACACGCTGAACGCCTGGGCCAACGCGGAAGTCCTGACCGCCTACCGCCAGCGCCTGAAGTCCAGTGACGAAAGCCTGGGGCTGCGGAACATCACCATCGGGGACCTGGTCAACTTCGCGGCGGTGCGCGCCCTGGCGGCGCACCCGGAGGCCAATGCCCATTTCGCCGCGGGGCGCCTCCTGCAGTTCCAGCGCGTGCACCTGGGCTTCGCGGTGGACACCCCGCGCGGGCTTTTGGTGCCGGTGATCCGCAACGCCGATTCCCTGAGCCTGAAGAAGCTGGCCGTCGAAGCGGCGCGCCTGGCCCAGGCCTGCCAGGACGGCACCGTGAGCCCGGAGGCCCTGTCCGGCGGCACCTTTACCGTCAGCAACCTGGGCGCCCTGGGCGTGGAGCATTTCACGCCCGTGCTCAACCCGCCGCAGGTGGCCATCCTGGGGGTGGGGTCGATCGGCTTGAAGCCCGTGGCGGACCCCGGCGCTCCGGGCAGTGTGGCCTTCAAGCCGCATATCGCCCTCTCCCTGACGGCCAATC
>MIBK01000239.1:20710-21473 GCA_001829505.1 Spirochaetes bacterium RBG_16_67_19 | reverse complement strand
CTTCCTGGCGGAGCTGGCCCGGAACATCGAAAACATCGGCTTGCTGTTGGCCGGTTGAAGGAGAAAGACATGCCCAAAGCGATCGTCGTGGACCCCCGGGTGGTGCGCAAGCCGGGGAAGATCGAATTCCCCGCCCTGCTCGTGAACCAGTACGCGGCGGACCCGAAAAAAGAGGAAAAGAAGTACGGCCGCCAGCGCCTGCGCAAGGTCTACGAGGACATGCTGTTCATCCGCGAGTTCGAGTCCATGCTGGCCGCCATCAAGACCCAGGGGGAATACCAGGGCGTCAAGTACGACTACAAGGGCCCGGCCCACCTGTCCCTCGGCCAGGAGTCGGCCGCGGTGGGGCAGTGCCTGCACCTGGACACCGACGACTTCATCTTCGGCTCGCACCGCAGCCACGGGGAGATCCTGGCCAAGTGCTTCTCGGCCATCGACAAGCTGGAGGAGCCGGCTCTGTCCGCGATCATGAAGGGCTACATGGGCGGGCGGGCTCTTTCCGTGGTGGAGAAGGGCGCCGGCGGCGGCCTGCGGCAGCTGGCCGTGGACTTCGCGCTGTACGGCACGCTGGCGGAGATCTTCGGCCGGGAGACCGGCTTCAACCGCGGCATGGGCGGCTCCATGCACGCCTTCTTCGCCCCCTTCGGCTCCATGCCGAACAACGCCATCGTGGGGGGCTCCGGGGACATCGCGGTGGGGGCGGCGCTGTTCAAGCGCATCAACCGCCGGCCCGGCATCGTGCTGGCCAACATCGGCGACGCCT
>MIBK01000239.1:13741-20612 GCA_001829505.1 Spirochaetes bacterium RBG_16_67_19 | reverse complement strand
CGCCGATCCTGTTCAACTTCTTCAACAACTTCTACGGCATGGGCGGGCAGCCCGAGGGGGAAACCATGGGTTTCCGCCAACTGGCGCGCCTGGGCGCGGGGGTCAATCCCGAGGCCATGCACGCCGAGCGGGTGGACGGCTACAACCCCCTGGCAGTGGCCGACGCGGTGGAGCGCAAGAAGAAGATCCTGCTGGAGGGCCGCGGCCCGGCGCTCCTGGACGTGATCACTTACCGGCTGACCGGGCACTCCCCGTCGGATTCCGGCTCTTACCGCAGCAAGGAGGAGCTGGCCCTCTGGGAGCAGGAGGACTGCCTCAAGGGCTACGCGGCCTACCTTACGGGCAATGGTATTGCCGGGGCCGGGGACCTGGCCAAGCTGAAGGAAGAGGTCGTGCGCCGGATGGTGCGCGTGCTGGAGCTGGCCATCTCCCCCGAGATCTCCCCCTTCATCGACACCCGGCGCGACAGCATCGGAGAGCTGATGTTCTCCAACCGCAAGGTGGAGCGCTTCGAGGAGCGCGAGCCGGAGGTGCTGCTGCCCCAGGCAGAGAACCCCCGCCTGAAGGCCAATGAGCGCAAGTCCCGCTCCGGCCTAGACGAGTCCGGCAAGCCCCTGCCCAAGGCCAAGGTCCTGGCCTACCGCGACGCATTGTTCGAGGCCATGCTGCACCGCTTTTATATCGATCCCACCATGGTGGCCTACGGAGAGGAGAACCGCGACTGGGGCGGCGCCTTCGCCGTGTACCGCGGGCTGACCGAAGCCCTGCCTTACCACCGCCTGTTCAACACCTCGATCTCCGAGGGGGCCATCGTGGGCACCGCGGTGGGCTACGCCGTCTGCGGCGGGCGGGTGGTGCCCGAGCTGATGTACTGCGATTTCCTGGGGCGGGCCGGGGATGAGGTCTTCAACCAGGTCTCCAAGTGGCAGTCCATGTCCGCGGGGGTGCTCACCATGCCCCTGGTCCTGCGGGTCTCGGTGGGCTCCAAGTACGGAGCCCAGCACTCCCAGGACTGGACCTCCATCGTGGCCCACATTCCCGGGCTGAAGGTGTACTTCCCGGCCACCCCGTACGACGCCAAGGGCATGCTCAATCTGGCCCTGGCCGGCTCCGACCCGGTGGTGTTCTTCGAGAGCCAGCGGCTGTACGACATCGGGGAGCTGTTCGTCAAGGAAGGGGTGCCGGCCGGCTACTACGAGGTGCCGGAAGGCGAGCCGGCGGTCCGGCGCGAGGGTCGTGATCTTACGATCATAAGCATTGGGGCTACCCTGTACCGGGCCCTGGAGGCCGCCGAGGAGCTGCAGAGCAGGTACGGGGTCTCGGCGGAGCTGATCGACGCCCGCTTCATCAACCCCCTGAACTACGAGAAAATCCTGGAGTCGGTGCGGAAGACCGGCAAGGTGCTGCTCACCTCCGACGCCTGCGAGCGGGCCTCCTATCTGCAGAACATGGCGGCCACCATCGCCCAGGCGGCCTTCGACGAGCTGGACGGCCCGCCGGTGGTGGTGGGCAGCCGCAACTGGATCACCCCGGGAGCGGACCTGGAGGACGCCTTCTTCCCCCAGAAGTCCTGGATCATCGACGCGATCCACGAGCGGCTGCTGCCCTTGCCGGGGCACCAGCCCGCGACCGACCAGAGCGTGGGGGAGATGCTGCGCCGTAGCCGCCAGGGCGTGTAAGAACGCATTTTTTTCGCGCCTCCCTTTGAGGCTCGCGGAAATGTGTTATTATTGGCCCAGGAGTGCGAGGTGGCCAGGGAGCGCCGGGGCAGCAGACAGAAGACTTTCGCCGTGTTCGGGCTGGGCAGCTTCGGGGCCGAGGTGTGCCGCGTGCTCGCCGAGAAAGGCGCCCGGGTCCTGGCCTTCGACCACCACCCCGAACCGCTGGAGAAGATCCGCGAAACCGTGAAGCAGGTCTCCCTGCTGGACTCGGCCGACGAGGACGCCATCCTGGCCGCCCCTCTGGACGGGGTGGACGTGGCCATCGTGGCCATCGGCGGGGACATCGAGGCCTCCATCCTGACCACGGCCCTGCTGAAGAACATCGGCGTACCCTACATCGTGGCCCGCGCTTCCTCCGACATCCACCAGCGCGTTCTGCGCATGGTCGGCGCCACCGAGGTGATCAACCTGGAAATCGAGGAGGGCCGCCGGGTGGCCTCCCGCCTGCTGACCACCGAGGCCATGGACACCATTCCGGTGACCGACGACTACAGCATCGTGGAGTTCCCCGTCCCGGAGACCATGGTGGGCATGTCCCTGGAAAAGCTGGACATCCGCAAGCGCTACCGGGTCAACGTCATCGCCATCGAGCGCTTCGAGAGCGCCTTCGACGCGGAGGGCAACCCGGCGCGCGAGGAGCGGGTGATCCTGCCCGACAAGGACGATATCCTGGTGCACGGGGACGTGCTGATCGTGGTGGGCAGGAACTCGGACATCGAGGCGCTGGCCGAGGTCTCCTGAGCTACAGCACCTTCACGAAGATCGTCTTCCCGTCCCCCGGCGCGTAGAAATCCGCCAGCTCGGCCTCCAGATGGTAGCCGCAGGCCAGGTAGAAGGCCCGGGTGGGGCCGTACTGGGCCCGCGAGGAGGTCTCCACGTAGAGGCGCTGCCCGCCCAGGCGGCGGATGTGCTCTTCCGCCCGGGCCAGCAGGCGGCGGCCCAGCCCCGAACGCCGGTGCTCCTGGTGCACTCCGATCCAGAACAGGTCGTAGCTGGCCCGCGTGCAGGCGATCGGCCCGTAGCAGGTGTATCCGGCCGTCTGCCCGCCGAGCTCGGCGAACTCGAAGTGGTAGCCGCTGGACAGGCCGCGCTGGAGGCGCTCCTTCACCAGCTCCACGGCCACCGTCACCTCCTCGGGATGGAAGAACCCCGTGGATTCCAGGATGGCGTGGACCGCCTGCCGGTCCGCGGACCTGACTTCGCTGCGATAGCTCCAGTCGGTAGTCTGATTCATGAGCGGGCACCCTCCACGATGCGGCCGACCACCTCCGTCAGGGACAGACCGGCCTGGGCTGCGGCGGCCAGGAACCCGGCATCCGGGGACAGGCAGGGATTGGTGTTCACCTCCAGCACCCAGGGCTGCCCGGCGGCGTCCACCCGGAAGTCCACCCGGGCGTAGCCGCGCAGGGCGAACAGTTCCCAGCAGCGCAGGGCCAGATTCTTCAAGGCCTCCAGCAGGCCCCGATCCGGGTCCGGGAAATCGAAGCGCCGCGGCGTCCGGGCAAACTCCATGGAACCGCTTTCCCATTTGGCCGCATAGTCTACGATCCGCGGCTTTCCTTCGGGGAAGGACTGGAACTGGATTTCGGCGGGAGGAAGCACCTGCGGCTGTCGACCCGCCTCCTCCAGCAGGGCCAGGTTGAACTCCCGGCCTTCCACGTAGGCCTCCACGAACAGCTCCCGGCCGGCCCGCCGCCGCAGCTCCTGCTCCAGAGCTGGCCGATCGGGGGCCACCGAGCTGCCGGTCAGGCCGATGGAGGCGTGCTCCCAGACCGATTTTACGATGTAGGGAGGCGGAAAATCCGGCTCGGGGATTGCGCCGGGCCGGATTGGCGCCCAGGCGGGGGTGGGAACTCCGGCCGCGCGCATCCGCTGCTTGGCCAGCAGCTTGCTGGAGGTCAGAAAGATCGCCTCCGTGGGGGAGCCGGTGTAGGGAAGGCCCAGGCTGTCAAGCAGGGCCGGGGCCAGATGGACCAGCCGATCCCGGCCTTCGACGGACTCCACCACGTTGAAGACGAAGTCCGGGGCCATTCGGGACAGGCGCCGGGCGGCGGAGCGCAGGTCCAGGCCCAGCGGCACCCGCCGGACCTGCCAGTCCAGCTCCCGCAGGGCACGCTCCACGGTGGCCGCCTCCACCAGCACGTCCTGCTCGTCGAAGCCGGCGCGTGGAGGAAGGCGGCCGAACAGGAGCGCGGCTTTGCGCCCGCTCACTTCACGGGGTCGGGGTAACGGAAGACCTTCCCCTCGTAGTTCCGCAGCAGCAGATCGTCGCCCTCCCGGCCGATGGCGTACTCGGGCAGCAGGGGGATCTTCCCGCCGCCCTGGGGGGCGTCGATCACATAGTTGGGCACCGCGTACCCGGTGGTGTGGCCGCGCAGGCCCTGGATGATCTCCAGGCCCTTGGACACGGGTGTGCGGAAGTGGCCCGAGCCCAGGATGGGGTCGCACTGGTACAGGTAATACGGTTTCACCCGGAAGGTGAGCAGCCCGTGCATCAGGCGCTTCATGGTCTCCACGTTGTCGTTGATCCCGGAGAGCAGAACGGTCTGGCTGCCCAGGGGGATGCCGGCGTCGGCCAGCCGCGCGCAGGCGGCCCGGGTCTCAGGGGTCAGCTCCTGGGGGTGGGTGAAATGGATGCTGATCCACAGCGGGTGATAGCGCTTCAGCACGCGGATCAGCGAGGGGGTGACGCGCTGGGGCAGCACCGCGGGCACCTTGGTGCCGATGCGGATCAGCTCCACGTGCTTGATCGCCCGCACCCTCTTCAGCAGCCACTCCAGCCGCTCGTCGGAAAGGGTCAGGGGGTCGCCGCCGGACAGCAGCACGTCGCGCACCTCGGTGTGCCGTTCGATGTAGCCCAGCGCGCGTTCCCATTGCCGCATCAACCCGGAATGCCGGTGCTCGGTCCCGATCATCCGCGAGCGGGTGCAGTAGCGGCAGTTGGTCGAGCAGAAGTCGGTGACCAGGAACAGCACCCGGTCCGGGTAGCGGTGCACCAGGCCGGGCACGGGGCTGTCGGCCTCCTCCCCGAGGGGGTCCTCGGCCTCGCCGGGGGTGCGCAGGTACTCGTCGCCCACGGGCACCACCGTGCGCCGCAGCGCCTGGGCCGGGTCGTCGGGATCCAGCAGGCTGGCGTAATACGGGGTGATGGCCAATGGCAGAGGGCCCTTGTGCCGGCAGATGGCCGTGATCTCGTCCATGGTCAGGGTGAGCAGCTGGGACAGCTCCTCCAGGCTGCGGATGCGGTTGCGCAGCTGCCAGCGCCAGTCATTCCACTGGCTCAGGGTCGAGCCGGGGAAGGCCCTGAGACGGAAGGCCTCCGAGCGGGCGCTGATGGGGAATTTGTTGATGAGCCGCTTGGGCCTGCGGACTAGGGTGGAGTTGCCGGCGTAGAAGGGGAAGCTGATCTGGACTGCATTTTCGTCCGGCCAGACGTCCTGCGAGTGTCGGGGCGTGACTACGCCCGCACCCGCGGTTTTACGGTGACTACTAGGGGGGGGCTCGCCATCCTCGGTGCTGCGAAGCTCGATCTCCATCTGTACTCTTCTACCTCCAAAAAGTGATTCTTAACGGCAATACATACTATACTCTCGGCAACAATGCAAGGGTTTTTTTCAAGTTTTGCGCCCTCTGCCCCGGCGGGCGGCGGAGGGGGCGGGCCCGGCGGCCGGCGCCGGCGGGAGCTCCGTGGCGTAAAGCCTGCGGGCGGGGTAGGCGAACTGGATGCCTTCCGCCTCGAAGTGCTCCTTGATCTGCTGCATCAGGGAGTTGCGCATCTCCAACTGGTCGGGCTTGTGGAACCAGACTCCGAACAGGAAATGGATGCCGGATTCCCCGAACTCGGTGAATACGATAAGCGGCTCCGGCTCGTCCAGGCAGTGCGGGTTGGAGGCGGCCACTTCCAGCAGGACCCGGCGCAGCTGGGTGACGTCCGTGCTGTAGGTCACGGTGAGCTTGATGTCCAGCCTGCGGATTGGGAAGCGGGTGACGTTGGTGAGCTCGGTGTTGATCAGCACCGAGTTGGGGATGCGGATGTACTGGTTGTCGAAGGTTTTGATCTTCACCGACAGCAGGTCGATGGACAGGATCACGCCCGTGTTTTCCCCGACCCTGATCGCGTCCCCGATCTGGAAGGGCTTCTCGGAGATCAGGAACAGCCCGCTGATCAGGTTGGACATGCTGGTCTGGGCGGCGAAGCCCACGGCGATGCCGACGATCCCGGCGGCGCCCAGCAGGGCCGTGATCTTGACGCCCAGCACCGACAGGATGATGAACAGCACGACCACCGCCCCGGTGTACTGGATGGCCTTGCGCAGCAGCATGCTGTACTGCTGGGACAGGTATTTGCGGGTCATGCGGTTGACCAGGGCGGACAGGAGGCGCAGCAGGATCAGGCCGACCACCCCGATCAGCAGGACCAGGATCACCTTCTGCAGCACTTCCAGGGTGAACAGGTTGACCAGTTCCCTCAGGGCGTTCTTCAGCACGGGCCCCTCCCTAGATCCCCGTCAGGGCTTTCAGGAAGCTGAAGCTCTTCTTCAGCAGGCTGCGCTCCGTCGGCAGGCGGGCGTCGCAGAGCTTCTCGGCGGTGCGCTCGAATTCCGGGGCGCCGCGGCCGGTGATGATCGTGCTGTTCAGGTCCTCGCCGTGGAACTGCACCTCCACCAGGTTGGTCCACAGGCGGGTCCGGCCCCGGTACACGCTCAGGTACTCCACCCGGATGCAGATGCGCTGGAAGTCCAGGTCGACGAAGGCCTGGTTGCGGATCAGCACCGGGCAGACGGCCAGGTGGGCGTGCTGCTCCACCATGTCGATCTGCCGCAGCACCTTGGTCTTCAGGCTGTAGCACAGCTCGCCGGTGATCGGGTCGCCGAACCAGGTGTTGTTGAGCACCACCGTGGGCAGCTCGCAGAGCATCTCGGACTCCCCGACCAGCACGCGCGCCCAGACCGGCAGGCTGACGAAGAAGAGCACTTCCTTGCCCCGGGGCACGTTCAGATGGTACCGGGGCCGGATCACCACGGCCCGGTCCGGCATGCAGGGCACCAGGCGCACCTGCGCGGCCTCTTTGCTGGCCACCCAGCGGTTCCAGGTCAGACGGTCCACGGCGACCCTGCTCTGCGCCAGGTGGAGGGGAGCCGGCGCGGCTT
>MIBK01000239.1:10186-13735 GCA_001829505.1 Spirochaetes bacterium RBG_16_67_19 | reverse complement strand
GGTCATGGCCGGGTTCGCGTTCGTGGGCCACGTACCAGTCCTCGGGCGAGCGCCGCAGCCAGATGGCCAGCGGCCCGATGCGGGTCTGGTACCAGTCCTCGCTGGAAAGCTGCCTGGGCTCCCAGAGCCGGTGCCGCAGCGCTTCGATGGAAGGACTCATAGCTGGGCCATGATAGCAGCCCTAGACCGGGATTTCCATCCCTTCCACGGCGCCGAAGCAGTCCACGCCCCCGCGGCCCAGGGCGCGGCGGCAATCGCCCACGTGCCGGTCCAGCGCCGCGTCGGTGTGCTGCGGATCGTGGTGGATGAGGCCGAGACGCTTCGGCGCGGCCTCTCGGCAGAGCTCCACTACCGCGTTGAAGGTGGAATGCCCCCAGCCCCTGGTCAGGCGGTACTCCTGCGGGGTGTACTGGGCATCGTGCAGCACCAGGTCCGCCCCCCGGCACAGCCGGGCGTAGGCCGCGGGGGAAAGGCCTCCGGGGTGCCGGTAGCCCAGTTCGTTGTCCGTAAGGAACACGAAGGTCTTGCCCTCCTCGCTGAACTTGAAGCCGTAGCCGCCGTCCGGGTGGGTGAGGGGGATGGACTGGATGCTGGTCCCGCCGATGGTGATCTCCGTGGCCGGCCTGGCCGGGAAACGGATGGCGGCGCCCAGCTCTGCGAACTTCACGGGGAAAAAGGGCGGGGTGAGCTGCTGCCGTAGATAGGAGCGCAGCGTGGCGGCGCTGCGGGGCCCGCCCCAGACCTGCAGGGTGAAGCCCTGCTGATAGGCCGGCAGGAAGAACGGGAAGCCCTGCAGGTGGTCCCAGTGGGCGTGGGTCAGGAAAAGGTGAATAAGCCTGGGTTCGCGCCGGCGGGTCAGCTCCCTGCCCAGGTTGCGGATGCCGGAGCCCGCGTCGATCACGACCAGGCTGCCGTCCCCCAGGCGCACCTCGATACAGGTGGTGTTGCCGCCGTATTTGCTGGTGTCGCCGCCGGGACTCGGAATCGAGCCGCGGCAACCCCAGACCTTGATCCTCATTGCCACCGCGCTCAGTGTACAGAAAAGACCAAGACAGTCAAGGTAAGGGGCCGCACTTGCATCCGGCGAGGGGCTTCAGGTACAGTTGGGGCCATGAAAGCAAGCGACCCCTTCGCGCTTCCGGCGGCGGAGTTTTTCCAGCGTTTTCGCGGTGAAAGCCTGACCTTCGACGACCTGCACGTCCTGCAGCCCCGGACCATCGATTTCGGCGTCGGGGAGGTGGACCTGGCCACGCGCATCACGCGCAACATAAGGATCAAGACCCCCCTGGTGGCCTCCCCAATGGAGGATATCAGCGAGAACCAGCTGGCCATCGCGGTGGCCTTGCAAGGCTTCCCTGCGGTCATCCACTGCAACCTGAGCATCGAGGAGCAGGCCGCCCAGGTCCGGCGGGTGAAGCGTTTCGAGAACGGCTTCGTCCAGGATCCGATCACCTTGGCCCCGGAGGACCCCGTTTCCCGCGCGGTGGAAATCCAGAACGAAACCGGCATCTCCACCCTGCCCATCGTGGAGGCCCGCCGGCTGGTGGGTCTGCTGACCAAGAACGATTACTCCGGCATGAAGCACGCCGGGCAGCGGGTGCGGGAGCGCATGGTGCCCCTGGAGCGGCTGCGCCACCAGATCGCCCACCTGCGCGAGCTGCCGGCCGACGATGCGGCGCGCCTGGCCAAGGCCAACGATCTGCTGCTGGAAAGCCACGCCGGCGTGCTGCTGATCGTGACTGATTCCGGGGAGCTGGATTCGCTGGTCACCCGCACCGACATCGAGAAGAGCGAGGCCTTTCCGGACAGCATCAAGGACCGCAACGACAGCCTGGTGGTGGGGGCCGCGGTGCCCACCCGCCCGGATGAGGTGCGGGAGCGCATCCGGGAGCTGGTCAACGCGGGGGTGGATTTCCTCTGCGTGGACAGCTCCCACGGCAACTCGCTGCACGAGCGGCAGGTGGTCGAGCACATCAAGGGCGAGTATCCGAAGATCGATGTCATCTACGGCAACGTGGCCGAGTCCGCCGGCGCGCTGGCCGGCCTGGAGTGGGGCGCCGACGCCATCCGCGTCGGCAAGGGGGTGGGCTCGATCTGCTCGACCTCCCAGGTCAGCCTGGGCACCCGCTCCCAGATCACGGCCACCTGGTCCTGCGCCCTGACCGTGCGGGAGTACTGCCGCCAGCACCGCATCCAGCCCAGCGTCCCGGTAATATCCGACGGGGGATACGGGACCTTCTCGGCAATCGGCAAGGGCCTGCTGTTCGCCGACGCCATCATGCTGGGCTCCATGCTGGCCGGCACCGACGAGGCTCCCGGCGAGGTCATCTACGACCGGCAGGGGCGCAAGCTGAAAGCCTACAAGGGCATGGGTTCCCTGGAGGCCGCGCGCAAGGGCAGCGCCGCGCGTTACGACGTGAACAGTTTCGAGTCCTTCGTGGCCGAGGGGGTGGTGGGCAGCGTGCGGTCCAAGGGTCCGGTTTCCCGCTGGGTGCCGCAGATCAAGACCGGCATCCGCAAGTGCCTGCAGTCGCTGGGCTTCCGGGACCTCGCCTCCCTGCACGAGGCGGTGTTCGCCGGGGAAGTGCTGCTGGAGCGCATGAGCGAGGCGGGCAAGCGGGAGGCCGGCATCCACGACCTGGTGGAATACACCCGGGATTTGCCTCTAGACTAACCTGCCGCGGCAGCGGCCCCTTAGCGCGCTATTGCGCATTAGGGGGCGCCCTCCTCAGGGCTGGACCTGGGCGGCGTAGTCCACGTCCGGGCGGCCGAAGCCGTGGTGCCGGAGGAACTCCTCCCGGAACCCGGCGATGTCCGAAAGGCTCTCGATGTTCTGCGAATTGACCTGTGCCATCAGGCGGCTGACTTCTTCCTGCACGTCCGCGCGCATTTCCCGGTCGTCCAGGCGGATGCGCCCCAGCTGGTCCACGGAAGGAGCCCGGCCGTCATACAGGAAGTCGCCGAACAGGCGCAGCTCCTGCTGCAGGCAGGATTCGTGCAGCCCCCGGGCCTTCATCACCTTGTAGAGCACCGCGATGTACAAGGGCACCGCCGGGATCACCGCGCTGGCCCGCGTGACCAGGGCCTTGTTGACCGAAACCAGGGCCCGGCCGCCGGCGGGGGCCAGTTCCCGGTCCAGTTCGCGCGCGGTGGCCTCCAGGTGCTCCTTGGCCTTGCCGATGGTCCCGTCCCGGTAGATCGGGGCGGTGAAGGCGGGGCCGATGTAGGAGAAGGCCACGGTCAGGGCGTCCTTGGCCAGCAGCCCCTCCCGCCGCAACGCCTCGATCCACAGCCGCCAGTCCTCGCCCCCCATGACCTTCACGGTGTCTCGGATTTCCTCCGGGCTGGCCGGCTCGATGGTCACCGGGAAGATTTCCCCGGTCTGGAAATCCACGGTGCGCGCGGTGTAGGCCGCCCCGATCGGTTTGATCACCGAGGAGTGCAGCGTGCCGGTGGCCGGGTCCAGGCGCCTGGGGGCCGCGATGCTGTAGACCACCAGGTCCAGCGGACCCAGGTGCCTGCGGATCAGGTCCAGGGCCTCCCGCTTGA
>MIBK01000239.1:4271-10110 GCA_001829505.1 Spirochaetes bacterium RBG_16_67_19 | reverse complement strand
GCCAGGAGGGCCCGGTCGTTGTAGTACCCGGCCGTGCCGATTTTAGTCTCGCTGGAGGGCCGCTCGAAGGCGATCCCCAGGGTCGCCGTGCCGCAGCCGTACGCCGCGGCCACGCGGGCCCCCATGCCATAGCCGTTGGAGGCCCCGATGATCAGGGCGGCTTTGGGTCCGGGCAGCCTCTTGCGCCGCTTGGTGGCCCGGATCATGTCCCGCACCTGCAGCGCGCAGCCGGTGGGGTGGGCCGTAAGGCAGATATTGTTGCGGATTTTGGGTTCGATGATCATGAGAAACTCTGACCTATAAGGTAGGCTTTGCGTCCTTCAGGGTCAAGAAATTCCAGGGGATCAGCGAACCCGTTCCGCCTCCTCACTCAGACGTCGAAGTACAGGGCGAACTCCCAGGGGTGCGGGCGCAGGTCCAGGGCGATGACCTCGTTCTTCATCTTGTACTCGATCCAGGTCTCGATCACGTCCTGGGTGAACACGTCCCCCTTCAATAGAAAGGCATGGTCCTTCTCCAGGGCCTGCAGCGCCTCGCGCAGGGAGCCGGGGGTGTGCCGCACGCGGGCCAGTTCCTCCGGCGGCAGGTCGTAGATGTCCTTGTCCAGCGGCTCCCCGGGGTCCATCTTGTTCAGGATCCCGTCCACCGCGGCCATCAGGATCCCGGACATGGCCAGGTAGGGGTTGCAGGCCGGGTCGGGGCAGCGGAACTCGATGCGCTTGGCCTTGGGCGAGGTGGAGTACATCGGGATGCGCAGGGCGGCGCTGCGGTTGCGCCGGGAGTAGGCCAGGTTGACGGGGGCTTCGAAGCCCGGCACCAGGCGCTTGTAGCTGTTGGTGGTCGGGCAGGTGAAGGCCAGCAGGGCGGGGGCGTGGTGCAGGATGCCGCCGATGGCGTACAGGGCCATCTCGGAAAGACCGGCGTAGCGCTCCCCGACGAACAGGTTCTGGCCGCCCTTCCACAGGGAGACGTGCACGTGCATCCCGCTGCCGTTGTCCCCGAACAGCGGCTTGGGCATGAAGGTGGCGGTCTTGTTGTGGCGGTGGGCCACGTTCTTCACCACGTACTTGTACTTCAGCACGTTGTCCGCCATGGCGGTCAGGGTGTTGAAGCGCATGTCGATCTCCGACTGCCCTCCGGAGGCCACCTCATGGTGCTGGGCCTCGATGGGCACGCCGATGGATTCCAGGGTCAGCACCATCTCGCTGCGGATGTCCTGCAGCTTGTCGGCGGGCGGCACCGGGAAGTAGGCTTCCTTGTTGCG
The DNA here is from genome assembly GCA_001829505.1 of Spirochaetes bacterium RBG_16_67_19. Lineage (GTDB taxonomy): Bacteria > Spirochaetota > Spirochaetia > SZUA-6 > DRHE01 > MIBK01. Next base: position 8,846 of record MIBK01000239.1, on the reverse strand, counting down.
CGGCTTGTACCCCAGGTTCGGCTCCTCCTTGCGCCCGGAGTTCCAGAAGCCCTCCGCCGAGTCGATGTGGTAGTAGCCTTCATGCACGTTCTGGTCGAAGCGGATGTCGTCGAAAATGAAGAACTCCGCTTCGGGTCCGAAATAGGCGGTGTCGGCCAGCTGGGTGCGCTTCAGGTAGTTTTCCGCCTTCAGGGCGATGTGCCGGGGGTCCCGGGTGTAATCCTCGCCGGTGATCGGGTCGCAGATGTTGCAGATCAGCACCAGGGTCTTGTGCTCGAAGAAGGGATCGATGAAGGCCGTTTCGGGCACGGGCTTCAGCAGCATGTCCGACTCGTTGATGGCCTGCCAGCCGCGGATGCTGGAGGCGTCGAAGCCGAAGCCCCGCTCGAAAGTCTCCAGGTCCAGCTCCTTGGGAGGGACGGACATGTGCTGCCAGAGTCCGGGGAAATCCATGAAACGCAGGTCGATCATCTGGACTTTCTCCCTGTCGATGAGCTCCAGTACTTCCTTCGCTTTTTTGCTGTCTGCCACGTGCGGCTCCTTTGATAGAGATACAAGCTATATGCAAGTAGCATGCCAATATATAAGTTCTAATTTCTTGATCCAAAATGAGATAGAATCCTGATTTTCTACGGGAGGCCAATATCCTACCATTCCGTCGGAAGCGACTTTGCGAAGCTACATTTCCGTCGGTTATTGACGAAAGCGCCAGATGTCGATGCCGTATTTGCGCACGCGCAGGCCCATGATCCGCTCGCTGACCCCTATCGCCTTGGCCGCCATGGCCATGTTGCCCCGGCAGGACTTCAGGGCCTCCAGGATCAGCTCCCGCTCCACCCCGGCCAGGTTGCCGGCCAGCCGCCCCCGGAAGACGGTGCCGCTGGCCTCCGCCGTCTGCAGGCTGGGGGGCAGGTGGTGGCCGTGGATCACGTCGTCCTCGCTCAGCAGCACGGCCCGCTCGACGCAGTTCTCCAGCTCGCGCACGTTCCCGGGCCAGTGGTAGCTCATCAGCATGTCGATGGCCGGGGTGGAGATGCGCCGCACCTGCTTGCCGTTGGCCCGGCCGTACTTCTCCACGAAGTGGTCGGCCAGCTGCAGGATGTCGGTCTTGCGCTCCCGCAGCGGGGGGATGTGGATCGGGAACACGTTCAGCCGGTAGTACAGGTCCTGGCGGAAACGCCCGCTGGCGATCAGCTTCTCCAGCTCCACGTTGGTGGCGGCGATCAGGCGCACGTCGACTTTCAGGGTGCTGGCGCCGCCGACCCGTTCGAACTCCCGCTCCTGCAGCACGCGCAGGAGCTTGATCTGCAGGCCCGGGGACAGGTCGCCCACCTCGTCCAGAAACAGGGTGCCGCCGTCGGCCAGCTCGAAACGGCCCTTGCGGGCCGAAACCGCCCCGGTGAAGGCCCCCTTTTCGTGCCCGAACAGCTCGCTTTCGATGACCGCTTCGGGCAGCGCGGCGCAGTTCACCTTGATGAACGGCTTGGCGGCCCGCCGGCTGCTGTAGTGGATGGCGTGGGCCACCAGCTCCTTGCCCGTGCCGCTCTCCCCGCGGATCAGTACGGTGGCGTCGCTGCCGGAAACCTGGGCGATCAGGTCGTAGACCGCCTGCATGGCGCCGGAGTTGCCGATCAGATTGGAGGGCCGGAAGCGGTCCTTGAGCTCCTCGGTCAGGCGCAGGTTCTCCTCGATCAGCTGGCGGCGCTCCTCCTGGGCCTGCTGGCGGAGCTTCACTGCCTGGCTGATCATGGAGCCCACGATCGAGAGCAGGCGCACCTCGTCCTGCAGGGAGGTCTCCTCCCGGTAGGGCACGTCGATGGACAGGGCCCCCACCACGCGGTTTTCCAGCTTGATGGGCACGCTGAGATAGGAGATGTCGCTGCTCTCCGCCTTGGCGATGGCCCCGGTGCGGTTGAGAAAGCGCGGCTCCTCGGAAACGCGCGGAATGACCGCCGGCCGGCCCGTCTGGAAAACCTGGCCGATGACCCCTTCGCCGATCCGGTAGCGGCCCTTGCGCTGCTGGCTGGGCGAAAGCCCGTAGGCCGCCTCGATGGAAATCTCGCCGGTGTCGCGGTTGAGCAGGGTGAGGCTGCCGCGCAGGATGCCCTTGTGGCGGGCGATGATCTTCAGCACCGGTCCCAGGACCTCTCGCAGATCCAGGCTGGAGTCCAGGGTCTGGCTGACTTCGAAAAGCAGCGAAAATTCGGTGGTCTTGGGCATGCCGTGCGATAACCTACAGAAATGTAGGATTCATGACTCACCCCTCCCTGTCAAGTCTTACGGGTCCCCCGCAGGACGGGAGCGGGAGCCGGAGGCCCCCTCCGGCGGGCGAGGCAGGGTAAAGGTGAAGCAGCTTCCCTGGCCCGGCTGACTGCAGACCCGGATCCGCCCGCCGTTCTTCTCTACGAACTCCCGGCACAGGATCAGGCCCAGGCCGTTGCCCGGCTCCCCCTCGGTGCCGCGCCTGCTCAGCTGGGCGTCGATCCGGAAGAGCTTGTCCAGGTCCGCGGGGTCGATGCCGATGCCGGTGTCCGTCACGCTGGTCGCCAGGTGCCCGTTTTCCGCCTCGCTGTTCACCCGCACCAGGCCCCCCGCCGGAGTGAACTTCAGGGCATTAGACAGCAGGTTGCGGAGTACTGTGGACACCATGTTGCCGTCGGCGTAGGCCTGGGTGCCGCGGGGCACAGCGCTCTCCAGCCTGACCTGCTTGCGCTCGGCGGCGGCGCGCATCTGGGCGATGGCCTCCTCGCTGGCCTGAGCCAGGTCGATGCTCCCCGGCTCCCAGAGGATACGCCCGGTTTGGGACCGCACCCAAAGCAGCAGGCTGTTCATCAGCGCCAGGCTCTGGTCGGCCCCATCGCGCAGCAGACCGGCGAACCTGCGACGGTCCGCCTCGGGCAGCTCGTCGTAGCGGCCGGCCAGCAGCTCCGAGACCGTCTGCAGGCCGCTCAAGGGATTGCGCAGGTCGTGGGCCAGGATCGAGAAGAACTTGTCCTTGGCGGCGTTGACTTCCAGCAGTGAGCGCTTGGCGGCTTCCAGCTCCTGGATGGTGGCCAGGCGCTTGCGTACTTGGTAGGCGATGAGCGCCTGGTAGGTCAGAAAAAAGGCGGCGATTTTCAGGTAGTGTCCCAGCTGATTGGCCAGCCCGTCGCTGTGGATGTACAGGGTGAACAGCAGCTCGCTGGCGATGGTCAGGCCCAGGGAGACGGCCAGCAGCCGGCCCACCAGCAGCTCGGACATCCGCGCGCCCAGGATGAGCAGAAGGGCCACCGCGAGGAGGGAGGAGATCACATACTCGCTGATGACCTTGAAGGGGGTTAGCCCGACCCCCTCCACGAAGGCGGTGGGGAAGGCATCCCAGCGCAGGATCATCAGGATGAAAAGGATCGTCGCGCCGCCGAAGCCGGCGAAGAGGGTCCGGAAGGGGGGACGCAAGCGCGTCCGCAGCGCGAGGGCGAACACCAGCAGGGATGAGGTCTGCAGGTAGCGCGCGGCCAGCCAGAACTTCGTGGCCAGGTCCCGCTCCGGGGCCAGCACCCCCATGCCCCGGTAGGTGAGCAGGTGGAGAATGTCCAGGATGGCGGTGAACAGGAAGCCGATGCCCAGGCAGGCCATGTTCCTGGCCTCCGGCGACTCGCTCTCCCGGGAGTTCCAGGACACCATGAAGACCCCGCAGGCCACCACAATGCTGAAGATCTCCGCCAGGCTGTGGAACAGCAGGTAGTTCTGCATCCGGCCCAGGTACAGGGCGAGGGCAAAGGCCGCCAGGGCCAGAGCCATGGTGATGCTAGTTTCCCGGAGGACGCGCGGCATTTCGCCCAACATTATAGGCGACCGTCCTTCCGGGCGCAAGCAAGGAGAAACCCTACAGGAACAGCTCGATCAGGCGGGGGACCGCCAGTTGCTCCAGGCGCCCGCGGTCCTGGAACAGCTCCAGGAGCCCCTCGACCCGCTGCCCCGGAAGGCTGGCGGAGAGGTTGCCCCGCAGCTTGCCGAAAAGCAGCGGCAGGCTCTCGGCCCTCCGGCGGCGATGACCGAGGGGGTAATGCACCTCGACCTGTTCGGTGGCGCTGCCGTCCTGGAAAAAGACCTGCACCGAGTTGGCGATCGAGCGTTTCTCGGGATCCAGGTAGTCGGCCGAGTAGCCGCGGTCCTCCTCCACCTCCATGAGCCCGCGCAGCCGGTCCAGGCGCGGATCGCCGGCCGCCTGCTCCTCGTAGTGCTCGGCGCGCAGGTCCCCGTGGAGCAGGGCCGCCGCCACCGCGTATTGCAGGCAATGGTCGCGATCGGCCGGGTTGCGCAGCGGACCGGACTTGACGATGATGCGCAGCGCCGGTTCCTGGGTGCGCAGGCGGATGCGGCGGATCTGCTCCAGGCGGCCCTTTACGCCCGGGTGCAGCGCCAGGGCGGCCTCCACGGCCGTTTGGGCGTGGAACTCGGCCGGGAAGCTGATCTTGAAGAGGATGTTCTCGGCCACGTAGGAGCCCAGGGGCCGTCCCAGCCGCAGGGGCCGGCCGCCGAACAAGGCGTCCTGGAAGCCCCAGCGGGGAGCGGACAGGGCCGTGGAGTAGCCCG
>MIBK01000239.1:3021-4230 GCA_001829505.1 Spirochaetes bacterium RBG_16_67_19 | reverse complement strand
GCGGTGGCGTCCCCGGCGGCCCAGGATTTCCGCCAGCCGGTGTTCGGCGCGTGCCGGTAGGTGCGCAGGGGACCCGCGTCGATCCAGGCGTTGGACAGCACGTCCACGATCCGCTGGGTGTCCCCTCCCAGCAGCCAGGTCACCGCGGCCGCGGTGGCCACCTTCACCAGGATGACGTGGTCCAGCCCCACCCGGTTGAAGGCGTTCTCCAGGGCCAGGACCCCCTGGATCTCGTAGGCCTTGATCTGGGCCTCCAGCAGCCTGCGCACGCTCACGGCTAGGTCCCCGGCCCCGCCCCCGCGGCGGCTGGACCAATCAGCCACGGCCAGCAGGCCGCCCAGGTTGTCGGAAGGGTGGCCCCACTCGGCGGCCAGCCAGGTGTCGTTGTAGTCCAGCCAGCGGATCATGGTGCCCAGATTGAAGGCCGCCTGCACGGGATCCAGCTCGAGGCCGGTGCCGGGCACGCGCGCCCCGTTGGGAGTCAGCGCTCCCTCCACCACGGGGCCCAGCCGCCGGCGGCACTCCGGGAAGGACAGGGCCAGCATGGCGCAGCCCAGGCTGTCGGCCAGGCTCCAGGTGGCGGCCTGGAAGGCGCTCTCCGTCTCCAGGGGCCTGGTTACGTAGTCGGCGATTTCGGCCAGCAGCCCGTCCGGCGCGACCGTCGGCGTCATTCCTGGTCGCGCACCAGCGGCACGTACATGCGCGGCTCCGGGCCCGTGTAGCGGCTGATCGGGCGGATGAGCTTGTTGTCGGCCCGCTGCTCGATGATGTGGGCCATCCAGCCGCTGGTGCGGGCCAGCACGAACATGGGGGTGTACAGCTCCGTGGGGATGCCGCAGAAGCGGTAGGCCAGGGCGCTGTAGAAGTCCAGGTTGGGGAACAGCTTCCTGTCCTCCCACATCACCCGCTCGATCGCCTCGGCCACGGCGAAAAGGCGCTTCTGCTCCTCGCTCTGGGCCAGGCGCCGCGCCCAGTCCTTGATGATCGGGGAGCGCGGGTCGGACACCGTGTAGATGCGGTGCCCGAAACCCATGATCTTCTCCTTGCGCTCCAGGCGGACGCGGACGCTCCGCTCGGCCTGCGCGGGATCGGGGTAGGCTTCGATCAGCCGCATGGCCTCCTCGTTGGCCCCGCCGTGCAGGGGACCGGCCAGGGCCCCGATCGCGCCGGCCACCGCGGAGTGCACGTCCGACAGGGTGCTGGTGATGA
>MIBK01000239.1:1509-2990 GCA_001829505.1 Spirochaetes bacterium RBG_16_67_19 | reverse complement strand
GTGCTCGGCGTAGAGGATGAGCGACACGTCCAGGCAGCGGCGGTGGCTTTCGGGGACCGGGCGCCCGTGCAGGCTGTGCAGGAAGTAGCCGGCCAGGGTCTCCTCCTCTACGGCCGGCTGCCGGCCTTCCCGCCGCAGCAGGATCGTGGGCAGGACCGCCAGGAGGCGGTCGGCGAGGGCCAGCGGGTCGGAGCCCTTGACCTCCGGCTCCAGGTTGCCCAGCAGCGATACGCCCGTGCGCAGCACCCCCATCATGCCGTCCCCGGGGGGGATCGCGCCCAGGATGCGGGACAGCTCGCCGGGCGGCTCCCGCAGGGAGGCGAGCTTTCGACGGTACTCGGCCAGCTCCTGGGGCGAAGGCAGCTCCCCGCGCAGCAGCAGCCAGGCCACCTCCTCAAAGCTGGAGTGGGCGGCCAGGTCCTCGATGGAATAGCCCCGGTAGCTCAGGCCCCGGCCCTCGATGCCCACGGTGCAGATGGCCGAATCGGCGGCCACGATGCCGGCCAGCCCTCCGACTTTCTTGGCCCCCGCGAACTTGCGTTCGTACTCAGCCATGCCTCTGCCTTTGCTCGTAATTCTCGTAGCCCAGAAGCTCGTACAGCTCCTGCCTGCTCAGCATCTGCGAAACCACTCCCGCCTGGGTGCCCTCCGCCCGTATGGCCTGGAGCACCCCGCGGGCCGCCAGGTTCATCGCCCGGCTGGCCGACAGCGGGTACAGGGCCATGTCCACCCCGGCCGCGGCCAACTGGCCCGTGGTGAAGGCGGGGGTCAGCCCGAACTCGGTCAGGTTGGCCAGCACGGGGACACCGGCCGCCTGGCGGAAGGCGCGGTAGTGGTCCAGCTCAGCCAGCGCTTCGGGGAAAATCAGGTCCGCGCCCGCCCGGGCGTAAGCCGCGGCCCTTACCAGGGCCTCCTGCAGCCCCTCCACCGCCACCGCATCGGTACGGGCCATGATGGCGAAACCCGGATCACTGCGGGCGTCCACGGCCTCCTTGATCCGGTCCACCATGTCCTGCAGGCTCACCAGCTCCTTTCCCGGCCGGTGGCCGCAGCGTTTGCCGGCCACCTGGTCCTCCAGGTGGATGGCCGCCACCCCGGCCCGGATCATCTGCCGCACCGTGCGGCCGACCATCAGGCCCTCGCCGAAGCCGGTGTCCGCGTCCACCAGCAGCGGCAGGGCCACCGCGCCGGTGATGCGGCGGGCGTCTTCCAGCACGTTGTCCAGGGTGGTCATCCCCAGGTCGGGCAGGGCGTAGGACAGGTTGGCCACCCCCGCCCCGGACAGATAGATCGCCCGGTAGCCGGTCTTTTCGGCCATGAGCGCCACCAGGGCGTTGGGGACGCCTACGATCTGCAGGGGCTTTTCCTCATCAAGGGCATCGCGAAAGCGCTGTCCCGCGGTACGCTCCATGGATTTCAAGATAGTGATTCACGATGCTGTTTCCAAATGGTATGCTCGTGCCGGGAGGTTCACCGTTGAC
>MIBK01000239.1:0-1453 GCA_001829505.1 Spirochaetes bacterium RBG_16_67_19 | reverse complement strand
GCCGCTCCTGGGGCGAAGTCCCGATCCTGGAAATCGCCCACTTCCACCCCTCCAGCTCGGAGCATCGCCCGCCGACCCAGGCCCGGCTGCAATATGACCAGCGCTACCTGTACGTCCACTTCCGGGTGCAGGACCGCTGGGTGCGGGCCGTGGGCCGGCGCTTCCAGGACCCCGTGTGGGCCGACAGCTGCGTGGAGCTCTTCGTTCGCCCGCGCCAGGACCGCGGCTATTTCAACTTCGAAATGAACTGCGGAGGCGTTCTGCTGCTGTACTACATCGAGGATCCCACCCGCACGCCCGACGGCTTCGTGAAGTATCGCCAGGTCGAAAAGAGGCACCTGCGCGGCCTGAGGGTGTTTCACTCCATGCCGCGGCGGGTGCCGCGGGAGCTTCCCGAGCCGGTGGAGTGGGCGGTGGAGTACCGGGTGCCCTTCGCCCTGTTCGCCGCCTACCTGGGCTCGCCGCCGCAGACCGCGGGCGCCTCCTGGCGGGGGAACCTGTTCAAGTGCGCGGATGCCTGCTCCCACCCCCACTGGGGCAGTTGGGCGCCCATCGGGAAGGAGCTGAACTTCCACCAGCCCGAGCGCTTCGGAGCGCTCCAGTTTGAGGATTAGTTAGCTTTCTTATTGATGCTGCTGTAAGATACCAAGCAGCTGAGAAATTTCACGGTAGCATTTATCGAATGAAGGTGCCTTCCGTCGAGCCATTTCTAAGTCGAATACTCTGGTAAGTGCCGCCTGATCGCCGGTTGGTGTATATGGCTGGTCTCGTGGCATGTATTTGCTTAGCCACTCCTTTGCCCCGCGTATTTTTTCTGGATCATCAACCGGCTCCATTTCCTTTGCAAGTCGACAACTTCCGCGAATTGATGGGATGGAAGCAATGAACCAATTTTCGTATTCCTTATTGGCGAGCACAACCGATATTGGCAGATCGGAACGGGCCTTTCTTGCTCTATCTAATAACTCCGGGCCATCACGCTTCGCGCAGGCTTCTTCCCAGTCGCAATCAAGTAGGATCAAGATAGCTCCATAGGCTCCTAGTTTTCTTGAAGCTAGCTCTACATATCTTTCGATTTCCCTTCTTATTCGATCTTCGTGCACTCTAATAGGCTCGAGAATATCAATCGAAATCGAGGGGGATACCTCTTGGGCGATCCTATTAATCAGGATAGGCAGAGCTTCAACTTCGCCATGACCTCCGACTATCGTAGCAATCCGCAGGAGGCTCATCATTCGAAAACTCCGGGGAGCTCTAACTGCTCTTCTTCACTTTCGCTTGAACCATGAGGTTCTGGGCTGAGTTGATTAATCCGCAGTAGCTCTCCGGCAGTAAACAGGCGGTCTCGCAGGATCGATCGACTAGCAGCGTCAATGCAGTTAATGATAGTCTGTCCATTTATGCTGGCAACGCCAAGTATTGACTCTGGATCAATTTCATTGTCATCTAAAAT
>MIBK01000238.1:30567-31099 GCA_001829505.1 Spirochaetes bacterium RBG_16_67_19 | reverse complement strand
TGCCGGCCCTCGCGGTCGAAGAGCAAGAAGCGCGTGCTGGTCGTGCCCTGGTCCAGGGCCCCGATGTATGCGCCCATGGCGATCTGGCCCCACCATATCCCGGGAGGGGGCGGGCGCACAATACAGCGCGGCTCCTGCCGCTGTTTCCGCTTCGTGGATTGACGTTGCCGCTCCCGGACCGGTAGCCTGGGCCCATGCCCCGGGCTCTGCCGCTGCTCCTCCTGCCCGCCTTGCTCGCTGCAGGCGTTTTTCCCTCCGCGGCCGCTGCGGAGGGCCTCCCGCTCACCGGGCCCCTGCGCGTGATCAACGCCTACCCGCTAATCCTGCCCTTCCTCGTCCTGCCCGCCGAGGGCCCCGGGGGTCTGGACCCGGGGCGCCTGGCGTTGAGCGCGACGGCGGCCTACGGCAACGCCTTCCACTGGGACCCGGAGATCCTGTACCCGGACCTGGATGTGCTGATCGACGCGGAGGTGCTGAAGCTTGCCCTGTGCGCGGCTCTCGGTCTGGCGGGGGGTTTCTCCGTGGAGGCGGG
>MIBK01000238.1:27729-30392 GCA_001829505.1 Spirochaetes bacterium RBG_16_67_19 | reverse complement strand
GGGACCTGGTGCTCACGGCGAAATGGACGATCCGGGACGGGCAGGCCGGCGGATTCGGCGCCGCGCTGCAGGCGGCGCTTTCGCTGCCGGTCGGTTCGGCGCGGCTTTCCACCTCCAGCGGCAGGCTGGGCGCCGGCCTCGGGGCGCTGGCTTCCTGGCGCCGCTCCGGTTTCGCCGTCTACGGGGGCCTGCGCTACCTGATATTCGGGGAGCCGTCCTGGGAGGAGGTGCTGGGCTTCCGCCCGCACAACCTGGATTTCTTCGCCTGCCTGGAGTGGGCCCCCAAGCGGGTCGCCTGGCTGCTGCAGGCCGACGGGATGACTCTGCCCTACCGGCATCCGCACCCCTGGCTGAGCTCGCTGTCCGGCACGATATCCTTCGGAGCCAGGCTGCGGCTGAGCCCGAAGGTCCTGCTGGAGATGCACTTGAGCGAGGAGCTGTGGAGCTTCGCCAACCTGGACATCGCGGCCGGCTGCACAGTCAGGATGGCGCTGTAAGCGCGGCCGCTCCTGCTTCCCAGCCCGCCTCCCGACGGATATAGTTCGCCATGTCCGACTTCCTCGTCCTGTTGGGGATCTACGTTGTGCTGGGAACGCTCATCGCCGTCCTGGTGCGCAGGAGGCGGCAGAGCCAGGAGCAGTACTTCCTCGGCGGCCGGATGATCGGCGGGCTGGTCTCCGCCGGCACCTACGCGGCCACCACCTACTCGGCGTTCATGATGGTCGGCCTGGTGGGGCTCACCTATGCCACGGGCATCGGGGCTACCCTCTTCGAGCTGTGCTACCTGGCCGGTACGCTGATCCTGCTGGCCACCTATGGCCGCAGGATCTGGGAGATGGGCCGCAGCAAAGGCCTGGTGTCCCCCATGGAACTGTTCACCCAGCGCTACGGCCGGCTTACCGCGGGAGCGGGCACGGTGATCGCCCTGGTGGCGCTCATCCCGTACACGGCCAGCCAGGTGATCGGCCTAGGCCTGATCTTCCAGAGTCACGGGGCTTTGAGCTTCACGCTGGGGGCGGCCGTGGCCGCGGTGGTGATCGCGGTGTGGGCCCTCATCGGCGGCTTGCGGGGAGTGGCCGTGACCGACACCCTGCAGGGAGCTTTCATGTTCGCGGTGGCGGTGGCCGCCGTGGTCTGGACCCGGGGCCGCTTCCCGGGCCTGGAGCCCCAGAGCTTCCCGAACGCGTTCTGGACGCCCGTGCGCTTCGTGGACCTCACCCTGCCCTGGATCTTCTTCGCCCTGACCAATCCCCAGGTGCTGCAGCGACTGTTCATCCCCAGGGACGGCAAGGCCTTCAATCGCATGGTCTGGATGTTCGCCCTGTTCGGGCTGCTGTACACCCTGCTGGTCAGCTTCCTGGGATTCTCGGCCCGCTGGGGCACCGCCCAGGGCCTGTTCCCGGCGGTGGCCGACCGGGACCGGGTGATCCTGGAGCTGCTGTCCCGGATGCGCCGCGGCCTGTCCCTGGCCCTGGCCTTGAGCATCGTCTTCGCGGCGGTGACCACGGCCAACTCGATCATCCTTTCGCTTTCCTCCATGGTGAGCCGGGACCTGTTCCCCCGGCAGCACGGCCTGTGGCTGGGCAGGGGCCTCATCGGCCTGCTCACTGCGCTGGTGTTCCTCTTTTCCCTGGCCCGGCCCGCCTACATCGTGGAGCTGTCCGTAGCCTCCTCCACGATCCTGCTGTGCTACCTGCCCCTGCTGTTCGGGCTGTTTCACGGCAGGAGGGGTGGCGAGCTGGCCGGCCTGCTGACCCTGTTGACCGGGGCCGCGGCGGCCATCCTGCTGGCGGTGCTCCGGGTGCCGCTGCGCTCCGTTTACACCCTGGGCGTTTCCTTCCTGGCCTATTTCGTCGGATTGGGGGCCGAGAGGCTCTCCGCCGGGAGGCTGGCCAGGCGCCGCAGGTAGTCGGCGAGCAGCTCCGCGGACTGGAAGTACGCCGCCCGCTCGTCGGTGACCCGGAACTCCTGCTCGTGCAGGCGGCCGTTGGTGCCCGGCAGGCCGACGATGATCGAAGGCTTCTGCTGGCTCACGTCGCCCATGTCGCTGGAAGCCGCGGAGAAGGGCTCCTCCACGAAGTGCAGGCCGCGAGCCTCGACCGTCTCCCGCAGCTGGGCCTGCAGCCGGGCGTCGGCCCGGAAGGGGGCGTAGCCGCGCAGTGGCTCGCTGCGCAGCTCCACGCCGATGGCGGCGGCGCAGCCCTCCGCCGCGGCCTGCAGGCGCCGGGCGGTGTCCTGGACGGTTTCGGGATCCACGGCGCGCACGTAGGTTTCCACCAGGGCCGATGCGGGGATGAGGTTCACCGCTTGGCCGGGAGGCAGCCGCAGGACGGGGTGGATTCGCACGTGCCGGTCCTCCGGGAAGCTCTCGCGCAGGAAGGCGCAGGCCTGCAGGAACAGGGCCCCCGCGTTCTGGGCATTGCGCCCCCGGTGGGGGTGGGCTCCGGCATGGGCTGAGGCGCCCAGGAAGGACCAGCGCCGCACTTCGAAGCCGTTCATGGCCAGCACGCTGCTCACCTCGCCGGGCTGGAGCACCGCGGCGTGGGTGGCCACCACGGCCCGGAATCCGCCGAAGGCCCCCCGTTCCAGCAGCTCCTGCTTGCCGCTCAGGGCCCGCAGGCGCCCTTCGCCGCGCAGGGCTTCCCGTCGCTCCAGCTCCACGT
>MIBK01000238.1:27493-27588 GCA_001829505.1 Spirochaetes bacterium RBG_16_67_19 | reverse complement strand
AAGGGCCCGGCATGGGCAGGGCATCCATGTCCGCGACCACGGCCAGGGGCGGGTCGGCCGGTGAGCCGTCGACCGCGGCCAGGAACCCGGTCATG
>MIBK01000238.1:25776-27247 GCA_001829505.1 Spirochaetes bacterium RBG_16_67_19 | reverse complement strand
GCGCTGATTCTTGCTCTGCTGGCCGTGCTGCTGGCGGCCGCCGCCGCGCCCGTATTCGCCCAGGCCAAGCTACGGGTGGTCCTGTACGTGAACGGCACGCTGGGGGACAAGAGCTTCTTCGATTCCGCCAATCGCGGCGTGCAGCGGGCGGCCAAGGAGCTGGGGGTGATCACCAAGACCATCGAAGGCGGCTACGACCCGGCCCGCTGGGAGCCGGACATCGCCCAGCTCACGGAGGGCCCCTGGGACATCATCATCGCCGGGACCTGGCAGCTGCAGGAGATCCTGGAAAAGCTGGCCCCCCAGAACCCCAAGAAGAAGTTCATCACTTACGACACCACGGTGGACTACGGCAAGCCGGGCTTAAGCAACGTCTACTCCATCCTTTACAAGCAGAACGAGGGATCGTTCCTGGTGGGGGCGCTGGCCGCGATGGTGACCACTTCCAAGCTGCCGCAGGCCAACCCGCAGAAAGTGATCGGCTTCCTGGGCGGCATGGACATCCCGGTTATCAACGACTTCAAGGTCGGCTACGAGCAGGGCGCCAAGTACGTGGACAAGGACGTGAAGGTGCTGGTGTCCTACGCCGGATCGTTCAGCGACTCGGCCAAGGGCAAGGAGTTGGTGCTGGCCCAATACGACCAGGGCGCGGACATCGCCTACAACGTAGCCGGCGAGACGGGCCTGGGCCTGCTGGACGCGGCCAAGGAGAAGAAGCGCTACGCCATCGGCGTGGACTCCGACCAGTGGCTGCTGTTCAAGGACAGCGACCCGCTCAAGGCCTCCTTCATCGTGGTCTCCATGCTGAAGAACGTGGACTATTCGCTGTTCCGGGCCATCAAGGGCACCAAGGAAGGGACCATCAAGTACGGGGCGGCTGAGGCCCTGGGCATCAAGGAAGGCGGGATCGGGATCGCCGACAACGAAAATTTCAAGAAGGTCATCCCCGCGGACATCCGCAAGAAGGTTAAAGACCTGGAGCAGAAAGTCCTCAATGGGGAGATCCAGGTCGACACCGCCTTCGGCAAGTAGGCTGTTGCACGAGGGGCGGTCCGTCGGCGGGCCGCCCTTTTTTTCCCACGGGGGGAAGCATGGCAGCGATCCTGGAAGTGCGCGACATTCGGATGATCTATCCCAACGGGGTGGTAGCCAACCGCGGGGTCAGCATGGCGGTGGAGCGCAACACCATCCACGCGGTGGTGGGCGAAAACGGCGCGGGCAAGTCCACCCTGATGAAGATCCTGTTCGGCATGCTGCAGCCGCAGGAGGGGGAAATCCTCTACAAGGGGCAGAAGGTTCACCTGCGCAGCTCCAATGAGGCCATCCGCCTGGGCATCGGCATGGTGCACCAGCACCTCATGCTGGCCCCGGAGCTGAGCGTGGCCGAGAACATGATCCTGGGGGTGGAGCCGCGCTGGGGGCGGCTGTTCCTGGACACCCGCCGGGCCCAGGAGATCACCGCCCGGGTTTC
>MIBK01000238.1:19397-25763 GCA_001829505.1 Spirochaetes bacterium RBG_16_67_19 | reverse complement strand
GGGAGTACGGCCTGGCCGTCCCGGCGGACAAGAAAATCAAGGACCTGCCCATCGGGGTGCGCCAGCGGGTGGAAATCCTCAAGGCCCTGTACCGCAACGCGGAACTGCTGATCCTCGACGAGCCCACTTCGGTGCTCACTCCCCAGGAAGCTGAGGGCTTTTTCGGCACGCTGCAGGAGCTCAAGAGCCACGGCAAGACGATCATCTTCATCTCCCACAAGCTGCGGGAGGTGAAGAGGATCGCCGACCGGGTCACGATCATGCGCGACGCGCGGGTCATCGCCACGCGGGACGCCGGCGAGCTGTCCGAGCAGGACATCGCCTACCTGATGGTCGGCCGGGAGATCAGCTCCGAGCGCCTGGCCCCGCCCAGGTCCCCCGGGCCGGCCCTGCTGTCCGTGCGCGACCTCACCTTCGTCAACGAGGAGAACCTGCGCGTCCTGAGCGGGGTGTCCTTCGACGTGCGCGCCGGGGAGATCGTGGGCCTGGCCGGGGTGGAGGGCAACGGACAGACCGAGCTGGTGCGGATCCTCACCGGCCTCTTGCCGGCCACGTCGGGGACCGTGGCCATCCGCGGCCGCGCGGTGAACGGCTCCAGCCCGCGCCGCATCCGCCAGGCGGGGGTCGCGCACATCCCCGAGGACCGCATGGAGGACGGGGCGGCGGCGGAGGCCAGCGTGCAGGAGAACGTGATCGTGGACCGCTTCTACAAAGCAGATTTCTCGCGCGGGTTGATTCTGCTGTGGGCGGCGGTGGCCAGGCACACCCGTTCCCTGATCGAGCGCTTCCACATCCTGGCCCGCTCCCCGCGCGCGCCGGTGGCCTCCCTTTCGGGGGGCAACATTCAGAAGGTGGTTGTGGCCCGGGAGCTGTCCAGCGAACCGGAGGTGATCATCGCCTCCCAGCCCACGCGAGGCATCGACGTGGGCTCCGAGGAGATGGTCCACAACCTGCTGGCCGAGGCCCGCGACCGGGGCAAGGCGGTTTTCCTGGCCTCGGCGGACCTGGATGAGGTGTTGAAGCTCTCCAACCGCGTTTTGGTCATTTTCAACGGCGAGCTGGTGGCCCATTTCCGGGACACCGCCGGCCTCAGCGGCCAGGACCTGGGACCGTACATGCTGGGGTTGAAGAAAGAGGAGGCGGCGAGTGGAGAAGTTCATCCTTAAATACTTCAACCTGCTGCGCACCATCATCGCCGTGCTGATCGGCATCGTGATCAGCGTGTTCCTGATCTTCCTCATCAGCCGGGACCCCGGCTTCTCCCTGCAGCAGTTCCTGCTGGGTCCCCTGCTGTCGCGCAGCCGCTTCTCCAGCATGGTGGAGATGGCCTCGCCGATCATCATGTGCGGCCTGGCCATCGCCCTGGCCTTCCAGGCCCGGCAGTTCAACGTGGGCGCCGAAGGTGCCCTGTACCTGGGCGCCGCGGTGGGCACCGGCTTCGCGGTGTCCACGGCCATGCCCGGCTTCCTGCACCTCCCCCTGACCCTGCTGGTGGCCGGGGGGGTGGGGGCCTTGTGGGGTTTCCTGCCCGGGCTGCTGAAGGCCCGCTGGCGGGGCAGCGAGCTGGTGGCCTCGCTGCTGCTGAACTACGTGGGCTACTATCTGGGGCTGTACCTGATCAACTTCCACTTCCGCGACAAGAACGCCGGCTACCTGGTGTCCTATCAGCTTCCCAAGAGCGCTTGGCTGGCCCAGTTCATCCCCAACACGCGCATGCACTGGGGCATCCTGCTCTCCCTGGCCTTCGCCGTGCTGGTGTTCCTGTTCCTGTACCACACCACCTCCGGCTACGAGATCCGCATGACCGGGGCCAATGAGAAGTTCGCCCGCTTCGGCGGGATCAACGTGTTCAAGGTGGTGGTGCTTTCCCAACTCCTCCTGGGCCTGCTGGCCGGCATCGGCGGCATGAGCGAAGTCATGGGTATCCACCGGCGCTTCAACTGGCAGAGCTCCCCGGGCTACGGCTGGGACGGGGTGGTGGTGGCCATCATCGGCCGCAACCACCCGCTGCTGATCGTGGCCGCTTCCTTTTTCCTGGCCTACCTGCGGGTGGGCGGGCAGGTGCTGAATCTGATGTCCGACGTGCCGGCGGAGATGGTCACGGTGATCCAGTCGATCATAATACTATTGATCACCGCCGAGGCTTTCCTGGCCCAGTGGCGCTACCGCATCACCGTGCGCCAGGCCGAGAGCCGGGGGGAGGCGGCATGAGCGCGATGCTGCAGAGCATCCTCTCGGCCCAGTTCGGCTTCGCCGTCCTGCGCGTGATGACCCCCCTGTTGTTCCCGGCCGTCGGGGTGGCCATCTCCGGGCTGGCGGGTTCGGTGAACATCGCCCTGGAAGGCATCATGCTCTGCTCGGCCTGCGCCGGGGTGCTGGTCAGCGCCTTCACCCAGAGCCTGTGGCTGGCCCTGGCGGCGGGACTGGCCACCGGGATCGGCCTGGCGGCCTTGCTGGGCTTCTTCCACCTGCGCCTGAAGGCCGACATCATACTGGCGGCCATCGCCATGAACATGATGGCCGGAGGGCTGACCATCTTCGTGCTGTTCCTGGCCACGGGCGAAAAGGGCAGCTCCAGCTCGCTCACCAGCCTGGTCTTCCCGCTGGTGCACCTGCCGCTGGTCCGCCGCATCCCCGTGCTGGGGGAGATCCTGAGCGGCCAGAACGTCCTGGTCTACGGGGCCTTCCTGGCGGTGTTCCTGTACTGGCTCATCGTCTTCAAGACCCCCCTGGGCCTGCGCATCCGCGCGGTGGGCCAGAATCCCGACGCCGCCCAGTCGGTGGGCATCAACGTGAACCGCACCCGGATGTGGGCCCTGCTGCTTTCCGGTTTCTTCGGCGCCCTGGGCGGGCTGTACCTGGCCATGGGCTATGTCTCCTGGTTCGCCCGCGACATGACCGCCGGCCGGGGCTGGATCGCCATCGCCGCGGCCTCCCTGGGAAACAACATGCCGCTGGGCACCTTCCTGTCCTCTCTGCTCTTCGGGGTGGTCAACTCCCTGGCCATCTACCTGGCCCCCCTCGCCGTGCCCTCGGAGTTCATCCAGATGATCCCCTACGTGGCCACCGCCCTGGCGCTGACGGGCTATTCCATCCAGGCCGCCAGGAGGAGGCGCAAGTTATGAAGATCCTCATCGACTGCGATCCCGGCCATGACGACATGGTGGCGATTCTGCTGGCCTGCGCCTCCCCGGAGCTGGAGGTGCTCGGGGTGACCACCGTCGCCGGCAACCAGACCGGGGAGAAGACCTGGGGCAACGCGCGGCGCATCCTGACCCTGATCGGCAGGCAGGATATCCCCGCGGCCCGCGGGGCCGACCGCCCACTGCTGCGCGAGCCCATCGTGGCCCCCGAGATCCACGGCGTTTCGGGCCTGGACGGGGCGGAGCTGCCCGCCCCCGGCTTCCCCGGACTCCCCGGGCACGCGGTGGATTTCCTCATCCGCACGATCCTCGGCTCACGCGAGCCGGTGACCCTGGTGCCTACCGGGCCGCTCACCAACGTGGCCCTGGCCCTGCGCCAGGCTCCGGAGCTGGCGCAAAGGCTGCAGCGCATCGTGCTCATGGGCGGGGCGGTGCGCGACTCCAACGTCACCCCGGCGGCGGAGTTCAACATCTACGTGGACCCGGAGGCCGCGCGCATCGTTTTTGAGAGCGGGGCCCCGATCGTCATGGTCGGCCTGGACGTGACCAACCGGGCGCGCCTCTCCTTCGCGGATATCGACGAACTGGCCTCCTGGAACGGGAAGGTCTCCCGGGTGCTGGCGCCGCTGCTGCGTTTTTTCGCCCGGGCCAACCGGGAGGTGTTCGGCTTCGACGGCGCGCCCCTGCACGACGCCCTGGCCGTGGCCCATCTGCTGCGGCCCGAGGTGATCCGCACGCGAGCGATGAACGTGGTCGTGGAGACCGCCGGGGAGTACACCCGCGGGCGCACCGTGGCCGACGTGTACGGGGTCAGCGGCCGGCCGGCCAACGCCGAGGTAGCTGAGGAGGTGGACGTGCCCCTGTTCCGCGAGCTGCTCTTCCGGGCCATCCGCGCCCTGGACGGCGCCCCGGCATGATCCTCCGCGGCGCCACGCTCCTGGATTTCAGCGCCCTGAGCCGGCGCGAAGGCCTGGAGGTGCGCATCGCGGACGGCCGCATCCGGAGCATCGCGCCGCAGTCGGCCCCGGCGGGCGTGGCTCAGGTGGGCGCGGGGTCGGAAGTCCTCGACTGCTCCGGCCTGTACCTGATCCCGGGGCTGGTCAACACGCACAGCCACACGGCCATGACCCTCCTGCGCGGCGCCGCGGAAGACTGCACGGTCGAGGACTGGTTCAACCGGCATGTCTGGCGCTACGAGCGCGCCCTGCGGCCCGAGGACGTGTACTGGGGAACCCTGTTGGGAGCCGCGGAGATGCTCCTGGCCGGGGTGACCTGCGTGGCCGACCACTACTTCCACATGGACCGCGCCTGGGAGGCTTACCGCGAGAGCGGGATGCGCGCCGACCTGGCCTGGGCCTCGTTCGGCACGGGGGAGGGCTGGGAGAGGCAGTGGGCCGAGGCTCTGGAGTTCAGCCGGTCCTTCACGGGACGCGATCCGCGCCTGGTGATCTCGCTGGGCCCGCATTCACTGTACATCTGCCCGGAGAGCTTCCTGGCCACGGTCGCCGAGGCCGCCGGCGAGCTGGACCTGAAGCTGCACATCCATGTCTCGGAGGAACCCCGCCAGCTGGAACGCAGCCTTAAGGAGAAGGGCTTGACCCCGGTCCAGGTGCTGGAGCGGGCCGGCGTGTTGCGCCCGGGAACGGTGCTGGCCCACGCCTGTGCGGCCACCGACGCCGACCTGTCCCTGATCCGCGAGCGCGGCGCGGGTATCGCCCATTGTCCCAAGACCTATTTGAAGTTCGGAGGGCTGCCCGACATCCTGCCGCGGGCCCTGGAAGCCGGGGTGAGCGTGGGCCTGGGCACCGACGGCCCGGCCTCCGGCAACAGCCTGGGCATCTTCGAGGCGGCCCGGGACGCGGCGTTGCTGGCCAAAGCGGCGCGGCGCGACGCGCGCGCGGGCCGGATCGGGGAGGTGCTGCCCCTGTGCCAGCGCGGCGGCGAGCTGCTGGGCCTGCCCGGGTGCGGCCGCCTCGCCGAAGGGCCCCCCGCAGCGTGCACACGGTGATCGTGGCAGGCAGGGTCGTGGTCCGGGAGGGCCGCCTGCTCGACCTGGACCTGGAAGAGCTGCGGCGCAGGGCGGTGGAAGCCGCCACGCGGCTGAAGCAGGCCGCCGGGCAGGCCCCCCTGCAGAGCTACTGACGGGGGAACGAAGCATGAAGAAGCGCGCGAGCCGGCGGGACATCCTGCCCCTTTCCAAGGCGGGCAAGCTCGCCCCGGGGCTGCCAACCGGTGAAGCCTTCCGGCCGGAGTGGATCGACTTCCAACGCGGCATCCGGGTGGGCAACCTGGAGCCCCACGAGCGGATCACCCAGATCCTCAAGTACCGCCTGGAGCAGCTCTACGGCCCCGGATTCATCACGGACCGCTGGGGCCGCGGGGTGTACTGGCAGTGGATCTGCTGGCTGCCCCGCGCCAACCGCCAGGCCAAGCCCCTGTCCTCCTCCTACAACTTCGGCTGCGCCAAGCTGTTCATCGGGCTGGACAGGGAAAAGAGGGTTTTCCAGTTCGGGCTGCAGGTGGAGCGGGGCTATCTGGCCTCGCCTCCCACCGGAAACACCCTGCAGAAGGATTGGGACTGGCACCGGCTGGTGCGCGGGTTTCGAAAGGGCAGCGTCCTGGAGGCGGAGCTCGCCCGCCTGATCCGGCGCGAAGGCTTCGTGGCCGAGCTGGGCGACTGGGAGCGCAACGCCGTGTTCGACGCGGACACCTACACCGGGCCGGCGGCTCTGGCCGCGGCGGCCCGCCGCCAGCCGCGCGGCCGCTGGGTGGGTTTCCAGCTCTACTACCCCATGCCCGAACGCGAGCTGCGCTCCTCCGGCGGCTACGAGGTGGTCGGAGCGATCGCCGCCGGTTTCCAGGAGGTGGTCCCGGCGATGAACGCCTGCATGCAGGTGCCGCTGGAGCCGCGCGAGCGGCCGCCGCAGCTGGGGCTCTGAGAGTGCTATTGCTCCGGGTGCAGCGCGTTTTCCACGGCCTTGGACACCGCCTTGGTGGTGAGGCTGGCGCCGGAAACGGTGTCGACCTGGACGGACTGGACTTCGACGATGCGGGCGAAGATCTGCTGGATGACCGCGTCCTGGGTCTGCCTGCCGCCGGTGGACTTCACGGCCTGGAGGCGATGGTCCTTCACCGTCACCTCGACGGAATACGAGAAGCGGCCCTTCCGGAAGCTGCCGGAGTATGCGCCGTCCTCGATGCCGGCGATGTCGACCGGATTGAC
>MIBK01000238.1:18623-19342 GCA_001829505.1 Spirochaetes bacterium RBG_16_67_19 | reverse complement strand
TCAAAGCCGCAATCACGATGCCCACGATGAGCAAGACCTTGGGTCCGGTTTTCATAAAGCGGAAGTGTGCCAGAGCGGGGCGCAGGCAGTCAAGCCTGGGATGAGCCGATGCGCCTGAGCAGGGGGCGGGACCGGGCGGAGGGGCGGGAAGAGCGCTACCTGCGTCCGCTGGTGCGGGGCCCCAGCCTGGAGGGCAATCCCCTGGGCAGCTCGGCGGAGCGCGAGCTGCAGGTCTACCTGCCGCCGGGCTATCACCGGGAGCCCCAGCGCCGCTACCCCGTGCTGTATTTCCTGCACGGCTACGGGGCGATGCCGCCGACCATCGCCTCGCTGCAGGCGATCAAGGCGGTCGTGCCCCGGCCGCTGCGCCCGCTGGTTTCCGGCCTGGCCCGGAGCATCCCGACCCTGGAGACCCTGGACGCCCTGATCCTGTCCGGCGGGCTTCCTCCTTTCATCCTGGTGCAGCCGGATGGGAGCCTGCACCGGGCGCACAAGTACGCCGCCCGCGGCCTGGACGGAGAGCTTTCCTGGAAGGGCAGCTTCTTCACCGATTCCCCGCGCACCGGGCGCTACGCGCAGTACGTGTTCCGGGACGTGGTGGAGCACACGGACCGCAGCTGGCGGACCATCGCCTCCCGGGAGGGAAGGGCCCTGATCGGGGGCTCCATGGGAGGGGACGGTGCGCTGCTGGGAGGGATCCTGCACCCGGAGCGCTTCGC
>MIBK01000238.1:16344-18577 GCA_001829505.1 Spirochaetes bacterium RBG_16_67_19 | reverse complement strand
GAACTCGAGCTGTCCCGCCCCTACTACCGCCTCCTGCTGGGCCCCGCTGGTGCGGCGGCCCGCGGGCGCGAGGACCTGGAGGACCTGGTGGAGACCTGCGACTGGGTGTTCGGGGAGGACCGCCAGGGTTGGATCCGCGCCGACCTGGGGGAGCTGGCCGCGGGCACTCCCGGCGCCTTTCGCGGAGTCCACCTGCTGATGAACTGCGCCGAGGAAGATGAGTACCGGCTGGCCGGCCCCTTCCGCCGTTTCGCCGGCGTGCTGGAGGGCCTGGGCCTGGCCTGTGAGCTGGAGCTGTACACCGCGCGCGGCCTGTACCGCCTGTCGCCGCACGCGGTAGGCATTGCCGGGCGCATCCTGCCGGCCATCCGCTTCTGCCTGCAGTACCTCCCGCACCCGGGCCGGGCTACAGCCGGCGAACCGCCTCCAGCAGGGCCTCGGCCAGGGTCGGGTGGATGAACAGGCTCCGCCGTACCTCCTCCACGGTAGCTCCGCGCGCCAGCAGCGCCCCGTAGGGGGCGGCCAGCTCGGAGGCGTTCTCCGCGCAGACCCAGATGCCCAGCAGGCGGCCGTCGGGGGCGGCCAGCGCCTTGAGGAAACCCTCCCGCAGCCCATGGGACAGGCCCCTCCAGGTATCGGCCAGCCGCACCGTGGCCGCCCGGAAGGGCAGGCCGCGCGCCTGCAGCTCCCGCTCCTGCAGCCCGGCCCCCGCGATCTCGGGCAAGGTGAACAGGGCCCGGGGCGGGGAAGGGTAGGCAGCGGGGGCCGGCGGCTCGCCGCGCAGGGCTCCCGGCAGGAGCAGGCCCTGCTGGATGGCGGCGTGGGCCAGGCCGCACCGGCCGTTCACGTCGCCGATGGCGTAGATGTGGGATACGCTGGTGCGGAAGCGCTCGTCCACGGGGATGCGGGCCGCGTCGCAGACCACGCCGGCTTCCGCCAGTCCGCCCGGCAGGGCGGGCGCGCGCAGGCCGGTGACGAGCACGCGCTCCACGGCGAGCTCCCCGCCGCCAGCCAGGCTGACCACCGCGCCGCGCGAGGCGGGGCGAGCGGAGAGGACCCTGGTCCCCAGATGCAGGCGCACGCCCAGTCCCTCCAGGGCGGCCTGCACCGGGCCGGCCAGGTCCCGGTCCTGGCCCGGCAGGATTTCCGCCTCCTGCTCCAGCAGGTGCACGCGCGCGCCCAGCCCGGCCAGCAGACAGGCCAGCTCCGCGCCTTCCACGTCCGCGCCCACGATGGCCGCGCTGCCCGGCACCCGCGCCTGCTGCACCAGGTCCGCGTGGCTCAACACCCGCCGCCCGTCCAGCGCCAGGCCGGCCGGGGCCGCCGGCCGGCTGCCCGTGGCGATCACCACGGTCCGGGCCGAAACCCGCCGCGCCCCCACCGCCAGGTTATGGTCGTCCAGGAAGGAGGCCTCGCCGGCGAGCAGGGCGACCCCGGCCGCGCGCAGGCCCTCTTCCAGGCGCCGCTCCACTTCCGCCAGGAGCGAGGGGCCGGGCAGCGAGGGCCGCCCCTGGCGCTGGGCGTCCAGTCCCATCTTTACGGGCAGGCAGCCCCAGCGGAAACCCGTGCCGCCCAGCTCCGCCTTCTCGGCCAACGCGGTGCGGAAACCCGCGCGCGCCGCCTGCAAGGCGCAGTAGTACCCGGCCGGGCCGCTGCCCAGCACGAGCAGCTCCGTGTGCTCCGTCTCCACCGCCTATCCTTTCACCGCGCCGGAGGCGATGCCCTTGATGATGTATTTCTGGAGCAGCAGGTACAGCGCGATGATCGGCGCGGCCGAAAGAATCAGGCTGGCCGCCGCTGGGCCGTACTCCCGCAGGAACATGCCGTAGAACTGCATCTGCTCCAGCTGCAGGGTGCCCTTGCGCACCACCACCAGGGGCAGCAGGAAGTCGTTCCAGATCCACAGGGAGTCCAGGATGAGGATGGTGGCGGTGATGGGCTTGAGCAGCGGGAAGACCACCCGGAAGAAGGAGTAGAAGCGGCCGGCCCCGTCGATGGCCGCCGCTTCCTCCAGCTCCCGCGGCACGCTCTTGACGAAGCCGTGGTACATGAACACGGCCAGCGGCGCGCCCAGCCCCCAGTACATGGGGATGATGCCCCAGATGCTGGCCAGGTTCAGGTCGGTAGCCAGCCCCACGATCGGCACCATCACGATCTGGAAGGGGATCACCAGGGCGAAAGCGAAGGCCGAGTACAGGATCCAGGAAAGGCGGGTGCGGGTGCGGGCCAGCTT
>MIBK01000238.1:8053-16252 GCA_001829505.1 Spirochaetes bacterium RBG_16_67_19 | reverse complement strand
GGCTCCAGGCCTTGGCGAAGTTGGCCAGGTACAGGCGCGTGGGCGGGGCCACCGGACGCAGGGTGATGTCCGCGTCCGGCTTCAGGGCGTTGTTCAGCACGAACAGGGCCGGGTAGATGAAGGCCAGCGCGGCCAGGATCATCAGCGCCTCCAGGGCGACGAGGGCCGCCGGCCGCCTGGGCCTCCGCGGCTTCCCGGGCCTCATTGCTGGACCTCCCGCCGCTTCATGACGCTCAACTGGACGCCGGTGATCAGCACGATGGCCAGGAACAGCAGGATGGCCTTGGCCGTGGCCAGGCCGGCCAGGCGCTTGGCGAAGGCGTCGAAGAAGATGTCCATGACCAGGGGCACGGTGCCCACCGCGTAGCCGGAAGGGCCGACCATGGCGTACACCAGGTCGAAGCACTTCAGGGAGTTGGACAGGCTCAGGAACAGGCAGACGGTGAAGGCCGGCACCAGCAGCGGCAGGGTGATGCGCCGCAGGCGGCCCCAGAAGCCGGTGCCGTCGATCATGGCCGCCTCCAGCACGTCGGCGGGGATGGTCTGCAGGCCGGCCAGGTAGATGACCATCAGGTAGCCGGACTCCCGCCAGACCTGCACCATCACGATCAACCAGGGAGCCTTGGCCGGGTCGCCCATCCACTTGTCGATGCCCGTGAGGGCCGGCAGCAGGTGGTAGAAGACGAAGGACCAGACCAGGGCCACCACCACCATGGAAAGCACATTCGGCAGGAAGAACACGCTGCGCAGCGCGTTGCGGCTCTTCAGGCGCGCGTCCAGCGCCATGGCGATGAAGAAGGCCAGCAGGTTGGAGCACAGCACATTGAAGAACGTGAAGAACAGGGTGAAGCCCACCACCCCCAGGTCGAAGCTCTGCTGGACCCAGGCGGAGGCCAGGAGGCTCTTCAGCCGCCCGAGGCCGAACATCTCCTCCGCGGCCTGCCGGGCCTGGGCCGCGCCGGCCGCCGAGATGGGGCCGCTGGCCAGGAAATCCCCCACCGCCCGCTCCAGCGCCCCCCGGTCCTGAGAGAGCCCCGAGTTTTTCACCCCTTCCAGGAAGCGGTCCACCTTCGTGGAAGCCACAGCGCCCTCCCGCTCCACCTCGGGCAGCAGCCAGACGCGGTCCTCCAGGGCGAACTCGTCGTACTCGGGTTTCAGAGTGTAGCCCTCCGGGGAAGGCTCGTAGAAAGAGCGCAGGAATGCCCTCTCCTCCTCGCCGGGGAGGGCTGGCAGGATCACCCGCTCGAAGTCCCGGGCCAGGATGGCGCCGGGCAGGCTGGAGTCGGGGTTGAAATGGCGCACCTGCAGGCGGCGGGGGTAGAAGCGCTCCTCGACCCGGCCGCTGAAGATGGCCAGGTAGTTGGCCAGGCCCACCCAGCGGTAGTTTTCCGGCTGCCAGCCGGCGGCGCGCAGGAGGGCGTACACCCGGTAGCGCCGCGCGCCGGAGAGCTCGTAGCGCTTGAACAGGCCGTCGTCTTCGTCGAGGTGGTAGACCTCGAGCAGGAAGGCGCGGTCCGCCGGCCGGGCCAGGCGCTGCAGGATGCGGGACTCGAATTCGGCCCGCGGCAGGCTGATCGGGGCGCGCGGGGTCAGCCCGTCCCAGTTGGTGAAGGAGATGCGGATGCCCTGGGCGAAAGGGTACAGGAAGAACAGGGCGTAGGCCGCCAGGGCGGGAAGGACGAAAATCCAGAAGAAAAGCTGGCGCCGGAACCTGGATTCCACCAAAGCCGGACTCCCAGCGCGGTCGAGCGCGCCGCTACCGCGCTTCCCGCCACTGCCGGTCGATGTCCGCGATCACCGCCTCGGCGGCCTTCTTCTTGAAGACGTAGGCCTGGGCTCCGTTCTTCACCGCATCCTCGAACACGGCCGTGGGGTACATGGAGAAGGCCCAAGGATAGGCCCCGCTCCTTCCCACGGTGGACATCAGCTCCACGAAGGGGGGCTTCAGGGCCGAGAGGTCCGCGCCCTTGAAGGACAGCGTTAGCTTGTAGTCCGTGGTCCAGATCTTCACCGCCTGGGGCGTGGCGAGCCAGGCCAGGAACTTCTTGGCCGCCGCCTGCTTATCGGGGGAAGCCTGCGCGGAGATGCCGAAGCAGGAGTCCACGTCGGCGTAGAACTTGTTCATCTTCGGATCGTTGAACACCGGGAAGGGCACGAAGCCGCAGTCCAGGGAGGGGTTGGTGCCGATGGCCGCGCCGTAGGACCACAGGCCCTGCACCATCATGGCCGCCTGTCCGTTGGCGAAGGCCGCCTGCTGCTCGTTCCAGCTCATCTCCTCGGCGTTGCTGTCCATGTTGGCCCGGTAGAAGTCGATGAGCGAGAACAGCTTGCGCGTGTCCACCACCCCGTAGCTGGATTTTCCGGCGTCCATGTCGGCGATGAACTTGGCGACCGGGATCTTCTTCTCTGCCAGCAGGCTGGTGTGCACCAGGGTGATGAAGTGGCCGATGGACCAGTTCTCCTTCAGCAGGCCGGCGAAGGGGGTGACCCCGTTGTCCTTGAGGGTTTTCACCGCCCGCTCCAGCTCGCGGTAGGTGACCGGGGGCTTCAGGCCGAACTCGGCGAAGGTGGCCTTGTTGTAGATGATGCCGATGCCCGCGAAGTCCATGGGCAGCGCCCACTGCTTGCCCTGGAGGGTCACCGCCGGTTTGGCCGAATCGATGACCTTGGCCAATACGGGCTCCTTGGACAGGTCCAGGACGTAGCCCTTCTGGGCATACTCGAAGACCCGGCTGTAGGACTGCATCTGCAATATGTCCGAAAGCTTCCCCGAGGCCGCCCGGGCGGCCATGGTGGCGTCGGCGTCGTTGGGAATGATGAGCAGGTCGATGCTGATGGCGGGATTCTCCCTGACGAAGGCGTCCACGAGCTTTTTCAGGCCTTCCTGATTTTCCTGCTTGTAGTAGTACAGCTCCAGCTTTTGCGCGGGCAGCGCAGCGACCAGCAGGACGCCCAGGAGCAGAGACGCGAGAACTCGCTTCATGCGTGCCTCCTTGTTTCAAGCATGCTGCATAGGCAATGGGGAAGTCAAGAAGAAGCGTCAGGAGCCGGCACGGAGCGCCGTTCAAGGGCGGACGGCCGGCAGCCAGGCGGTTCGCGCCCGGGCCACCTCCACCCCGTCGGCCAGGCGCACCAGGGAGTGGGCGAAGGACCCGCCGCCCAGCGGCGCGGAGCGCGAGAGGATGCGCTCGCCGACCCCCGCTTCGTTCTGGAAGTCCAGGTCCAGTTCGGCCGGCACCGAGGAGGCCAGGAGGCTAGTGGGCAAGCTCTCCTGCAGCCATTCCGCGTAGCGCGGGCTGGTGGCGTGCAGGTTCACGTCCAGGTCGCAATAGCGCACGGAGAGCTCGGTTTCGCGCACTCCGTCGCCCGGAGGCTCGGGGAAAGGCGGCAGCCTGTCCATGTCCACCGTCAGCGCCCGCTCGGGGTGGATCATCCCGCTCCAGTCCGCCGCGTTCTCGGGGCGCACCGGCCGCCGCCGGATCGTGTCGATCAGCAGCCAGGCGCTGGCCGCCTCGCCGATCACCCGGCCCTCCAGGCACAGCCGGAAGTCCCGCAGGGCGAACAACCGATTCAGGCCGCAAGGCCAGGTGTCCACCAGGAGGCTGGCCCGCCAGCCGGGGTGCTCGCGCAGGCGCACTCGCAGCCGGGAGAGCATCCAGGTCAGGTTGCTGGCCGCCAGCTGCGGTATGGAGAAGCCCAGAGCGTCGGCGTTGTGCCCCGCCGCTTCCATCAGGAACCCCAACAGGGCGGGGACGGCCAGGCGGAAACAGGGGTCCACCTCGTAGGTGTGGATGGGGAAGGCCCCGGACCAGACCAGGTTCATAAGCGGGTCTAGGGGTGGGCCCGGGCCCCGCCGAAGGGGGCGCGCCGCCGCGGGCAATCCTCGCGGGTGCAGAGCTGGCAGCTCTCGAAATGCACTTCGGAGGGGAACAGGATGCCGGAAACCGACTTGTTGGGCCGCATGAGCAGGCTGGGGGTCAGGCGCACTCCGATGGCTCCTTCCACGTCGCCCAGCAGGCCGACCAGCGGACGCTGCTGGCCCAGCGGCCAGAGGCGGGCGTCCCCGGACCCCGGGTTCATGGAGGACAGGCGGGCGGCCCCGTGGGCTGTCCGCAGGTGTTCCAGCAGGCGGTCACGCGCCGCCCCCAGGGCCAGCTCCTTCAGCACGTCCAGGCAGTAGCGGGCAAAAAGGTCGGCAGCTGGTCCCGCTTCCTCCAGCTCCTCCAATTCGGTCCCGCAGGTGGCCACGTAGGGGAAGACGCGCTCCACTTCCTCCAGGTTGCGGACCAGCACCTCGCTGCGGAACTCCTGGCCCTCGATCCGCACGCGCTCCGCGCCCCGCTCGCCGACGTAGCACACCTTGTAAGCGGCCTTGGGCCTGGCCGCGGCCGCCACCCGCTCCAGCAGGCCCCGCACCTCCGCGGTGCCCTCCAGGCGGGTGAGCCGCAGGAAGGCGGCCTCGTCCAGGCGGAAGGGGATGTCGTCGAGCACGGTCATAGGGCTGGCCGCCATGCTATTGCATGCCCATCGCCTCCGTCAAGCGGAGCTGATTCCGTTTGGTGATTTAAGGGCCACAGCCATATACTTGATATTGACAGAAATCCGCGGCTGCCCGCCCGATATGAGGAGGAAGTGCTGAAGCCAGGCTTGCGGGCGCTGGGAGCTGGCCTGCTGCTCCTATCGATCCCGGGCTTTCCACAGGAAAGCAGGCCGCTCCGACCGGCCCCGGATGCCACCCCCAGGGCCGTGGCCCTGATCGTGCCTCGACCGGGCGGCGAGCAGCATGCTGCCTTCCAGAAGGTCCTGACCGCCGCTTTGGGCATCGAATTGGCCCGGGCGGGGCTGGCGGCCCGGATTCCGGAGGAGGCGCTGCTGGCCGCCCTGGCCGCCGCCCCTCTGGAGCGGCTCCTGAAGGAAGCCACGGACGCGGATTTTCTGTTCCTGGAGCGATACACTAGTACGGAAGAAACGATCCACTTGGAGGTGGAGGTTTGGCGGGTGAAGGGGGGAGAGCGCATCGCCTCGGCGTCAGCCAGTCGCAGGATCGACCTGCGCCTGGACGAAGTCGTGGGCCCCGTCGTGGAGGAGCTTCTGCCTCAGATACGGCCGCACCTGGCAGAGGCGGTGCAGGAGAGGCAGCGGTTGGCGGAGGCGCAGGTTCCTCCGGCGGAAGCTCCCGAGGCTCCTGCCGCCCAAGCCTCCCAGGAGCAGGCCGAGCCGGAGCCTCTGCCCGCCGGGCAGGAACGACCCGATCGCGCCTCCCCGGCCGGGCTGGCCCCCGAGCGGCGCCTGGAGATAGGCGCCGGCGGCGGGACCTTCTTTCCCATGGCCGAGCTGGGTCCCCTGTTCCGCTTCGGCTACCTGGCCGAGCTCTACCTGGAACACCGCTCCCACCTGGGTTCCGCCGCGCTGGCCTACGGGGTATACACCGGCTACGCGGGCCTGCTGCCCGCGGAACAGGATACGGCGTCGTATTTCGGGTCCTTGATCCCGGTAGGCCTGAGCCTGCGCCTGGGCACGTCGGAGCGATCGCGGTTGGGGATGCACGTGCGGATCCAGGCGGGCGCGGCTTTGAACGCTTCCCCGCAGGACAAGGTTGTGCAGCGCCTTACCCGCGTGCTGCCGCAGGCCAAAGCCGGGGCGGGCCTGAGCCTGGCCCTCGCCCCCAGGCTGGGCCTGTCCCTGGATTTCCTCTACGAGCTGCTGCTCTACATGTACATGCAGAACGGGACGCTCGTGGTGGAACCGATCATGGGTTTCAACGTGCCCGTGCTTTTCTTCTATATTCGGTTGTGATTCAGAGGCTGTTATGAGAGGGATTTTGCCAGGCAAAGGTGGTTCGCGGACCCGGACCGGGCGGGTCCCGCGGCGGTCTCTGGCGGTGGAGACCGTTCTGGCGGCTGGGATCGCCCTGGCCCTGGCGGCCTGCGGCGACCTTTCCCTGGTCGACAGCCTCTACCGGGAGGCTCCCGGAGTGCTGCGGTTCAGCCCGGCCGATCCGGTGATTGCAGTGGGAGTCGACCTGACCCTCTCCGTCATGGGGGGCATTGCCCCCTACAGCATCGTGTCCGGAGCGGTAACGCCCCTGGACGACCACACCTGGGAGTTTCCGGCGACCTCTGCCGGGAATTTTCCGCTCCAGGTCAGCGACGGGGCTGGCAAGACGGTGGAAACGCTCGTGACGGTATACTCCGGCGGGGAACCGGCGCTGAACGTCACCGAGGTCACTCTGCCGGAGGGGGTCGGCTGGACCTTCATGGTGACCGGCGGGACGTTGCCCTATGACTGGGAGCTGGACGGGCTGTTTCAGCCCGAGGGCGCTGCCCCGAACGCTTCCTACGACTTTCTACCCGCGCCCCAGGGCACTTATGTGGTCGAGGTGCTCGACTTCGCAGGCGTCTCCCAGGCGGCCATTGTGACGGTGGCGCCGAGTGGCGTCGGCGTCGATGTGTTGAGCATCACTCCGCTTTCCGCAGTCGTGATGCCGGGGGGCACGGTGGCCTTCACCGCGTTCGGCGGCGACGGAAATTACTCCTTCAGCGCAACTGGCGGCAGCATCGACAACGCCAATCCGGCCACCTACGTGGCGCCCGGCGCCGTGGGCACCTATGCGGTCAATGTGGCGGACGGCAGCGGGCCGCCCGGCGTGAGCGCCGCAGTGGTCGTGACGGCCACCGGTACGCTGCCGGTGCTGTCCCCGGGCAGCGTGACCGTTTCGGCGCTCGACGATGAAGTCCAGTTCAGCGCATCGGGCGGTTCTCCATCGTCGTACACGTTTTCCACGAACAAGCCGGCACTCGGGTCCATCGACCCGGTGACGGGCCTCTACCGGCAATTGGCCGCCGGGAACGTAGTGGTGACGGTGGAGGATGCCGTCGGCCTCAAGGACAATACGCTGGTGAAATGGAATCCGTAGCAGAGGTGCAGAATGCTTGATGAGAGGGATCGAATCCGGGGCCGGCTGGCCCTGGGCGCTGCGGGGCTGGCGTTGCTGCTGGTGCTGGCCGGCTGCGGCGACCTTTCCCTGCTGCAGGCCCTGAAAGGGGACTCCCCCGGGGAGCTGAGGTTCAGCCCGAGCGCCGTGCTGATCCCGGAAATGACCGATTTTACCTTCTCCGTGCTCGGGGGATTCACCCCCTATGAGATTTCCCTCGGCGCGGGGGTGACCCGCAAGGGCGGCACTACCTGGGTTTTCCCCGGCAAGGACATCAGCGCGGAATCGGAGCTGTTCACGGTCGAGGCCACCGACCTGCTGGGTCAGAAGGCCACCGCGGAAGTGACGGTGTACGCGGTGGCCTCGCCGCTGGAGCTCAACGTCTCGAAAATTACTCTGCTGCTCGGGCAGATATGGACCTTCAGTGCGACGGGAGGCTCTGGCGGCTTTGCCTGGTTTGTGGACGGGGTGGAACAGGCGGCCACGGGTAATTCCTTCGAATACACGGCGAATGCGGCAGGTACCTACACGGTCACTGTCACCGACTCGGTCGGCGTATCCCGGTCAGCGGCGGTGACGGTACTGTTGTACGATCCTGCTGCTTCCCTGGAGATCTCGCCGCCGGAGGTAACCGTGTTGGTCGGCGGCACGGCCTACTTCACGGCGTTGGGCGGATCGGGAGCCTATACCTTCGAGGTGTTGCCCGGGGGGGCCGGCGGCATCTTCTCCGTTGCCAATTCCAACCCGGCGGCGTACTCCGCCCCGGCCACTGCCGGCAGCGACACCATCAAGCTGACCGACGACGCGGGCGGCACGGCGAGCGCCACGGTCAGCGTGGTCCCCGCGGGCAACCCGCCGGTGTTGTCCCCGGAAAGCCCGACCGTTTCGGTCATAGGCGATACGATTCAATTCTCAGCCTCGGGTGGAACCGGATTGGGGACATACACCTTCTCCACGAACAAGCCGGGCACCGGCTACATTGATCCTGTTACGGGAAGCTACGTGCAACTGAAGGAGGGACACGTGGTGGTCACGGTGCGGGATCAAGACGGGCTCACGGACAACACGCTGGTAAAATTCGTCAGGTAGCGGCTGCCGCCGGCCGGGGCCGTTCCTATTTCAACGCCTCCCGCAGCCGGGCCACGAAGCGCTGGAAGCCTTCACGGGCCCGACCGGCCGGTCCGGAGGCCAGGCGGCGGGCGTCCAGGCGGGGAGTGGGCAGGGCCAGGCCTTCCAGCACGCCGGCCGCCTCCTGCCACGCCCCG
>MIBK01000238.1:0-8033 GCA_001829505.1 Spirochaetes bacterium RBG_16_67_19 | reverse complement strand
CTCCTGCCCGTAGGCGTCCAGATATCCCTCCAGCTCCTTGTACAGCCCCGGGTAACGGCTGGCCAGGGGCTCGGCGGCCAGGGCCTGCCGCACGCGCAGCTTGGTTTCCAGCAAGGCCAGCACCTGGGCCTGGGAGGCTTCGGCGGTGGCCGCCCCGGCGGCTATCCGTTCCTGCAGCGCCGCCACCTGCGCCTCCTGGGCGGCCCGTAGGCGAGCGCCGGATTGCAGCCGGGCCAGCTCCTGCCGCGCGCCGCCCGCCTCCTCCTGCAGCCTGCGGCGGTCCCGCTCGGATTCGGCCAGGGTGCGGCTCATGGCGGCGAGGCGTGATTCGGCTTCGGCCAGCTCGGCGCGGGTCGGAGCAGCGGGAGCGGAGGCCGCCTCGAACAGGGCGGACAGGGCCTCCACCAGGGAGCGCTCCACCGACAGGCGGCTGCGGATCGCCGGGAGGCTGATGAAGGCCTCCCTGGAGAGCAGCTCCCGCACCGCCCCCAGGTTCCTCTGCGCCTCGTCGAAGCGGGACGCCTTCCAGGAGTCGAAGGTCTTGGTGTAGGCGGCCAGCAGCTGTTCGGAGGCCAGCCCTTCCTGCTCGCGCTGGGTCGTGAGGGCCGCGAGCTGTCCTGCCAGCCGGCTGGACTCGCCCTGCGCCGCGGCGGCGTCCGCCTGCATCCGGGCGGTGAGCTCCTGTTCCCTCTGGCGGGCCTGGCCCTCCAGCTGCAGGCGCTCCTGCCGGAAGGCAGCCAGGCTTTCCCCGTACTGCCGGCTCAAGGCCGCCAGGGAGGCGTCCTTGGTCGCCAGCTCCGCTTCGGTCTGGCGGCGGAAGGCGGCAAGCTGGTCGCGGTTCTCTTCGGCCAGGCGGCCCTCCAGCTCCGCGAGCTGGCGGTCCACGGCCTCCCCCCGCAATCCTTCGCGCTCCAGTTTCTGCCGCTCGGCGGCCAGCTCCCTGGCCAGGGCCTCCTGCAGCTCCGTCTCGCGCCGCTGGAACTGGGCCTGGCTTTCCAGCTTCAAGCGGTCCCTGTCCCGGGCCAGGGATTGCAGGTCGCCCTGGATCTTGGCGATTTCCTGGTCCTTGCGCCCCAGCTGCTCCTCGGAATCCTTCTTCAGGGCCTGGATCAGCCTGGTCTCGGCGGTGACCAGCACCGTGGAGCGGCTGACCAGGCTGCGCTCCCCGGCGTTGAAGAGGGCGGCGATGCCCAGGGCGGCCGCCAGGGTCAGGGCCAGGGCCCCGGCGTTGACGGCGATGGGCAGGGTGGCCCCCCGCCGGCGCGGGGTGAACTTGAAGGTTTCCGGGCCGATGGCCAGGCGGTTCTTGCGCAGGATCTCGTTGATCTCGCCGATGATCTCGACCTGCTCGTCCATGGCGACGGTCCGCCCATCCTGGACGGGCTTCCGAGCGGGAAGCGTTCCGGCAGTTACCCCGGTCCGCGTGGGGCCGGTCAGGCGCTGATACAGGCCCATTATCATGATGATAGCGCGGCGGCCGGCCACCGACAAGCAGACCGGAGGCGCGATCGTGATTGACCCTGCCCCCGCAAGGGGGATATGATCTGCCCATCCATGCGCATTCGCTTCAAGCTGGTCCTGGTCGTGCTGCCGCTGATCATCACGCCCCTGCTGCTGGTCAGCCTGGCCGCCTCCCTGGCCGCGCGCAATGGCATCACCCGGGTGGCCACGGATTTCCTGCAGTTCAAGGCCGAGCAGCTGGCCAATTACGCCCAGACCCAGTGGAAGCTGCTCGCCGACAACGGCCTGCAGGACAACCCCGAGTTCCTGGCCGTGTCCAAGGCCGCGGTGGAATCCTTCGCCCGCAGCCTGGTGCGCAGCCAGTCCGAGCTCATCCTGGCCGTGGAAGGCTCGGGCCAAGTGGTCCTGCGGACCGAGGAGGTGGCGCTGGAACCGGCGGAGCAGGAGGAACTGGCCGGGCTGGCCGGAGCCGGGCGCACCGGCTGGCTGCAGGTCCGCCTGGGAGGGGAGGAGCGGGTGGGCCAGGCCCAGCGCTTCGAGCCCTTCGGCTGGTACCTGCTGGTGACGGAGCATCGCCGCGCCTTCTATCAGCCGGTCAACCAGATCAGCTACCAGAGCGCGCTGATCCTGGTCTGCTCCCTGGCCGCCGCCCTGGCGCTGCTGATCGTGTTCATCCGCTTCATCACCAATCCCATGGGCCAGGTGGTGGAGGCCATGAAGCAGATCATCACCGCCGGGGACCTGGGCAGGCGGGTGGAGCTGGAGTACGGGGACGAGGTGGGCGAGTTGGGGCACACCTTCAACCTGATGACCGGCGAGCTGGAAAAGGCCTACAACCAGATCAAGAGCTACGCCTTCCGCGCCGTAGTAGCCCAGAAAAAGGAGCAGAAGATCCGCAGCATCTTCCAGAAGTACGTGCCGGCGGACGTGATCGACCAGTTTTTCTCCAACCCCGAGTCCATGCTGGTCGGGGAGAAGCGCCTCGTAGCGGTGCTGTTCACCGATATTCGCAACTTCACCACGATCTCCGAGATGCTGGCCCCCGATGAGGTGGTCGAGTCGCTCAACGCCTACTTCGGCCCAATGGTGGACGTAGTGCTGGCCCACGGGGGGATTGTGGACAAGTTCGTCGGGGACGCGATCATGGCCGTTTTCGGCGCGCCGGTGAAGCACGACAATGACGCCCTGCAGGCGGTGAACGCCGGCTTCGGCATGCTGGAAGCCCTGGCGGCCTTCAACGCGCGCCAGGCCCAGCGGCAGAAACAGCCGTTCTCGATGGGCATCGGCGTCAACTTCGGGGAAGTCATCGTGGGCAACATCGGCTCGGACAAGAAGATGGACTACACGGTGATCGGCGACAATGTCAACCTGGGCTCCCGGCTGGAGAGCCTGACCAAGGCCTACCGGGTGCCCTTCCTGGTGTCCGAGTCCGTGTTCCGGCTCGTGGGCTCCAAGGTCCACTGCCGCCTGGTGGAGCGGGTGGTGGTGAAGGGCAGGAAGGAGAGCACGGCCATCTACACCCCCAGCCGGAGGCTCTCCGCCCAGGAAGCCAAGGGCTGGAAGCTGTACTCCGCCGGGGTGGAGCGCTACTATCAGCGGGCCTTCGGCGAGGCCGCTCGCCTGCTGGCCGAGGCCCAGAGCGAGCTTCCCGGCGATTCGCTGACTCTGACCTTCCTGGCCCGCGCGCGCCTGCTGGAGAAGGAACCCCCGGGGCCGGAATGGACCGGAGTAACAATCATACCGGAGAAGTGAGATGGATTCAGAGAAGAAGGTGTTCATCGTTTCCACCGAAAGCCGCAGCGGCAAGAGCCTGTTCACCCTGGGGCTGATGAAAGCGCTGGCGGGCATCGTGCCCAGGGTGGGTTATATGAAGCCCATCGGGCAGCCCAACGGCGAGGGCACCGATCCAGACGCGCGGCTGGTCCGCGAGGTTTTCGGCCTGAGCGATGAGCCCGCCGACCTGAGCCCGGCCGTCATGGCCGACGCCCAGGCGGACAAGGACCGCTTGTTCGAGAAGATCTTCGACTCCTACCGGCGCCTGGCCGCCGGCAAGGACATCATGGTCATCGAGGGCACCGACTACACCAGCGCCATCGCCGCGCTGGAGTTCGACATCAACGCCGAGCTGGCCCATAACCTGGCGGCGCCGGTGCTGGTGGTGGCCCGCGGGGACGGCAAGAGCCTGTCCCAGGTCGTGGAGAACCTGGTGGAGGTCACCACCTCCCTCCAGCAGGCCAACTGCCGGCTGCTGGGGGCCATCGTGAACCGCTACGCGCCCGCCGATCCGGCGGAAACGGTGGCGGTCCTGAAGCAGGCCCTGGAGGCCCGGCACATCCCCCTGTTCGGGGTGGTTCCGCCCGACCCCATGCTGGCGGCGCCCCGCCTGCGCGAGGTGGCCCGCAAGCTCAACGCCCGCCTGGTATACCAGGGCGACGCCCTGAGCAAGGTGGTCCGCGACGTGAAAGTGCTGGCCATGATGCCGGAGCACGTCCTGGGGGTCATCAAGGACCTGCCCGGCTGCCTGCTGGTCACCCCCGGGGACCGGGTGGACAACATCCTGGCGGTCATGGCGGCCCAGCGCTCGCCCAACTACCCGCAGTATTCCGGGCTGGTGCTCACCGGCGGCCTGGTGCCCGGGGCCAACTTCCGGCGCCTGTTCAAGGGCAGCGCCGACAGCGGGCTGACCATCCTCTCGATAAAGGATGACACCTATGTGGCCGCCGTGCGCATCGCCGAGTTGACCGGGGAGCTGGCCGCGGACGACATGGAGAAGCTGGAGCTGGTGGAGAACCTGGTGGCCCGCCACGCGGACATCCAGCGCATCTACCGCCAACTGGGCGAAGTGGTCACGGACACCGTGACCCCGCGCATGTTCCTCTACCGCATGATGCAGAAGGCCAGGGCCGACCGCCGGCGCATCGCGCTGCCGGAGGGCACCGAGCCGCGCATTGTGCGGGCCGCCGCCGAGGCCCTGGACCGCGAGTTGTGCGACGTGACCCTGCTGGGCGACAAGGACAAGATCCTGGAGATCGCCCGCGCCGCCGGGGTGGACATCGGCGGGGCCCAGATCATCGACCCGAAGCAGAACGACCCCAAGCTGCTGGAGGGCTACGCCGAGGCCCTGTACGAGCTGCGCAAGCACAAGAATCTGACCCGGGAAATGGCCCGCGACCTGATGCTGGACCCGGTGCACTACGCCACCATGATGGTGCAGCAGGGGGACGCCGGAGGCTTCGTGTCCGGTTCCACCCACTCCACCGCCGACACCCTGGGCCCCGTCCTGCGGGTCATCAAGACCCGGGAAGGGGTGGGCCTGGCCTCCAGCATCTTCTTCATGTGCCTGCCCGATCACGTGCTGGTTTATGGGGACTGCGCCCTGGTGGAGAATCCCACCGCGGAGCAGATGGCCGACATCGCCATCACCAGCGCCGAGACCGCGCGGGCCTTCGGCATCGAGCCGCGGGTGGCCCTGCTGTCCTATTCCACCGGGCAATCGGGCAAGGGCAAGGACGTGGACAAGGTGCGCGAGGCGGCTCGCCTGGCCCGGGAGCGCCGGCCCGACCTGCCCATCGAGGGCCCGATCCAGTACGACGCCGCGGTTTCCGAGGAGGTGGCCCGCATCAAGCTGAAGGACAGTCGGGTGGCCGGCCGGGCCACGGTTTACATCTTCCCGGACCTGGACGCCGGCAACACCGCCTACAAGGCGGTGCAGCGCTCGGCCAACGTCCCGGCCATCGGCCCGATCATGCAGGGGCTGCGCAAGCCGGCCAACGACCTGAGCCGCGGGGCCACGGTGGAGGACATCGTGTACACCATCGCCATCACCGCCATCCAGGCCCAGCTGACCGGGTGAGAAGTGAGCACGGACCGCCTGCCGGCCTCGTTCTTCGAGCTCCTCGAGACCTCCAGTCTGCCGGTGCTGGTGGACTTCTGGGCCGAGTGGTGCGGGCCCTGCCGGGCGGTCTCGCCGGCCGTCGAGCGGCTGGCCCGGGAATACCGCGGGCGCCTGCGGGCGGTGAAGATCAACGTGGACCGCAAGCCGGGGCTGGCCGCCCGCTACGAAGTGGAAGCCATCCCTACGATCATCCTGTTCTGGAAAGGCGAAGCGGTGATGCGCCTGCAGGGCGCCCAGCCGTACGAGGCGCTCCGGGCGGCTTTGCAGGCCCACTGGCCGAAGGACCTCTAGCAGTCCATGGCTAGGCCCAGGATTCTGCGCCTGCTGACCGGCATCCTGCTGGCCGCGGCGGTGGTCCTGGCGGTGGCCGGCCTGGCCTCGCGGCCCCGGCGGCTGCGGGAACTGGAGCAGGCCGGCCGGCAGGCGTCGGACCTGCTGGAACAAACGCGGGAACTGCTGGACCGGCACCCGGACTTTCCGTTTCCCGAAGCCCGCGGGAGCCTGGCGGCCTACGAGGGGCTGCCCCCGCGGCGATTGGGAAAGGACCTGGCGGCGATCCGCAGGCTCCACGAGGAGCTGGAGCGCTCCGCCATGTCCCTCGCCACCGGCCGGCAGCCGGACGGGCAGGGCTGGTCGGATATTCTTCTATATAAGACCTTCAGCCCGAACGGCTTCCGCGACCTATACGAGGCGCAGTCCCCCCGGCTCACGGAGGAGGCGCCGCTGGTGACCGGGATGGCGGAGGCCGACCAGCGCATCGCCAGCCTGGCCCAGGCCCGGGGCTATCGCCTCCGCGCGCAGGCGGACCCGGCCCTGCTGGCCGATGCGGGAGCGGGGCGCCTCCTGCAGCCGCCGGCTTTGCGCGCTTTCCGGGGCCTGCAAGCCGAGGCCGCCGCCCAGGGGCTGAGCCTGGAGCTGGTGTCCGGCTTTCGAACCGTGTCCCGGCAGCGGGCCATTTTCCTGGGCGCCCTGGCGGAGCGGGGCCGGCGGCGCCTGGGCAGGAGCTACACCCCCGATGAGATCGCGGCGGGGACCGCGGATGAGGCGCTGGAGGCGATCCTGGCGGAGAGCGCCCCGCCGGGTTTCTCCCGCCACCATACCGGCTACGCCCTGGATCTGAACGACCCTTCCACCGGCAGGCCTTTCACCGAGTTCGGCGGCAGCCGTGCCCATGGCTGGCTGGCCGCGGACAACTACCTGGCGGCCAAACGTTTCGGTTTCATCCCCAGCTACCCGCCCGGGGCCGGCGCCCAGGGCCCGGATCCCGAGCCCTGGGAATTCGTTTGGGTCGGCGAGGCGGCGCTGACGGAGAGAGGTTTATGAAGATCGACCGGCGGCAGATCGAGAAGGAAGCAGAGGACCACATCGCGCTGGGCCTGTTGCTGCGCCAACGCCGCTCCCCGGCCCGGCGCCGGGAAGTGGAAGGCGTCCTGGCCGGCGAGGGGAGCGTGGGCCAGAAGGTCGAGCGTATCCGGCGGCTGGACGCCGAGCCGGAGGCCGCCGAGCCGGAGGCCGGCGCCGACGAGGGCGACCAGGGAGAGGGCCCGAGCCAGGGGCTGGAAAGCCGCCCCGAGCCGGCGGAACGCGCCGAGCGCCAGGCGGCCCGCCGGATCAAGCTCAGCCCCGCCCCGGCCTCCTTCTGGACCTTCCTGTTCCGGGAGCTGCCCCGCCTGCGGGCCTTCGGCAAACGCACGCACACCCTGCTGGCCTCCTGGTTTCCGCCGGCGGTGCAGGCCGATCCCGCGCTGAAGTATTTTCTGACCCAGATCCTGCAGCCGTGGGCCGCGGAGCTTAGTCAGCGTCTGAAGCCGGTGCTGGAGCTGGGCTGGCTGCACCTGACCAAGAGGCAGTACAACTGGCTCGCGGTGCTGGCCCGCCTGGCCGAGCGCATCCTGGCGGCGGACTTCGCCCATCTGCCCTGGCGCGACCGCAACCTGATCGATTCCCTGCGCGCGCTGGAGGCCCAGTTCCTGCTCCTGCACTCCAGGGAAGGCATCCTCCCGCAGCTCACCTCCAGCCTGCGCACGGTGTTCGAGAAGAAATCCCGGCTGGAGAGCGATTATCGGCCCGTGGCGGACCTGGTCGACCGCCTGCTCTCCCCCGAGGCCAGCCTGCCGTCCCTGTACAACTGCCTGCTGGCCTTCAACATGGTGAAGTTCCGCAAGGCGCTGGCGCTGTCTGACCTGCTGCGCGGCAATGCCGGCGAGCCGGTGAGCGCGAGCGAGTTCGATTGTCCGCCGGAAATCCGCGCCAGGATCGCGGAATACGTGGCCAGTTCCCTGGAGAACCTGCAGACCCTGCACGCCCAGCTCTCCGAGCTGCGGCACCTGGCCGGGTACCTGTCGTACGACGAGCAGGGGCAGGCCGACATCCGCCTGCTGGCCGCCCTGTATGGCCCGCGGCTGGAGGCGGACCGGGAGAATCTGATGGTGCTGGTGCCGCGCCTGTTCACGGCTTTCGAGCGCGCCTTCCAGCCGCTGCTGGCCGGCACCGTAGCGCTGGAGGGCGCGGCCAAGGCGGCCCTGTTCGAGCCGGCTTTCTTCCAGACGGAGTTCGCCCGCCTGGCCACGGTCACCGACAAGCTGGAGAGGGCCGTCTTCGGCTATGCCCACTTCCCCTTCAACCGCTTCCTGGCCATCCGCGGCTCAAGCCAGGGCGCCATCCCCAAGGAGCTGGA
>MIBK01000237.1:30495-32802 GCA_001829505.1 Spirochaetes bacterium RBG_16_67_19 | reverse complement strand
TGTCGGCACCATCCTGATGCTGGAACTGCCCTTCGAGCGGCGGAATCCGAGGAAGCTCCGGATCAAATTGGAAATCGACACCAATCCGCCGGCCGGCTCCTCTTTTCAGACCAGCTACATCACCTTTCCCGGGATCGCCGCCCTGACAACCCAAGCGCTTCCCTCCGGTTTCTCCACCAAGGCTCATGCCCTGCTGTGCAGGAGATACGTCAAAGGGCGTGACTGGTACGATTTCGCCTGGTACATCGCCCGCAAAATCAAACCCGATCTCGAGCTCGTCCGCAACGCGCTGTACCAGCAAGGCCCGTGGGCGGGGCGAAAGCTGGCAATCACTCCCGATTGGTTCCTGGAGCATCTGGCAGCGGTGATCGACAGAATCGACTGGACGGAAGCGCGAGCGGACGTGCAGCGCTTCCTGCCGATGACCGAGCAGGCCGGCCTGGATGCCTGGGGCAGAGACTTCTTTGCCTATCAGCTCGAGCAATTGAAACGCTACCTGCAGTAGCCCGGGCTTGCACCGCGCGGGCCATCCGGGATATGCCTAAGCGTGGCCGATTACCAACTCGTGCAGACCGACCGGGAGCTGGGCCGCCTGCTGGATCACCTGCGCCAGGACAACCCGCAGGCCGTGGCCGTGGACCTGGAAAGCGAGCACAACCTGCACAGCTACGGCATCCACGTGGCCCTGATCCAGGTCTTCGACGGAGGGCAGGCGCACCTGATCGACACCCTCGCCGTCAAGGACCGGGGGCTGCTGCGCGCCCTGCTGGAGGAGAGCCCCTGGGTCAAGGTCATGTTCGACGCCTCCGGGGACCTGGCCACCCTGGGCACGGCCATGCAGATGTCCATCCGCCCCGTGTTCGACTTGAGCATCGCGGCGCGACTGCTGGGGCGGCCCGGCTCCTTGAACAAGCTGCTGGACCCCGAAAGCTCCGGTGGCAAGTCGAAGTTCCAGAAGGCCAACTGGTTGAAGCGGCCCCTGCCGCCGGAGCAGCTGGAGTACGCGGCCGGCGACGTGCTGCCCCTGCTGGAGCTGGCCGACCGCCTGCTGGCCGAGATGGTGGAGCGGAGGCTGCTGTACCGTTTCCTGTCCGCCAACGCCCGCGTGCAGGAGAAGACCCGGGCCCGCGATCCCTACCAGGGCTACCGCCGGCTGCCGGAGTTCCGGCGCTTTTCCGCGGAGCAGAAGAGGGCCCTGGCCCTGCTGTGGCACGCCCGGGAGAAGTACGCGGAAGCGCACGACCTGCCGCCGCACAACGTGGCCGCGCACGAAGTGCTGGCCGGCATCGCCCGCGCCGCGCCGGAGGACCCCCGGGCTATGGCCGAAGCCCTGGGGCAGCGCCGCTCCAGCGTCAGCATCGACGTGGAGGAGCTCACCCGCCTGATCCGCCGGGCGCGCGAGGCTCCCGAGTCCGACGGGGAGGCCGGCCCGGAGGGGGAGGAGTGAGCCCGCAACCCGTCCGCTGCCCCTGGCCCTCCGGCGATCCGCGGATGCTGCGGTACCACGACGAGGAGTGGGGAGTGCCGGTGCACGACGACCGGAAGCACTTCGAGTTCCTGATCCTGGAGGGGGCCCAGGCCGGGCTGTCCTGGACCACGATACTGAACAAGCGCGAAGGCTACCGCGCGGCCTACCGGGGCTTCGACCCGGCCGCGGTGGCCCGCTTCACCGAGAAGAGCGTAACCCGTCTGTTGGCCGACCCCCGGATCGTGCGCAACCGCCTGAAGATCCTCTCTTCGATCGGCAATGCGCGGTGCTTCCTGGCCGTGCAGAAGGAATTCGGCTCCTTCGACCGCTACCTGTGGGGCTTCGTGGACGGCAAGCCCGTGGTCCACCGCCGGACCCGGCTCTCCCAGATCCCGGCCAGCACGCCGCTGTCCGACCGGGTCAGCAAGGACCTGAAACAGCGGGGCTTCCGTTTCGTGGGCACGACCATCGTCTACGCCCACCTGCAGGCGGTCGGGGTGGTGAACGACCACCTGGAGAGCTGCTTCCGGCACTAGTATCGATAGAACTCCGGTTTGTAAGGCCCGCTGGCCGGCACGCCGAGGTACTCCGCCTGTACGGCGGTGAGCGTGGTGAGCTTCACGCCCAACTGCTCCAGGTGCAGGCGGGCCACCTCCTCGTCCAGCTTCTTGGGCAGGATATGCACCTTTACCTCCATCTTCCCGGAGGCCAGCTCGAGCTGGGCCAGGACCTGGTTGGCGAAGGAGCAGCTCATCACGAAGCTGGGGTGCCCGTTGGCGCAGCCCAGGTTCACCAGACGCCCCTCGGCCAGCACCAGGATGGAGTGCCCGGACTTGAGG
>MIBK01000237.1:29037-30408 GCA_001829505.1 Spirochaetes bacterium RBG_16_67_19 | reverse complement strand
CCGATGTTGCAGACGATGGCCCCGTCCTTCATCTTCTCCATGTGCTCCCCAAGGATCACGTCCCGGCAGCCGGTGGCGGTCACGAAGATGTCCCCCACGGGGGCCAGCTCCTCCATGGTCAGCACCGCGTAGCCTTCCATGGCCGCCTGCAGGGCGCAGATCGGGTCGGCCTCGGTCACGAACACCTGGGCCCCGTAGGCCCGCATGGAGTCCGCGCAGCCCTTGCCCACGTCGCCGTAGCCGCAGATCACGGCCTTCTTGCCGGCAATCATCACGTCGGTGGCCCGCTTGATGCCGTCGGCCAGGCTCTCCCGGTTGCCGTACAGGTTGTCGAACTTGCTCTTGGTCACCGCGTCGTTGACGTTGACGGCCGGGAACCTGAGCTCGCCCCTGGCCTGCATGTGGTAGAGGCGGTGCACGCCGGTGGTGGTCTCCTCCGACACCCCGCGGATCTTCTTGACCGCCCGGGTCCAACGCTGCGGGTTGCGGGCCAACCCCGCCTTCAGGCGCCTGAAGACCACCTCCATCTCGTGGTGTTCCTGGGGCTTGTCGGCCAGCTGCGGGTCGGCCTCCACCTGCGCGCCCAGGTGCACGTACATGGTGGCGTCCCCGCCGTCGTCCACGATCAGGTCCGGGCCGGAGCCGTCCGGCCAGGTCAGGGCCATTTCCGTGCACCACCAGTACTCCTCCAGGCTCTCTCCCTTCCAGGCGAACACGGCCGCCGAGCCGGCGGCGGCGATCGCCGCGGCGGCGTTGTCCTGGGTGGAGAAGATGTTGCAGGACGCCCAGCGCAGGTTCGCGCCCAGCTCCTTCAGGGTCTCGATCAGCACCGCGGTTTCGATGGTCATGTGCAGGCTGCCGGTGATCTTTAGCCCGGCCAGCGGACGGCCCGGGCCGTGCTTGCGGCGTATGGCCATCAGCCCGGGCATTTCCTTCTCGGCCAGGCCGATCTCCTTGCGGCCCCAATCGGCCAGCGCCAGGTCGGCCACCTTGTGGGTCAAGCCCAGGTCCAGTTCGTAGCTCTTCATTTTTTTCTCCTTGCGGTGATGATCCGCGCGGTCA
This sequence comes from Spirochaetes bacterium RBG_16_67_19, assembly GCA_001829505.1. Classification (GTDB taxonomy): domain Bacteria; phylum Spirochaetota; class Spirochaetia; order SZUA-6; family DRHE01; genus MIBK01. Next base: position 29,346 of record MIBK01000237.1, on the reverse strand, counting down.
GTCCGCGCGCCAGCGGCAGGCCGCTTGTTTTATCTATTTTGAAGCCCGCTTCCGCGAGCCAGCTCTTCAGTTCGCCGGCGGCGAATCCCGGCCAGCGGTCCCCGAAGCGACCGGCCAGCTCCGGGTCCTGGTGGCGGTCCAGGTCGGCCAGCACCAGGGTGCCGCCCGGGCGCAGCACGCGGTGAGCCTCCCGCAGCCCCTCCACGGGCAGGCGCAGGTGGTGCAGCACCAGGTTCAGCACCGCCGCGTCCGCCTCCGCCTCCCGCAGGGGCAGGTGCTCCAACTCTCCGAGGCGCAGCTGCACCCCCG
>MIBK01000237.1:27928-29015 GCA_001829505.1 Spirochaetes bacterium RBG_16_67_19 | reverse complement strand
GGCGGGCCAGCTCCAGCATGCGCGGGGAGGAGTCCACGCCGATGACCGCGGCGGCCTTCGCCGCCATGCCGGGCAGCAGCCCCCCGGTCCCGCAGCCCAGGTCGGCGGCCACCGCGCAGGCCGGCAGCCGCGCCAGCACCTCCCGGGCCAGATCCGCGGTGCCCAGCAGCTCCGCCTTGCGCCGGTCCCAGTCGGGGGCCAGGGCGTCGAAGAACTTCCGGGAGCGGCCGCGGCCGGCGGCCGCCAGCTCGGCGGCGCGCTCGCGGTCCTTCTCTAGTAGCGGGTCGCCGGCCAGCAGGGGGGCCACGGTATCCAGGAAGCGGCGCCCGGCCCCGTCGGCGGGCACGCGGTAGAAGGCCCACAGCCCGTCGCGCCGGCAGCTCAACAGGCCGCCGTCGGTCAGGATGCGCAGGTGGCGGGACACCCGGGACTGTCCCATGGAAAGGACCTCCATGAGCTCCTGCACGTTGAGCTCCCGGGACAGAGTCAGGCTCAGGATGCGCAGGCGGGTGGGGTCGGCCAGGGCCTTGAACCAGGTTTCCAGCGCCACGATGCAACACTATATCAGGATATCCTGATGTATGTCAACTTCGCCCGGCAGATTCCGACAATCTAGCAGAGGTGCCGCGATGGGCTGGTTGGAAGAACTGACCGCGCAGGAAGAGGCGCTCCGCGAGCGCCTGGTGAGCTTGCTGGGACGGCCGGAGGCCGCCGAAATCCCTCCGCCCGCGGACTTCCACCGGGAAATCCTGCCGGCCGTGCAGGCCATGCAGACGGCGCTGGACGACTTCCTGTGCGGGCGCGACATGGACGAGCGCGCCTGGATGAGCTATGAGGTGCGCCTGAAGCTGCCCCTCTTCAGCCATCTACGCACCCTGTTCTGCCTGGTTTCGGCCGCCGAGGCTGAACCCGCGGCCTAGCCCGCCTCGTAGCCTGCCGCGTAGCCAAACCCTCTTTTTTCCTGGATACTTCCCCCATGGCCAGTCTACGAGAGCGCCTTGCCTCCCGGCGCCTGCTGGTAGCCGACGGAGCGTGGGGCACGCGGCTGCAGGAGCGCGGCCTGGAGGCGGGGGAATGCCCGGAGCTC
>MIBK01000237.1:15892-27599 GCA_001829505.1 Spirochaetes bacterium RBG_16_67_19 | reverse complement strand
GGGTGCGCATCGTGTGCGTGGAGACCATGATCGACCTCACGGAGGCCTGCTGCGCGGTGCGGGGCGCGCGCCGGGCCGCCCGCGAGCTGGGCCTGGCCGTGGAGGTGATGGCCACCCTCACCTATGGGCCGACCCCCTCGGGCTACCGCACCGCCATGGGGGTGGACGTCCCCCAGACCGTGGCGGGACTGACCCGGGCGGGGGCCGACGTGCTGGGCTCCAACTGCGGCAACGGCATCGAGCAGATGCTGCCCATTGCCGCCGCCTTCCGCGCCCTCACCGCGCTGCCGCTGCTGGTGCAGGCCAACGCCGGCCTGCCGGTGCTGGAAGGCGGCCGCGCGATGTTCCGGCAGGGACCCGAGGACATGGCCCGCCACGTGCCGTCCCTGGCGCTGGCTGGAGCCTCGATCATCGGCGGCTGCTGCGGCACGGGTCCGGCGCACATCGCCGCCCTGCGGCGGGCGGTAGACGCGGAGCTGGGCGGATGATGCAGGGCTATTCGGCTTTATAGTAGGCCAGGATCCGGTCGAGCGAGACTCCCGTCTCCGCGGCCGGGCTGCGCACGCTCAGCTTGAGCCAGCGCTCCTTTCCCAGCGCAGGGGCGGGCAGGGCCAGCAGCACCGGTTCGGAGGGGGGCGGCAGCTTCAGGACCAGGCTCTTTTCCCCCAGCTCCAGCTGCAGGGTGTCGGTCAGCGCCGGGAAGGAGGCCGCTTCCTTCCCGGCGGCCAGGGCTTTGCCCTCCGGCAGGATGTCCAGGAAGGCCTTTCCGTCGCTCTCCCAGGTGAGCGAGGCGCTGGTGCCCGCGGGAAGGGGCGCGGCAAAGACCATTTCCAGAACCGTCTCGCCGGACGCGGCCGCGTTCAGGTCAAAGAAGGGCAGGGTCAGGCCGGACTCCGGGTCCAGGCGCAGGCTGCCGCCCGACAGGCGCGCGGCGGTCTCGGGCGCCGCCTGGAAGCCCTCCGGCAGGCGGGAGCCCTCGAAGCCCTCTGCCAGGATCAGCCGCCGCCCCAGCCGCCTCTCCATGACCCAGCGGTAGATTCCCGGGTCCACGGAAGGCCGCTTGCCCTCGTCCAGGTAGTAGACCCCCAGCTCCGAGATCAGGCCGCGGAGGCCGTTCTCCCCGCCGATCAGGGTCGTGCCTTCGGCCTGCATTGCGCCGCCCTCCGCCTTCACGGTGGCCAGGGAGGTCTGCAGCCCGTCCAGGAACCACATGGCGGTCAGGGAGCGGGCGCCGGGCAGCAGCGACAGGTCCAGGCGGTAGGTGCGGCCGGGGGCCAGCGGGGGCATGCCCGAGGGCAGGCGCATGGCGGCGCCGGTGGGCAGCAGCAGCTCCGCCCAGGGCCGCCCTTCCTGGTCCAGGGCGAGCTTCAACCGGAAGGCCCGGTCGGAGGACTCGGTGGCCAGCAGGTCGCGGCCCGCGGCGCCCTCCGCCACTTCCAGCCGCAGGGTCAGGGTGCAGGGGGCCGGCTGCCCGCCGGCGGCCGGCAGCAGCAGGCGCGGGTAGCGGACTCCGGCGTTTTCGGTCAGGCGCAGTCCGGCCTTGGAAACTTCCGCCGCCCCGAAAGCGGCCGCTTCCGCCGCCTCCGGCGAAGCCGCGTCGCGCAGGCTGCCGTCGAAATGGAACAGCAGGTAATAGGATTCCAGGGGTCCCAGCTCCTCGGAGGCCGCTGCGGCCGAAGGGGTGACATACAGCTTGCCGGTGGCCAGCAGCGGGGAGGTGAAGCGGAAGTCCCGGCCATCCTGGGGGGGGGTGGGAAACAGCTCCACCTGCACGGGGTAGACGCCTTCCTTTGGAGCCTGCCAGCCCACCTGGGCCAGGCCCTCGCTGACCCGGCCGCTCCCAAGTGGCTTGCCGTCCTGGGTCCAGCGCACGTAGGGGTCGAAGCCGTCCGGATAGCGCAGGTCGGCCTTCAGCAGGATGCGGCTCTCCGGCTGGATGGTCGGCGGGAAGGAGCTGATGCCCTCGATGGCGAAATCCCCGGTCACGTAGAAGAAGGAGAGCTCCTTCTCCACGGTGGCCCCGGATTCCCGGGTCAGCACCAGCTTCAGGCGGTACAGCCCGGCGGGCAGGCCGGGAGGCTTGAGCTTCAGCTCTTCCTCCAGCTGCGGCGAGGCCAGCGTGCCGGACCAGGCTTCGCCGCCGGCGGCGTCCAGGAGCGTGGCCTCCAGCACCAGGTCCTCCCCGGGCTGCCGCTCCGCGTGCACCACGTAGGCCAGCGGGTCGCCGACCTGCACCAGGCCGCCGTCCCGCAGGGAGCGTACCTCGATGCTGGCCGGGACCGCGTCCTGGGGGCCGAACACGGACATATCCGAGCAGGAAACCGCGAGGAGAATCAGAAGGATCGCGGCCAGGCCGGGATAGGCGCGCATCTACCTACAATAATACCACAGCGGGCGGTGCTTTCAAAGCCCGCTGAAATTGTTTAATCTATAGTGGAAATCGGGTCGATGCGGTTGTATCTTATCAACATACCCATTCTGCGAGTGCCAAAAGGGAGGTGAGGCATGAAGTCCAGGCGAGTCGTCGCGCTCCTGCTGCTGGTCCTGGCGGTCGCCCCGCTGGCGATAGCCCAGCAGGTGTCCCAAAAGAAGGACATCGCGGTTTTCAAGCTGAGCTACTACCAGTGGGACATTCCCGACTCGGTCCTGGGCGGAATCGACGAGGAAATCCGCGGGGTGTTCGTCAACATCGGCCGTTTCAACGTCCTGGGCATGACCCAGCGCCTGGAACCCGGCGACCTCAGCCAGTTCATCGACAGGATCAAGGCCTTCAAGGAAGTGCGCGCCGAGATGCCCGAGGCGGTGCAGATGGGCCGCGAGTTCTTCACCCAGTCGGACTTCGAGCGGCTGGTGGGCTCCTTCATCGTGGTGGTGCCCTCCGTGGCCAGCTACGTGCTGGAGGTCAAGGACGACGGGGATTTCCACGTGGCCCTCAAGACCTCCTTCAGCTTCATCAACGTGGAGCAGGGCACCACCTTCGCCCAGGCCTTCGTGGAGACCGAAGGAACGGAGGACAGCCCGCAAGGGGCGGCCCGCAGCGCCCTGGACGGCATCGCCATCCTGCTGACCTACGAGATCCGCAAGATCCCCGAGTTCCAGCTCAAGACCGGGGTGCTGGAGGTCCACGGCGGCGAGGTGATCCTGGAGCTGGGCCGGGACATGGGCATCAAGGTGGGCGACGAGTTCGTGCTGGTGGCCAGCCGCGTGCTGGATTCCGGCAAGACCCTGACCACGGAGAACGGCCTGCTGGTGATCAAGGAGGTCAGCGACGAGGTCTCGGTGGGCAAGGTGCTGTACGCCCGGCCCAGGCCCCAGGAGGGGGACCAGCTGCGGGAGTTCCCGCTGCTGGGCGTGGAAACCACCCCCTACCTGCACGTGGCCAGCGGGTTGCTGTACGACCCGGGCAAGATCACCGGCCTGATCGGTTTCAAGCAGTCCATCTCGCGCGGCTTCTACGGCTTCCGGCCGATCTTCGGCCTGGAGGTGCCGCTGATCGCCAATATCCTGGCGGCCCTCCCCTTGAATCTGTACGTCGGCGGGGAGTACGTCCTGTACCTGGGCCGGCTCACCGTGATGCCCTCCGTCGCGGCGGGCGTGGGGGGCGCTTTCCTCTGGTACGCGGACGTACCGGATGATGAGAAGTTTGCCCTCACCCACGTGGGCGGGCAGGCGGGCCTGAGCCTGGCCTACCTGTTCAACAAGAAGATGCGTTTCACCCTGGACGTGGGCTACCTGAACTGGTTCTCGCTGGTGCCGACCAAGTATTTCTTCGACGCCGAGTTCCTGTTCCCGGACTACGACGGCCTGTTTATCGGCGCGGGACTGACGATCAAGCTGTAAGGAGGAGGGAGTACCGTGAAGAGAAGCCTGTTTGCCGCCGGCGCGGCGCTGCTCGCCCTGCTTTTCCTGGCCGCCTGCGCCTCCGCACCTCAGGCCGCCGCGCCCGCTGCCAAGGCCCCGGCCATGCCCGCCGAGAAGGTGTACGAAGGCGCGGGCCAGAGCCCCTCCATGCTCAACGCCCGCAGCTTCGCCATCATGGACGCGGTGCGCAAGGGGGTGATTGAGCTGATCGGGGTGGGCAGCGAGCGGGCCAACCAGGAAAAGCTGGGCTCCGTGCTGTACAACACCTCCAACCCCAACGCCTACATCAAGAAGGAGAGCCTGGAGACCCTGCGCAAGGACAAGGTCGGCGAGGACTACTTGTTCGAGATCCGCGTGGCGGTGAACATGCGGGCGGTGGAGAACACCCTGAAGGCCAACGGCCTGCTGGGCGGGGAATCGGTTGGAGGTGCCGCGGCGGCCGCCGGCGCCCAGGCCACTACCGCCGAGGGGGTGGTCCAGCTTGAGTCCGCCGAGGCCGAGGTACCCGAGGAAAGCGGACCGGAGCCCACGCCTGAGGAGAAGCGCTTCATCGCCCGTTACTTGAGCCAGATGACCTACATGGTCTACTTCCACGATCAGACCACGGAGGATCCCTTCTATATGAAGGCCGCCGTGGGCATCGCCAACGAGTACCTGACCTCCAACGCCCTGGAGGCCATCGACCTGGAGCAGGTGGAGAAGCTCAAGAAGGACCAGCAGCGCTTGTACGAGGAGGAGACCGGCGAGTCGATCTCCATGATCCAGTGGATCGCCCAGAAGCTCAACGCCGACGTGTACGTGGAGATCGACGGGCGCACCACCGGGGAGAGCTCCGCGGGCAAGTACTACGGGCAGGCCAACATCACCCTGAAGGGCTTCGAGGCCTCCACCGGCCGCCTGCTGGGCTCCCAGCCCTGGAACAGCCCGCGCACCTTCTCCACCGCCTCGGAGCAGGCCGCGCGCATCAACGCGCTGCAGACCAGCGTGTACAAGGCCATGCCCATCGTGCTGGAACAGGCCAGGGCCTATATGGCCAAGGCGCTGGCCGGGGGGATCAAGTACGAGCTGGTCGTGCAGGGCAGCTCCGACGCCAGGGCGATGTCCGATTTCCGGCGCAAGCTGCGCCGGCAGGCGCGCGACGTGCTGACCGTGAGCCAGACCGCCGAGGAGGCCCGGTACAGCGTCTTCATCCTGGGCTCCCTGGAGGACCTGGCCGACAAGGTGCTGGACGTGGCCGAGGGGGTTCCCGGCCTGGAGGATATGTACCAGGTCGTGCTGCGGGGCAAGAGTGTCACCTTCAATACCGGCAACTGATGCGGGGCGTCGCCCCGCTATCCATCTCTAACCAAGGAGAAGTTCGATGAAAAAACTTTGGATCATCGTAGCGGTGATCGCCATGGTCGCTTTCGCCTTCGTGGGCTGCGCGGGCGGGCCCAAGGCCAAGGAGCCCAAGGGCGAGATCAAGGTCGAGCCCAAGGTCTACCCGCCCAAGACCATCGAGCACGAAGGCACCGCCTTCGGCATGGACGTGCCCAACTGGATTTTCGAGGAGCAGGAGAACATCGAAGGGGAGCGGGACTACAAGGGCCTGTACGTGTTCAAGTTCGAGCAGACCGGCAAGGACCTGGAGGGGGTGAAGGCCTGGACCCGCAGCTTCACCGCGGCCACCGAGGTGGCCCGCATGGTCTCCACCCGGGTGATGAACAAGTTCGTCGGCGCCCAGATCGGCGACAAGGACATGGTGGAAACCTACATGGAAGAGGTGGCCAAGATCCTGGCCGTGGCCGAGTACGCCGGGGCCCGCCAGAAGGCGGACTTCTGGGTCCACCAGCAGTACTATGACGACGCCGGCAAGCCGACCGACAAGGTCTACCGCTACCTGCTGCTGTACACGGTGCCCCGCGAGCAGATCGACGCGGCCATCCAGCGGGCTCTGGACGCGCAGAGCGGCAAGGCCAAGCCGAAGACCGAAGAGGAGCAGACCGCCCGCGACCGGGTCAAGGAGCTTTTCTCCGAAGGCATGTAAGACACGCCGGGCGGGGGGGCGGCCCCCCCGCCCACATCTTTTTCCAGGAGCATCTGATGAAAACCATCCGCCCTCTGAGGATTCTTGCGGTGGCCGCGGCCGCGGCGTTCCTGTTCGCCTGCGGCTCCGCGCCCAAGCCCGTCTCCGCCCAGGAGGCGCCGCCGGCCTGGGTGCTGGACCCGCCGGAGGCCGACGCCCAATACATGTACTTCGTCGGTTCCGGGGAATCCAAGACCGGCAGCATGGCCGAGGGGGAGGATTTCGCCCGCGGGGCCCTGATCGACGAGATCATGCGCTACCTGGGGGTGCGCATCGCTTCCGAAACCACCGCCACCGCCAGGGCGTCGCTGGAGTCCTACCAGGCGGACGTGGTGCAGACCCTCAAGTCCACCTCCGCCGGCAGGGTGGTGGGCCTGGAAATCGCCGAGCGCTGGGTGAGCCGGCGGGAGGGCCGCACCGGGGTGTACCTGCTGGCCCGCTACAACAAGACCGAACTGGCCAAGGAGAGGCGCCGGCTGGAGGAGATTTTCCGCGAGAAGGTCCAGGCCATCTCCGGGCCGGAAGCGGAGGGCCGGGAGCTGGAAGGCCGGGGCGAGCTGTACCAGGCCACGCTGCGCTACCTGGAGGCGGCCGCGGCGGCCTTCAAGTCGGATCTGGAGAACGCGGAGATCAAGTTCGAGCGCAACATGAACCAGGCCCGCGAGGCGGTCCGCCGCATCGGCCTCGTGAAGCTAAACGACAACCTGAAGGTGCACGTGGGCCAGGGCTTCCCCGCCGGCTTCCAGCTCAAAGTCGTGGCCGGATCCGCCGGCTCCGACCCGGGCATCGCCGGCGCCGCGCTGCGCGTTTCGTACAAGGAGATGCGGGCCTCGGGCAGGAGCTCCACGCGCTCGCAGCAGGCCAAGAGCGGGCCGGACGGGAGGCTCTCCTTCCAGCCTCCGCCCCCCGAGTCCGTGGGGGCCGAAACCCTGACCATGGCCCTGGACCTGGACGAGGCCCTGGAGTCCCTGGCCGACGTTCCGGACCGGCTCTACGCCCAGGTGGAGGCCATGGAGGAGCTGGCCCGCACCAAGAGCGTGCGTTTCGCCTACGAGTCGCTGTCCCTGGCCGGCACCATCCCCACCGGCATCGCCGTGTTCGACCTGGACGCCACGGGCAACCCCATCACCATGAGCGAAACCTCCTCCGGGCTGCTGGCCGAGCTGGGCAAGGCCGGCTTCAAGGTGGTGTCGCTGCCGGTCACCGCCCCGGAAATCGCCGGCCGCCCCGACAACCAGGTGATCGCCGCCCTGGCCGCGGGATACAAGGGCCAGGTGGAACGGGCCATCTTCGGCACCGCCCGCATTTCGGAAACCGTGCAGGAAGGCCAGACCATCCTCATCCAGGTCAGCGGCGCGGTGAAGGTGGTGGAGCTGGCCTCGGGCAAAGTCCTGCTGGCCGTGAACAAGACCAAGCGGGCCCAGGGCTCCAGCGCCTCCGCCGCCCTGGCCACGGCTTTCAAAAAGCTGGGCGAGGACCTGGGTCAGGCTATCGCCAACCAGTTGCGGTAGCCGCGTCGAGGCTATCCGCGCCGGGAAGCCCCCTGTGAGTCAAAGCGGGCTGAGGAACTCGTCCTTGAACAGCCACAGGTCCTCGATGCGGGCGAAATGCAGCCCGTCGTGCACCAGGATGTGGCGCACCAGGATCCGGAAACCGTAGCTTTCGTATTCCGGATGCTCGGCGGGCTTGCTCCACAGCGGCTCGGGGGCCGCCTCGATGAGCCGCACCTGCCGCTCGCGCCAGCCGGCGAACTGCTCGACCAGCTCGCGCGCGGAGGGCCGCTCCCCGGCCGCCAGGCGCTTGGGCGCATAGGGAGTGATCACGGGCTTGGCCTGGTCCCGGATCAGCTCCAGGCGCCCCAGGATCACCTCCTGGGTTTCAACCAGGTGCAGCAGGTGCTCGTAGATCGTCCAGTAGCCCTCCCCCCGGCGCCGGTCCAGGGCCGCTTCGGGAATGTCGGCCACGAAATCCTTCAGGATCACCGGATTGAGCTTCAACGCTTCCAGCAGATGCCTTCGACTCATGTCAGGCTCCTTTCGAACAGACCCGCGGCCGCGAGGCGCCCGGGGTCGTTGGAGATCAGGCCGCCCACTCCCAGGTCCAGCAGGCGCCGGGCTTCCTGCGGCTCGTCCACGGTCCAAGCTATGAGGCGGCTGCCCAGCAGGCGGAACAGGGCCGCGTTCCAGGCCCGGATGCGCCGGCCCTGAGGCTTGGCCAGCGGGCCGGGCAGCAGCACGGCGGCGGCCCCGTGGCGCAGCAGGAAGGGCAGCTCGGGGGTGTCGGCCCAGATGTGCGCCGTGGGCAGCTCCGGGGCCAGGCGCCGCGCGCGCAGCAGGCAGTAGGGGTTGAAGGAGGAAAGCAGGCAGCGCCGCTGGAGTCCGTGGCGCCGGATGGCCTGCACCACCTTCTGCTCCAGCCCGCCCTCGGCCTTCAGGTCCCACTTCAGCTCCACGTCGAAGTACAGGCGCTCACCGAAGGCGGCGAACACCTCCTCCAGCAGCGGGACCTTCTGGCCGCGGAACTGCTCTCCCCGCCACTGCCCGGCGTCCAGCTCGCGGATCGCCGAGAGCGGGACGTCCCGCACGCGCGCCGCCAGGCCCGCGGTGCGCTCCAGGGTGAAATCGTGGATGACCACCGGCTGTCCGTCGGCGGCGAGCTGCACGTCCAGCTCCGCCCCCGGAATGCCGTGCTCCACCAGGGCCTGAAAAGCGGCCAGGGTATTCTCCGGGGCCAGGGCGGAGTAACCCCGGTGACCGAACAGCAGGGGCGGGCCGCGGGGATCGGCCAGCGGGCCGGAACCGCCCCTCAAGCCTTTTTCCTTTTCAGCGCCTCCAGGGCCGCCCGGGCTTCCAGCTCCTTCATCTCCTGGTCCAGGGTGCCCGGCTCGCCGGCCTGCAGGCGGAGCTGGTCCAGCAGGTCGTCGGCGTCAACGGCGAAGGAGGCCTTGTCGCGCAGCACCAGGAGCTTCTTCCGCAGCACGGCCGTCTTGCGCCGCAGCACCTGTTCCTCGGCGCCGAAGCGCGTGGCGGCCTCCCGCAGCTCCGCCGCCCGGGCGGCGGCCAGCTTCTTCAGCTGGGGCTCGCCGCGGCTATCGGCTGCCTTTGCCCGCCGCAGCCAGTGGACCAACTCCTCCTCGGCCACAGCCCGCTCCCTTTCGGCCTGCTTCAGGGCCGTGAGGAAGGCCAGCACGTACTCGCGGGCCGAGCCGTAGTCCAGGGAGTCGATGTCCGTGTCCACTTCTCAAACATACTGACAAGGCGGCGGTTTGTTAATAGAATGAGAGTCTCGTCATGAACCGTCCGGACTATTCTCCCCTCGAGCCGATCGCCGCCTTGAGCACCCCCTGGGGACAGAGCGCCCTGGCGCTGGTGCGCGTTTCGGGGGCGGGCAGCCTGGGGCTGCTGGAGGCCCTGTTCGAGCCGCCCGGCGCGCTGCGGGCCGCCCCCGGCCACACGGTGGTCCACGGCCGCCTGCGGGACCCGGCCGGGGGGGAGCCGGTGGACGAGGTGCTGGTGATCGTGTACCGCGCCCCGCGCAGCTTCACGGGGGAGGAGTCTGTGGAGATCTGCACCCACGGCAGCCCGCTGATCGTCGGCCGCCTCCTGGACCTGTTGAACCGCGCCGGGTTCCGGCCGGCAGGGCCCGGCGAGTTCACCCTGCGGGCCTTTCTCAACCGGAAGCTGGACCTCACCCAGGCGGAGGCGGTGAACGAGATCGTGCGCGCCCGCACCGACCGGGCCCGGGCCCTGGCCCTGCATCGGCTGGCCGGCTCCGTGGAGGGCCGGATCCGGGAGCTGAAGCAGCGCCTGCTGGAGCTTGAGGCCGCCGTGGAGGTCCGCCTGGACTACCCGGAGGAGGACCTGCCCGGCGAGCTGGCCCCCGAGGCGGAGCTGGACGGCCTGGAGGCGGGGCTGGCGGGCCTGGCCTCCACCTACCGCATCGGGCGCCTGTACCAGGAAGGGGTGACCGCGGTGCTGGCCGGGCGCACCAACTCCGGCAAGTCCACCCTGTTCAACCGCCTGCTGCGCGAGGAGCGGGCCATCGTGAGCGAGGCCCCCGGCACCACGCGGGACTACCTGGAGGGCGGCATCGAGCTGGAAGGGGTGCCGGTGCGCCTGTTCGATACGGCCGGCTACGGGGAGGCCGGCGACCCGGTGGAGCGGGAGGGCCAGCGGCGCACCGACGCCCTGGTGGAAGGGGCCCAGCTGGTCCTGTACCTGGTGGACGCCGCCGCCGGCCTCCGGCAGGAGGACCGCCTCTTTCTGGAGCGGCGCTCCGGACAGCCCTCGCCTGCTGGGCATGCAGGGCTGCTGGCGCTCTGGGCCAAGGCCGACCTGCCCGGCGTCCCGTCGGCCCCCGCGGGGTTCTTGACGGTGAGCGCGGCCACCGGCCGGGGAATCGGCGAGCTGGCCCGTGAGATGGGCGCGCGCATCCTGGCCGGGGTGGGGCCGGCCTCCGGAGAGGAGGCGGTCATCGACTCCCTGCGCCAGAAGAAGCTGCTGGACCAGGCCCTCTCCTGCTTCCGCGAGTTCCGGGCCGCACTGCGGGCCGGAACCAGCCTGGACCTGCTGGCCGTGGACCTGCGCGAGTCCCTGGAGGCCCTGGGCCGCATCACCGGGGAGGTGGTCACCCAGGACATCCTGGCGGAGATCTTCTCCCGCTTCTGCGTGGGAAAATGAAAGTTAACCATTGAACGATTTCGAGGCCATCGTTATTGGGGGAGGGCACGCCGGGATCGAAGCGGCCAGCAGCCTGGCCCGCCGGGGCTTCGCCACCCTGCTGGTGACCCAGAGCCTGGACGCCATCGGCCGCCTGTCCTGCAACCCGGCCATCGGCGGCCTGGCCAAGGGCAACCTGGTGCGGGAAATCGACGCCCTGGGCGGCCTGATGGCCCGGCTGATCGACCGCACCCAGATCCAGTTCCGCATCCTGAACCGCTCCAAGGGCCCCGCGGTGCAGGCCCCCCGGGCCCAGGCCGACAAGGCCCGGTACGCCGCCGAGGCCAAGCACGCCCTGGAGAGGACCCCCAACCTGGCCCTGTTCCAGGACACGGTCACCGATTTCCTGCTGGAGGACGGGGCCATCCACGGGGTGCTCACGGAGCGCGGGCGGCGCTTCCGGGCTCGCGCCGTGGTGCTCACCACCGGCACATTTATGGAAGGGCGCCTGTTCATCGGCGAGTTCTCCGGGCCCGGAGGGAGGCTGGGGGAGCCGCCGGCCGTCGGGCTGGGGACCCGCCTGCGCGAGCTGGGCTTCACCGTGGGGCGCCTGAAGACCGGCACTCCGGCCCGGGCCCTGTTCTCCTCGATCGACGTATCCCGGATGCAGCGGCAGGACGGCGACGCCGAGGTCCTGCCCTTTTCCTTCAGCGGGGAGCTCTTCCAGCGGCCATCCCTGCCCTGCTGGATCACCTACACCAATGCGGAGACCCACCGCATCATCCGCGAGAACCTCCACCGCTCTCCGCTGTACGCGGGGCGCATCCAGGGAGTGGGCCCGCGCTACTGCCCTTCGATCGAGGACAAGGTGATGCGCTTCCCGCAGGCGGAGCGACACCAGATCTTCGTGGAGCCGGAAGGCCAGGACACGGAAGAGGCCTACCTGAACGGCATCTCCTCCTCGCTGCCGGAGGAGGTGCAGGAAGCCTTCCTGCGCACCGTGCCCGGGCTGGAGGACCTGCGCGTGGTCCGGCCGGGCTACGCGGTGGAGTACGACTACCTGGACCCGACCCAGCTCTCCCCCTCCCTGGAAGCCAAGCGCATCCGGGGGCTGTTCGTGGCC
>MIBK01000237.1:15512-15802 GCA_001829505.1 Spirochaetes bacterium RBG_16_67_19 | reverse complement strand
CGTGGTGCTGTCGCGCGCCGATGCCTACATCGGCGTGCTGGTGGACGACCTGGTCACCCTGGGCACCCGCGAGCCCTACCGCCTGTTCACCTCGCGGGCGGAATACCGCCTTTCCCTGCGCCACGACACGGCCGACCTGAAACTGCTGCCCCTGGGCGCCCGCCTGGGGCTGCAGGACCGGGAGGCTCTGCGGAGGGTGGAGGCCAAGCGCAGCGGCATCGCGGCGGTGCGGGAGGCCCTGCGGGGGGCCGGCCTGCCGGCGCGGGACCTGCCCGAGGCCCTGCGGGCCC
>MIBK01000237.1:3739-15477 GCA_001829505.1 Spirochaetes bacterium RBG_16_67_19 | reverse complement strand
CCGGGCGTGGGCATCCGGGACCTGCTGCCCTTCCGCCCGCAGCTGAGCGGGCTGCCCTGGCTGGAGCTGGCCGAGCTGGAGGTGAAGTACGAGGGCTACATCCGCCGCCAGGAGGCGCAGGTGGAGCGCTTCCGCCGGTTGGAGGACCTGCGCATTCCCGCGGGCTTCGACTACGCCGGGGCCCCGGGCCTTTCCAGCGAGGCCCGGGACAAGCTCCAGCGCATCCGCCCGCTTTCCCTGGGCCAGGCCTCCCGCATCTCGGGAGTGCGCTCCTCGGACCTGGCGGTGCTGCTGATCCTGCTGCGGAAGGACGGCTGAGCCGGTGCAGGGAAGAGGGGAAGGGCGGAGCGAGGCCTTGATAGCCGAAGGCCTGGAGCTCCTCGCCATCGACTGCCCTCCGGCCCGCCTGCAGGCCCTGGAGCGCTACCGGCTGGAGCTGGAGCTTTGGAACCGGCGCTACGGGTTCGTGAAGGCCTCCGGAGACGATCTGGTGGTGCGCCACTTCCTGGACTCGCTGGCCGGGCTGCCGGTGCTCGCCCGCCTCTCTCCGCGCCGGACGGTGCTGGACGTGGGCAGCGGCGCGGGCTTCCCCGGCCTGCCCCTGGCCCTGTTCCTGGAGGACTCGCGTTTCGTGCTGCTGGAGCGCTCCGCGCGCAAGGCCGCTTTTCTGGGCAACGTGGTGGCGCTGCTGGGGCTGGCCAACGTCCGGGTTCTGGAGATGCAGCTGCGCGGGCTGGAGGAGCGCTTCGACCTGGTCACCTTCCGGGCCTGGAGCCCTCTGGACCGGGAGCTTCCCGCGCTGCGCCGCGTGCTCGCCCCGGGAGGCGTCATCGCGGCCTACAAGGGCCGGCGGGAGCGCATCGAGGCGGAACTGCGGGCCGCGGGGTTATCGGCCGGGGAGGCGGGGCGAAGCCCGCTGGAGGCGGCGGTGGTGCCCCTGCGCGTGCCCTTCCTGGAAGGGGAGGAGCGCCACCTTGTGCTCGTGCGGGGTTAGAGCCGGCGCTGTCGCCATCCCTGGCGGCGCCGGCTTCGGCATCCATGCCTAGATGCGGCGGAACAGCTTGACCAGGCCCTCTTTTTCCACCAGGTCGATCATCCGGGCCTCCACGAAGGCCGCGGCCTGCTCCGAGAAGCCGCCCGCGGTGAGGCAGACCCCGCGGCCGGCGCGCACCTCCTTCAGCCGGGCGTAGAAGTCCCGCAGCATCAGCTCGCCCACGGAGCCGCTCGTGCGCAGGAAGCGGAACAGGACCAGCTCCTCCCATTGGGGGGTGCGCACCTGGGCCAGCAGGTCGGCGTACTCGGCGCGCTGCAGCCCGATGGACAGCAGCTTGGCGGCGCCCCCCGGGTAGTACTTCACGGCCACCTTGCGGCACAGGCTGAGGAACTCGGCGCTGGAGGCCAGCAGGTAATCCTGCAAGTGCCGGCTGGAGTGCACCTCCTGGTAGCGGGCGCTCAACTCCTGCACGTCGCGGTAGTCCGCCTGGACGGCCAGGATCTCCTTCCACAGGGCCAGGGCGGCGGGAATGTCGCCTTCCCGGGCGTGCACCGCGGCCTTCCGGTACTGGAGCTCCAGGGTCACGTTGGCCGGCGTTCCCGGGTGGCGCAGCCCGATGGCGAAGTCCTCCAGGGCCCGGGCGGCCTGCTTGGTGTTCATGTGGATGGTGCCCGCGAACAGCGAGGACTGGGCGCCGTACTGCGGGTCGGTGCGCAGGCGGGAGAAGATGGCCAGGGCCGGCTCGTTGGAGCTCAGGCCGTAGTAGGAGCGGGCCAGCGCGAACTGGGCGCCGGTGTCCTCCGGCTCCAGGTCCAGGCTCCGGGAAAGCGCCGCGGCCGCCTCCTTGTGCTGCTTGAGCTGGAACAGGCCGTGCCCCAGGTATTTCAGGGTCTGGGCGTGGTCCGGCTGCGCGGCGGCTGCCTGGCGCAGGAAGCCGACGGCCCGGGTGTAGTTCTTCCGCCCGTATTCCAGCACGCCCAGGTTGTAGCTGACCTCGAAGCTCTCCTTGTCCAGGTCGAGGGCCAGCAGGAAGCCCTGGTAGGCTTCCTCCATCTTGCCGCTGTTGCGGGCGGCCTGGGCGTAGCGCAGGGTGACCTGGAAGGAGTCTTTCGGTGCGCCGGCGCTGGCCAGGGGCAGCAGGACCTGGTAGTGCTGGAAGGCGCGGGGGAAATCCTGCTCCTCGAAGGCCGCGGAGGCCAAAACGGCCAGCGCCTCCGGGTCGCGGGGGTTCTGCACCAGCCGCCGGTTGGCTTCGCGCACTTCCGCCAGGCGGCTGCGGCGACCGCTCCCGCCCCCGTCCCTGCGCAGCCACAGGAAAGCGGCGGTGCCGAGGACGGCGCCGGCGGCCAGGAGGTACAGCCAAGCCGACATTTCCCTGATTGTTTTGCGAAAGTGCCGATAATGTCAAGGAAAGCCCGCATTTTGCCGGGCCAACGTTGACAAAGCAGGGGCGGAGGGCTACGATTTGAACATGGGCAGCGAGATCGGGATCAAGCTGGCCGACGGTTCCTTCTATTCGGTGCTCGAAGAGGACTTCACCGGCCGCAAGAAGCTGGTGGTGACCACCTCGAGGGACAACCAGGACTCCGTGCAGATCGATCTGTACCGGGGCTCCCTGGAGGGGGCCGAGGCCTTCATCGGCAGCCTCATGATCGAGAACATCCAGCCCGCCCCCAAGCGGGAGCCGGAGATCGAGCTGCAGCTGGGCCTGGACTCGAGCGGGAACCTGGAAGCCTTCGCTTCGGATCCAATGAGCGGCGAGAAGCAGAGCCTGTCGGTGAGTCTGCCTGCAACCGGGGATACCTCGCCCCTGGAGGACCTGGATCTGGAAGGGGAAACCCAGGTCCGCCCCGCGCCGGTTGAGGAGCCCTTCGGCCGGAAAGGCCTGGCCGGCGAGTCCTATCCGGTCGGGACGGAGGACCGGCGCAAGGCGCCCCTGGAGCCCCGCCGGCCGCGCGTGCTGGCCGTGATCGGTTTCGTCCTGCTGGGACTGCTGGTCCTGGCCGGGGCCGCCTACCTGATCTACCGCCTCCTGGACGGGGAGCGCATCCCGCGCCTGTTCGGCGGCGGGGGTGAGGTCACGAGGCCGGAACCGGTGCCGCCCAAGCCCGCCGAGAAGCCCGCGGCCGCCCCGGTTGCGGCGCAACCCGCGGCTTCCCCGGCCCAGGTGGCCCCGGCGGGCCAGACGGCCGCGCAGCCCTCCACAGCCGAAGGAATCTGGTACCGGATCGTCTGGGGCGACACCCTCTGGGACCTGGCCGGCACCTATTATCGCAACCCCTGGCTGTATCCCAGGCTGGCCAAGGCCAACAAGATCCCCAACCCGGACCTGATCATTGCGGGACATCGACTGTTCATTCCGAAAAAGTAGGCTTCTGCCTTTCCTGCTTCTTTCCGTCCTCTCCCTGACCCAGTGCCGGGCGGAAGACCTCTGGGGCCTGCCCATCGCCCAGGTCCTGGAGCGCCTCGCCCGCGGGGACGCTTCCTTCCTGCGCGAGGCTTCGGGCGAGGCGCTGGCCCAGGCCTTCCGCCTCGGACCGGGCTCCCCGTACTACCTGTCCTTCTGGGCTGAAGCGTCGGGGGACTCCGGACAGGCCCGGGCTCTGCTCGCGCTGCAATGGGAAAAGGGGCGGGGGCGGTGGAAGGAGGAGGCGGCCCTGGCCCTGCTGGCGGGGCACGCGGCGCGAAGGGAATGGGCCGAGGCGGAAAGCCAGGCCCGCCGCTTCCTGCCGGGCCTGCGCTCACCGGAGCTGCGCCGCGGAGGCGAGCGGGCGCTGGCCGAGGCCCTGTACTGGCAGCGCAAGGATGCCGAGCTGCTGCCCTGGCTGGACAGGCTGGCCGGGTCGGGGGACGAAGAGCTGCTGCTGTTCCGGGCCGCGGCCTCCTGCCGGTTGAATGCCCCGGACTGGCCGGAGCTGTTCCGGGTGCTGTTCTTCCAGCGCCAGGCCTCCGGGCTTCACTCGCGCGCCTGGTCCTTCCTGCAGCTGGAGGAACGCCTGGGACGCTTCTCCCCGGCGGAAGCCGCGTTTTTCGGGGCCAAGGCCGCCCTGGCCGAGGGGCGCGCCGCGGAGGCTCTTGATGCCTTGGAGAGCTCGTTCCCCGAGCTGTCCCCAGCCCTGCGCGCCCCGCTGCTGCCGGAGGCGGCGGGGGCCTTCCTGCGGGCAAGGCAGCCCGCGCGGGGCGCCCGGCTCCTGGGCCCTCTGGTGGAGGACTCCAACGGTGCCGAGTGGGCCGGCCGACTGGCCCGCCGGGCGGGCGAGCGGGCGGCCGCGGAAGCCGCCTTCCGACGCGTGGCGCGGGACAGCGCGGTTTCCGCCCAACGCGACCGCGCCTCCTGGCTGCTTCTGGACCTGGCCCGGGAGCGCTCCGCGGAGGACTTTCTGGCGGAGATGGAGGGGCAGGCCTGGGCGGATCCCGACTATTTCGCCGACATCCTGGAACAGGAGATCTCCGCCATGGTGGCGCGGCGGCAATGGGCCCTGCTGGCCAGGCTGCGCACGGCGATGCAGCGCGTGGAGGCGCCTGGGGCTGTGCAGCAGCGCGCTCTGGCGCCGCGAGCACGGCTGGCCTACCTGCAAGGTCGGCTGCGGGAGCTGGGCGACCTGGAGGGCGACCCGCTGGAAAGCTTCCGCGAGGCCGCGCGCCTGGACCCGGGAGGCTATCACGGGCGCCTGTCCGCCGCGCGGCTGCCGGCTTCCGAGAGCGCGGCGTTCCAGCCGGTTGACGGGAGGGAGGAGGAGGAGACTGCCGAGGAATCACCGCCGCAGGCACCGCCGGCTTCGGCGTCTGAGGAGGCCCCGGCAGGGAACGCGGCGGCCTCCGGGACCAGCGGCACCACCGGGGCCGCGGCGGCTACCGTGCCCGAAGCCTTCCTCCTGGGATTCATCGCGCATGGCCTGTACCAGGAGGGCTATCGGCGACTGCTGTCCCCACGGGCCGAGCCCGGTCTGCTGCTGCGCGCGGTGCGGGAGCTGGACGGCCGGGGCCAGTACCTGCAGAGCCTGCGCCTGCTGGCCCGCTATCTGGAAGGCGGGCCGGTCACCGAGGAGGTGCTGCGCCTGTACTACCCCCGCGGCTTCGCGGAAGCGCTGGAGGAGGTCTGCCGTGAGGAGAGCCTGCCCCCGGCGGTCTTTTTCGCCCTGGTCCGCGAGGAGAGCCACTTCGATCCGGCCATCGTCTCCAGCGCGGGGGCGGTGGGCCTGACCCAGTTGCTCCCGGAAACCGCCCTGGAGGTGGCCCGCCTGCTGAAGATCGAGGAACCGGACCTGCGCGACCCGGGTCAGAACCTGCGCATCGGGGCCCGGCACCTGGCCCGCCTGGCGGCCAGGTCCAAGGACCTTTCCAGGGCGCTGTTGGCCTACAACGCCGGCTCCGGCCGCCTGCGCTCCTGGGAGCGCGGCGCCGCCGGCCTGCCCAGCGACCTGCTAGTGGAAGCCGTGCCCTTCGCTGAGACCCGCCGCTACGTGCGCAAGATCCTGATTTCGGCGGTGCGCTATGGGCAGCTGTATTACGGGCTGGCCCCGCGGGATACCGTGCGCCTGTTCTACCCTTAGGGGCCGAATTTTCCGATAACCAACGTAGGGGGAGCATTGAAGCGTTCTCTGGTCCCGACCTATCTCCTGGCCGGCCTGTTGTGCGGCGCCGGGGTGGCCCTCCTCGGCTCCCTGCTGGCGTTCCTGACCGGCGTCGAGGGCCTGACCGCCGCGCCGGGCCGGTTCCTGTTCTCGACCTTCCTCTGGTCCTCTTTTTTCGTGCCCGTGTACCCGATCGCCCTGGCGGTCCTGCTGCTGTCCCGGCGCTTCTCGCCGCGGCGCTTCGGGGTCCTGAACCTGCTGCTCCTGCCTTTCGTCACGGTGAGCCTGTTCCACAAGGTGGCCCTGCACGGCAGCGTGCCGCCCTCCTTCCTTCCGGACCTGCTGGTGGCCAGCCTCGGGCGCTTCCCCGCTTCGGTGCTGCTGTTCGCCCTGATCGTGCTGGAGCTGCTGCTGGTCCTGTCCCTACGCCGGCCTCCCAACCTGCCGGCGGAGGAGGAACAGGAGGCGAAAAAGGCGCCCCGGCTCCGGCTGCCCCCGCCGCTCGAGGCACGGAGGCCGGAAGCCTTGGCAGGAGGCGATGGGCGCCGGCTCAAGGCCCTGGAGGGGCCGAAGCGGGCGGAAGAGGATCCCGAGGAAGCCGTGGAGCTGGAGATAGCCGCGGTCCTGGAAGCGGCGCCAGAGCCGGCCCCGGTGGAAGCGATCGGAGTCGACGCCCCGGATGCTCAAGCCGAGGCGCTCCCAGGGCGGGCCACGCCCCCGGTGCGGAGAGTGGCCCCGAAGGTCCGCCGTGAGGCCGAGGCCCCCCTTGGGCGCGCCGCGCCTGCCGCGCCTGAAGCCAAGGCTGCCCGCTCCGCGCCGAAGGGCAAACCCGAGTACCGCTTCCCGACCCACGGCCTGCTGAAGGAATACCACGACGGGCAGTACTGGGAGATCGACGACGAGACCCGCCACGCCGCGGAAGTGCTGATGAAGACCCTGGAGGAGTTCAAGATCACCGCCGAGGTCACCGGCATCCGCAAGGGCCCGGTGATCACCATGTACGAGGTCCTGCCCTCCGCCGGGGTGAAAGTCTCCCGCATCGCCGCGCTTTCCGACAACATCGCGCTGCGCCTGGCCGCCTCGCGCGTGCGCATTGTGGCCCCCATCCCCGGCAAGCACGCCGTGGGCATCGAGGTGCCGAACAAGAAGCGGGCCATCGTGTCCTTCAAGGAGATGATCGACCTGCCGGACTTCCAGACCGCGCACATGGAAATCCCCGTGGCCCTGGGCAAGGACATCGCCGGCGCGGCGCAGGTGATCGACCTGACCCAGACCCCGCACCTGCTGATCGCCGGGGCCACCGGTTCGGGCAAATCGGTGTGCGTGAACTCGATCATCTGCTCGATCCTCTACAAGAAGTCCCCTGCGGAGGTGCGCTTCATCCTGGTGGACCCCAAGATCGTGGAGCTGAAGTCTTTCAACGACATCCCCCACCTGCTCACCCCCGTGGTCACCGAGCCCAAGCGCACCTACCAGGTGCTGGAGTACTGCCTGGAGGAGATGGAAAGGCGCTACGGCCTGCTGGACCACATGGGGGTGCGGGACATTCGGGCCTACAACAAGAAGGCCGGCAAGCTCAAGCTCACCATCCCCCGCATCCCCTACTGGGTGATCGTGATCGACGAGTTCGCCGACCTGATCGCCACCACCGGCAAGGAGATGGAGGCGGTGATCGCCCGCCTGGCGGCCATGGCCCGCGCCGTGGGCCTGCACCTGGTGCTGGCCACCCAGCGCCCCTCCATCGAGGTGATCACCGGCCTGATCAAGGCCAACATCCCCTCCCGCATCGCCTTCATGGTGGCCAGTAAGTTCGACTCGCGCATCATCATCGACGCGGTGGGGGCGGAGAAGCTGCTGGGGCAGGGGGACATGCTGTTCTCGGCGGCCTGGGACCCCGTGCCCGTGCGCCTGCAGGGCACCTACCTGTCCGACGAGGAGGTGGAGGCCATCACCGCCCACGCCAAGACGTTGGGCGCGCCGGACTACCTGGACGAGGACCTTTTCCTGGTGGAGTCCGAAGAGGATTTCGACGGCACCGGCGCGGACGATCCGCTCATGGACGAGGCCCTGCAGATCGTGCTGGCCATGGGCAAAGCCTCGGCCTCCTACCTGCAGCGCCGCCTGAAGATCGGCTACAACCGCGCCGCCCGCCTGGTGGAGGAGATGGAGCGCATGGGCGTGGTCGGCCCTTCCAAGGGCTCCAAGGCGCGCGACGTGCTGCGGACGCCTGAGAGCGGTCTGGCCCGCCCCGAGCGAGAGTGACTCAGAAGCGCAGCCAGCCGGCCCGCAGCAGCCCCAGCAGGATCGTGCCGGCCATGGCCAGGAGGGCCGCCCGGCCGATCCAGCGATGCACGGAGCGGTAGGGCCTGAGCCCGCCGTGACCCTCGAACATCACCCTGCCCAGGATGGGCGCCGCCAGGCCCAGGGCCATGGTGATGGTGCCGGAGATGGCGTGCGGGACGCGCAGGTGCCCGCGGCCCGAGGCGGCCACCATCTGCACCGCCGCGCCGGCACCGGCCACTCCCAGCCCCGCGCCCAGCCCGGAGATCACCAGATGGGCCTGCAGCCACCATTTGCGGCGCTTCAGGTAGCGGGGGAAGAAGGTGCCGGCCAGGGAGAACAGGAAGCCCAGGCTCATCAGCCCGGCGTGCAGAGGCAACAGCGCCCCGTACGGTCCCGGCGGCAGGAAAAGCGGCATGCTTTCATTCTGCTGCATGTCCACCGGGTTGGCAAGGGCGCCCGCGTTGATTTTCCGTTCCGGAGGCGATACCCTTCAAGGTATGAAGAAATGGATCCTCGGGCTTTTCCTGCTGGCCGCGCTGGGCGCGGCGGCGCAGGACTTGCGCGTCGAGTACACCGAAGGCCTGGTAGAGCTGGCCTCCGGCGGTAGCTGGAAGGAACTGGCTCCGGGCGATCGCCTGCCGGTTGGCGCCCGGATACGCCTCGCAGAGGACGCCTTTGTGGAGCTGGCTCAGGGGTCCACCCGCTTTGCGGTAAGCCAGCCGGGCGTCTACCTGGCCGCCGACCTGGTGGCTGCCTCCAAAAAGGTGGCCTCCTGGCAGCTGGGCAAGGTGGTCAGCGCCAAGGTCAAGGGCACGGTCGCCGGAGGGGCCAAGGGCGACGGCACCGCGGCCATGGGCGCGCGCGGGGCCGCGGCGCCGGCACCGGCCACTCCCAGCCCCGCGCCCAGCCCGGAGATCACCAGATGGGCCTGCAGCCACCATTTGCGGCGCTTCAGGTAGCGGGGGAAGAAGGTGCCGGCCAGGGAGAACAGGAAGCCCAGGCTCATCAGCCCGGCGTGCAGAGGCAACAGCGCCCCGTACGGTCCCGGCGGCAGGAAAAGCGGCATGCTTTCATTCTGCTGCATGTCCACCGGGTTGGCAAGGGCGCCCGCGTTGATTTTCCGTTCCGGAGGCGATACCCTTCAAGGTATGAAGAAATGGATCCTCGGGCTTTTCCTGCTGGCCGCGCTGGGCGCGGCGGCGCAGGACTTGCGCGTCGAGTACACCGAAGGCCTGGTAGAGCTGGCCTCCGGCGGTAGCTGGAAGGAACTGGCTCCGGGCGATCGCCTGCCGGTTGGCGCCCGGATACGCCTCGCAGAGGACGCCTTTGTGGAGCTGGCTCAGGGGTCCACCCGCTTTGCGGTAAGCCAGCCGGGCGTCTACCTGGCCGCCGACCTGGTGGCTGCCTCCAAAAAGGTGGCCTCCTGGCAGCTGGGCAAGGTGGTCAGCGCCAAGGTCAAGGGCACGGTCGCCGGAGGGGCCAAGGGCGACGGCACCGCGGCCATGGGCGCGCGCGGGGCCGCGGCCGGGGCACCGGCCACGGTGGAATGGGTGGAGGCCTCCGGTTCGGAGGAGGCGCTCTCCGAAGGCCGCTCCTTGCTGGAAGCGGGGCGCCTGGACGAGGCGCTGAAGGTGTTGCAGGACGCGCTGAAGGCGGCCTACCCCGGCGAAGAGGGGGTCTTCTACTATTATATCGCCTCCGCCTATAGCGGGCAGAAGCGGACCTCGCTGGCCCTGCGCACTCTCGAGCGCGCCCAGCTCGAGCCTCAGGAGCCGTTATACACCGACCTCGTTTTATTGAAGGGCCAGCTCCTGCTGGAGAGCCTGGCCTTCGCCGACGCCCTGGCCCTGTTCGAAGGCCAGCTCGTCCTGAACCCGGAGGGGAGCTTCGCCCAGGCGCTGCTGATCCTCTCTTCCTACTCCTACCAGGGGCTGGGACGCAGCCAGGGGGCGCGCGAGGCGCTGCAGAAGGCGGTGAGCCTGGACTCCTCCTCCGAGCTTGGCCGGGAGGCCGCCCGCCTCTTAACCCAACTGTAGGGGGATGGGCCCACAGGGACTTGAACCCCGGACCAACGGATTATGAGTCCGCCGCTCTAACCGACTGAGCTATGGGCCCTGGCAAGTAAAATCGCAGCCTTTCCATGAAAAGTCAAACAAAAGCCCGGCCGCGCGGCCGGGCTTCTATTCGCGCGGGTCGGCTCACTCGACGATGATGGCCTCTGCCGGGCAGTCCTCCGCCGCTTCCTTGACAGCCTTTTCCAGGTTGGCGGGCACATCGGCCTTGAGCACCTGGGCCACGTCGTCGCCCATCTTGAAAACGTCCGGCACGCTGTCGGTGCACAGGCCGCACCCGGTGCAGAGGTCGGCGTCGATCTTTACTTTCATGGTGCACTCCTTTGGTAAGGGTATTCGCTAGCCGGAAGGTTATACGAAAACGGGGGAGCCCGCAAGTCCTCGGCCGGTGGTTTTTTTGCCGTCAATCAGTTGACAGATCGCCATAAATCGTTATCTTAGCGGAATATAGACGTACCAGAACGGGGAGGAAACCGATGATCGCGCTATTCATAGGGGTACTGCTGATCCTTTTCGCCGTTTATGCCGTGCTTCCCTTTCCCTGGGCGCTGGGCTGGTGGCCGGATGTCGTCCAATTCCTGAAGGGCGGCGTGCCCTTGATCGCCGTGTTTATCGGCCTGATTTCCTTCTTCGTGGGCGTGGCGGACATCAAGGACAAGATCGAAAGCCGCAAGGAAGAGCAGGAAGAGGAAGAGGAAGAAGGCAAGGAGCAGAAGGGGCAGTAGGGAGCGCGATTGCCCGGCGTATTGACAAAGAAAAGGGTATGTGACAGGATACTGCCTCTGTTATGAAGACGATATTCGTTAATCCCAAGGAAGTCGAGCGGAAGTGGTGGCTGGTGGACGCCGACGGCCAGACCCTGGGGCGCCTCGCCAGCCGCATCGCGCACGTGCTGCGCGGGAAAAACAAGCCCGCTTTCGTTCCCCACCAGGAAGTGGGCGATTGGGTCGTGGTGGTCAACGCGGAGAAAATCCGCGTCACCGGCAAGAAGCTGACCGATAAGATCTACTACCGGTTCACGGGCTGGGCCGGCGGGGTGCGCCAGGAACCGCTGGGGCGCAGGCTGGCCCGCAGACCCACCTTCCCCGTGGAGCAGGCGATCAAAGGAATGCTCCCCAAGGGCCCGCTCGGGCGCAAGCTCTTCAAGAACGTGAAGGTCTACGCCGGCCCGAGCCATCCGCACGCGGCGCAGAAACCGCAGAAAATCGATTTGTGAGGTAGCGACAGTTGGCAACGAACCTGGCCTACGGCACCGGCAGGCGGAAAACCGCCACCGCGCGGGTTTACCTGCGCGACGGCTCCGGCGCCATCACCGTAAACGGCAAAACCCTGGAGCAGTACTTCCCCTACGGCCTGCTGGTCAAGAGCCTGACCGCGCCGCTGACCGTGACCTCCAGCCGCGAGAAGTACGACGTGCTGATCAAGGTGTGTGGGGGAGGTCCCAGCGGGCAGGCGGACGCCTGCAAGCACGGCCTGGCCCGCGCCCTGGTCGCCCATGACCCGGCCAATCGCGCCGTGCTGCGCGCCAACGGGCTGCTGACCCGCGACCCGCGCGCGGTGGAGCGCAAGAAGTATGGGCAGGCCGGAGCCCGCCGCCGCTTCCAGTTCTCCAAGCGCTAGACTTCGCCTCCAGTCCGTCGACCGAACCGGAACCATCGGGGATCGTCTTCGCCTGACCTTCTCCGATGGTTCTTCTTTTTCCCTCCCCGAATCACTCCTGTTGGAACACGGCTTCGCCCTGGGGGCTCTGGCGCCGGGGGCCGAGCTGGGGGAGGAGGAGCTGCGGCGCCTGGCGGAGCTGGCCAGGGCCGGCGA
>MIBK01000237.1:1401-3662 GCA_001829505.1 Spirochaetes bacterium RBG_16_67_19 | reverse complement strand
GGGGCGCCGAGCCGGCTCTCCTGGCCGCGGAGCTGGCGCGCCTGGCCGGCGCGGGGCTGCTCGACGACCGGGCCTATGCCCAGGCCTGGGTGCGCCAGCGCCTGGCGCGGCACCCGGAGGGCTCGGGACCGCTGCTGGCCGGCCTGCAGCGGCGGGGCGTGGGCCGGGAGCTGGCCGAGCAGGCCTTGCGCGGCGAGCTTACCGAGGAGGCCGAGCGGGCGGGAGCCGCGGCCCTGGTGGAGAAGCTGCGGCGCCGCTCGGACATGACCCCGGAACGCCTGCGCGGGACGCTGGTCCGGCGGGGTTTCCGCCGGAGCCTCATCCGGGAACTGCTGGGGGAGCCGGGGGAATGAGCAGCTGCCCGACCGGGGCGACCCGGGCGCCGTAGCCGCGCTCCAGCACAAAGAGGGCCAGGTCCAGCACCTCCCGGATCGCCGCCCGGTCGATGATGCTGGAGTCGGAGGTGGCCACCAGGCCGGGGAAGCTCTTCAGGGGATAGTCCGCGGAGGGCGAGACGCTCACCTCGCAGGGGATGGCGGCGGGAGCGCGCCGGCGCAGCTCCTCGGCCATCGCCCCGGAAAAGGAGATGGGGGCGTCCAGGAACAGCTCCAGGCGCGAGGGGGAAAGCTGCTCCAGGGATTCCAGGATCTTGCCCAGGGCCGCCTCGGTGATCCTGCCGGGGCGGTAGCTGCCGTGCACCCCCGAGGAGTCGCGCATCAGGCCGTCGTCAGCCAGGAAGACCGGATAGCCCTTCAGGTAGCTTTCCACCGTGATCAGGACGTTGTACCAGTCCACCCCGAGCGGCCGCCCCCCGGCGGCCTGCGGCGTCACGAGCTTGGCACGGCGCGCGCGGCAGTCCGCCTCGGCGAACACCGCGCGGAAAAGGCAGTTGCGGGCCATGGCCGTGAGGCGCCAGCGGTCGCCCACAAGCTTGAGCGCGGCCTTGTCGGGATAACCCCGGTTTTTCAGATAGCGGTAGTCCTGGAGCGCTTCCGGAAAACTCATTGACTCACTCGGCGTCCCTCCGGTAATGTAGCAGTATCGGGGGGTGTATGAACAGTTCAGCACAGTCCTGCGTCCTAATCGTCGAGGACGAAGACTCCATCCGGCTGACGCTCCGGGACTACCTCAAGAACAAGGGCTACAACGTAATCGTGGCCTCCGACGGCGTCGGGGCGATAAAGCAGCTGCTGGACAACGACGTGGCCCTGATTGTTTCCGACTACCGCATGGACACCCTGGGCGGGGACTACTGGATCCGGTTTCTGAAGGAATACTGCCGAGATAAAAGAGTGATCATCACCAGCGGCTTCCTGAAGCCGGAGTTCCCCATACCCTTTCCCGTGCTGTACAAACCATTCGACTACTCGGAGCTGGAGCGGATGATCGCCGAGGCCCTCCGGGGCAATGGGGTTGGCCAATAAGACCCTGGTCGCGGTCGTGGACGGGATGGTTCAGGGCGTGGGCTTCCGCTGGGCCACGGTGCGCCAGGCCCGAGCCCTGGGCCTGAAGGGCACGGTGCGTAACCTGGCCGACGGCCGCGTCGAGGTGGTGGCCGAGGGGGAGGAGAGCCGCCTGGCGCGCCTCCAGGCCTGGCTGGCCCATGGGCCGCCGGGCGCGCACGTGCGTTCCCTGGACAGCCGCCTGGAGCCCTACCGCGGAGCGTACACGGAATTCGACATCGGCTGGTAGCCGGCAGGCAAATAGGATATAATTGCAGTCAGGTTAGGAGGCCGAAGATGAGGACTGCCCTTCGCCCTCGGGCCAACTCCCGTCGCGGGACTCTGTCGATCTTCCTGGCGCTGCTTTGCGCAGCTGCCGCTCCCCTCCAGGCGGAAAACCTGATCCTGAGCGTATCCCCGTTGTACTCGTTGCCGCTGACGGCGGAGGCGGGCGTGTTCTCGCCGCTGTCCCTGGGGGGCCAGGTTTCCGCCGTGCTTCCGCGGCCGGTGTTCGGACAGTCCTGGCTGCGGCCGGAGCTGAGCGTGGGGTACGTGTACTCGGGTCTGGCCGCCAGCGCCAGCAGCCTGTCAGCCATCGAGGCGCAGGCGGGGCTGGCCATGCGCTTCCCGGTGGCGGAGCGCATCGAGCTGACCGGCGCGATGCTGGCGCGCGCGGGCTACTACCTGCTGGGCGGAGGCGGTCCGAGTGAGAGCGGGTTCTCGCCGGGGGTATCCCTGGGGGCGGGTACGAACTTCCTGTTGGGGGATCGCTTCTCCCTGGGGCTGGGCCTGCAGGCGGCCTACGACTTCGGCATGTAC
>MIBK01000237.1:0-1320 GCA_001829505.1 Spirochaetes bacterium RBG_16_67_19 | reverse complement strand
GGCAAAGTTGACGCCGCTCACAGGCGGCTCGGGGGGGGCGGCGGGCGGCGGATGGCTGCTGAGCGTATCCCCGCTGTACTCGCTGCCGCTGACGGCGGAGGCGGGCGTTTTCTCGCCGTTGTCCCTGGGCGGGCAGGTTTCGGCGGTGCTTCCGCGGCCGGTGTTCGGGCGGTCCTGGCTGCGGCCGGAGCTGGGCGTGGGGTACGTGTACTCGGGGCTGGCCGCCAGCGCCAGCAGCCTCTCGGCCCTCGAGGTCCAGGCGGGGCTGGCCCTGCGCTTCCCGGTGGCCGAGCGGATCGAGCTGACCGGCGAGCTGTTGGCGCGCGGGGGCTACTACCTGCTGGGCGGAGGCGGTCCGAGCGAGAGCGGGTTCTCGCCGGGGTTATCGCTGGGCGTGGGCACGGACTTCCTGTTGGGGGAGCGCTTTTCGCTGGGGCTGGGCCTGCAAGCGGCGTACGACTTCGGCATGTACCTGTTCCTGCGGCCGATGCTCTCCGCTTCGTGGCGCCTGGGAGGTGGCGCGGCCCAGAGCCCGGCGTCACCGGGGCAGGAAGCGCCGGTCCGGCCCGCCCCGCTAGTGGGTCAGGCCGCGGGGGGAGAGGTCCTCGAGTTCGTTTCCGATGGGGTCTTCCCCGTGTTCTATAAGTTCTACGCGGACCACCCCTTCGGGACGGTGACGGTCTCCAACAAAGGCCGGAACGCCTGGACGGACGTGACGGTCTCCTTCTCCGTGAAGCAGTTCATGGACCATCCGGCCAGCCTGCCGACGGTTTCCTCCCTGGCGGCGGGCCAGGCGGTGAAGCTCGACCTGGTCGCGCTGTTCAACGAGAATATCCTCTCCATAACGGAAGCGACGAAAATTTCCGGAGAGCTGCTCGTTGAGTACCGGCAGGGCGGCAGGCCCGCCCGGTTGACCCAGACGGTGGCGCTGCGGGTCTTCGACCGCAATGCCATGACCTGGGCGGACGACCGGCGTGCCGCGGCCTTCATCACCGCCAAGGACCCGGCCATCCTCAGCCTGGCCAAGAGCCTGGCCGGGGACCTCGCCGCCGCGAAGAACCCAGCCCTCAGCGAGAAGCTGCAGATCGCGGCCGGAATCCACGAGGCAGTGGGCCTCCAGGGGATCAACTACGTCCGGGATCCCACCGGCATCTTCTCCGGAGCCAAGGGCAAGGCGGACATCGACTTC
The DNA here is from genome assembly GCA_001829505.1 of Spirochaetes bacterium RBG_16_67_19. Classification (GTDB taxonomy): domain Bacteria; phylum Spirochaetota; class Spirochaetia; order SZUA-6; family DRHE01; genus MIBK01. Next base: position 131 of record MIBK01000237.1, on the reverse strand, counting down.
CTCCAGTTCCCCCGGCAGACCCTGGAGTACCGCTCAGGGGACTGCGACGATCTGTCGATCCTCTACGCAGCGCTGTTCGAAGCGGTGGGTGTGGAAACCGCTTTCATCACCGTTCCCGGGCACATCCTCAT
>MIBK01000236.1:7697-8869 GCA_001829505.1 Spirochaetes bacterium RBG_16_67_19 | reverse complement strand
CGCCTTCGTGCAGACCCCGGCGGGAATGCTGCCGGAAACCGAGTACCCGCAGCGCCAGGAGGCCCTGGTCCGGGCCAAGCGCCTGTACCTGCGCGGGCGCGACTATTGCCTGAAGGCCCTGGAACTGCGCCACCCGGGGCTGCAGGCCAGACTGGAGGCGGGGGACCCCGCGGCCCTGGAGAAGACCGGCGCGGAGGACGTGCCCTACCTGTACTGGACCGCCGCCTCCTGGATGGGCGCCTTCTCCGCCGAGCCCTTCGACATGGAGATGCTGCTCACCCTCTCCCGCCCCCTGGCCCTGATGGCCCGGGCCTTCCAGCTGGAGGAGGGCTACGGCAAGGGGGCCATCCACGAGTTCTACATCTCCGTCTACGGCTCGCTGCCCGTTTCGCTGGGCGGCAGCCGGGAGAAGGCCCGCCTCCACTTCAGCCGGGCGGTGGAGCTGGCCGGAGGGCTCACCGCCGGACCGTACGTGGCCCTGGCCACCAGCGTCTCGATCCCCACGCAAAACTCCAGCGAATTCCGGGACCTTCTGGGCCAGGCCCTGGCCATCGATCTGGATTCGAGCCCCGAAAACCGCCTGGTCAACCTGCTCTCCCAGCGCAAGGCCCGCTGGCTGTTGGCACACATCGAAGATTACTTCCTGCTGGAGGAGGCCCCATGAAACGCCTGGCCCTCGCCCTGACCCTCGCCCTGCTGCAGGCCGGCAGTCTCTCGGCGCAGACCGTGATCAAGCTGGGCAGCCTGGCCCCGGCCGACTCCCCGTGGGACAAGGCCCTGCTCAAAATGGCCCTGGACTGGCAGACCATCTCCAAGGGCCGGGTGACGGTCAAGGTCTACAGCGGGGGGATTGCCGGGGACGAGCCGGACATGCTGCGCAAGATGCGCATCGGCCAGCTGCAGGCCGCCGCCGTCTCCGGCTCCGGGCTGGGCAAGATCCACCCGGATTTCCTGGTGTACCAGCTGCCTTTCATGGCCCGCAACGACCAGGAGCTGGAATACCTGTTCGGCCGCCTGCGCCCGCGGCTGGAAAAGCTGGCCGAGGAGAAGGGCTTCACCTTCCTGGCCTTCAACCGCTCCGGCTGGCTGCACTTCTTCGCCAAGAGCAAGGTGCTGGTCCCGGCGGACATGGAGAAACTGAAGTTCTTCGTCATGGAGGGCAGCCCGGAAGT
>MIBK01000236.1:5269-7674 GCA_001829505.1 Spirochaetes bacterium RBG_16_67_19 | reverse complement strand
GCTTCCATATCGTGCCCCTGCCCGCCAACGACGCCTTCGCCGGGCTGCAGAGCGGCATGGTGGAGGTGTTCACCGCCTCCCCGCTCTCCGCCGCGGCTTTGCAGTGGTTCGCCCTGGCCCCCAACATGAGCGACTTCAACTGGTCGCCGTTCACCGGAGGCCTGGTTATTTCCAGCGCCGCCTGGAAGCGCATCCCGGCGGAGCTGCGCCCCGAGCTGGCCCGCGCCGCGGAGGCCGCCCTCGACGGCCTGTCCTCCGAGGTGGAAAAGGTGGAAGCCCAGGCCATGCAGATCATGAAGCAGAACGGCCTGGTGGTGCACAAGATCACCGCGGAGCAGATGAAGCAGTGGGAGAGTCTGGTGGAAAGGGCGCTGAAGATCCTGCTGGACAACCCGATCTCCAGCGACATCTACCGGGAAGCCAGGGGCTACCTGGAGGAGTACCGCAAGAGCCATGGCGGCTGAGCCGGGCAACGCGGAAGCCCGGCACGGCTGGCTCTGGCACCTGGAGAACGGGGCCAGCGGAGCCGTGCTGCTGGGCATCGCCGTCCTGCCCACCATCGAGATCTTCGCCCGCTGGATTTTCCGCACGGGCCTGGCCAGCTCCTCGGACCTGACCCACCACCTGGTCCTCTGGCTGACCTGCCTGGGCGGGGCCATCACCTCGCGGGAAAACAAGCACATCACCCTCTCGGCCGGCGCGGACCTGATCCGCCGGCCGCTGCGCGACTGGATCGCCGGGCTCACCTCCCTGATCTCCACGGCCATCGCCGCGGCCATGACCTGGAGCTCGCTGTCGCTGGTGCTGATCGGCTTCGATCCGTCCAAGCGCATCGGCTTCGTGCCCGTGCAACTGGCCGCCGCCGTGCTGCCACTGGGCTTCGCCCTGATGACCGCGCGCTTCGCGGCCCGGGCCCCGGCGCTCCGGGGCTGGGGCAAGGCCCTGGTGGCCGTGATCGGGCTGGCCGCGGGCACCATCCTGGCCTTCAGCTCGGTGTTGAACGTCCTGTCCGCGCTGTTTCCGGGGCTGCCGGACCCCCTGTTCCGCCTGGCGGACTCCCTGGCCGCAGGCTCGGCCCGCCTGGCCGTGCCGGCGATATTGCTATTGAGCGTCTCGGTGCTCTTCGGCACCCCGATCTTCATCGGCCTGGGCGGGGTGGCCTACCTGCTGTTCGTGCGCTCCGGCGGCGCCCTGGAAGTGATTCCCAGCGAGGCGTACGGCATGCTCACCGGCTACAGCCTGCCGGCCATCCCCCTGTTCACCTTCGCCGGCTTCATCCTCTCGGAGAGCCAGGCGGGCAAGCGGCTGGTGCGCCTGTTCAAGGCCTTCGTGGGCTGGCTTCCGGGAGGCCTGGTCATCATGGCGGTGCTGGTCTCGACCTTTTTCACCACCTTCACCGGCGCCACCGGGGTGACGATCCTGGCCCTGGGCTCCCTGCTGGCCTTCGCGCTGCTGAGCGGCGGCTACCGGCAGGGCTTCAGCGAGGGGCTGGTGACCTCCTCGGGCTCCATCGGCCTGCTCATCCCGCCCAGCCTGCCGATCATCATCTACGGGGTCACCGCCCAGATCAACATCAAGCACATGTTCGCCGGGGGCATCCTGCCCGGACTGCTGATGGTGCTGTGCCTGTGCGCCTTCGGGGTGGCCACCGCCCTGCGCGGCGGGGTGCAGCGCGTGCCCTTCCGCCTGGCCGAGGCCTGGGGAGCGGTGCGGGAGTCCTTCTGGGAGATCCTGCTGCCCCTGGTGATCCTGGTCATGTACTTCGTGGGCCTGACCACCCTGGTGGAGACCGGGGCGATCGCCGTGCTGTACTCGCTGATCGTGGAGGCGGGCATCCACCGGGACCTGGACTTCGCCGCGCTGCGCCGCATCGTGCTGAAGTGCGTGCCGATCATCGGCGGGGTGCTGGTCATCCTGGCCGCGGCCAAGGGCCTGTCCTACTACATCGTGGACGCCGAGGTGCCCATGGCCCTGAGCGCCTGGGTCAAGGCCAACGTGAGCTCCAAGTTCGTGTTCCTGCTGGCCCTGAACGTGGTGCTGCTGATCGTGGGCTGCTTGATGGATATCTTCTCGGCCATCCTGGTGGTCGTGCCGCTGATCCTGCCGGTAGGCGCGGCCTTCGGCATCCACCCAGTGCACCTGGGGGTCATTTTCCTGGCCAACCTGGGCCTGGGCTACCTGACCCCTCCGGTGGGCCTGAACCTTTTCCTTTCGGCCTACCTCTTCAACAAGCCGGTGGCGAAGATCGTGAAGGACGTGCTGCCCTTTTTCCTGGCGCTGCTGGCCGTGGTGCTGCTGATCACCTACGTGCCCTGGCTGTCCACGGGGCTGATCACTTTGCTGAAGCTCTAGCGTGGCCCCCAAGCTGCGCTCCGGCGCCTTCGGCGACGGAGACCCCCTTCACT
>MIBK01000236.1:4136-5231 GCA_001829505.1 Spirochaetes bacterium RBG_16_67_19 | reverse complement strand
GCGGTGGCCGGGTGCCTGGGCGTGCAGCCCGGGGAGCGGGTGCTCATCGTCACCAACCCGGTGCCGGACACCTCCCGCATCTCCCGGGCCTTGTACGACGCCGTGCTGGAAGCGGAGGGCCGCCCGACCCTGCTCTACCAGCCCGTGTGCTCCCAGCTCCAGTTCGCCGACGAGGCGGTGTACGCCGCGCTGGCGAGTCGGCCGCCAGTGTTCATCTCCGTGAGCCGCCTCAAGCTGGGACAGGACGCCCGAGGGGTGGCCGCTCCGTACACCGCCGGCGGAACCAGCTACGACAGCCTGTTTCACGCCCTGCTGTACGGGGAGAAGGCCGTGCGGGCCTTCTGGTCGCCGGAGGTGAACCGGCGCATCTTCGCTGCCGCAGTGCCTATCGACTATACCCGCTTGGGTGCGGACTGCGCGCGGGTCGGGCCGCTGCTGGACCGCGCTGTGCGGGTGCGGATCACCGCCCCCGGAGGCACGGAGCTGGAGCTGGGGCTGGAGGGGCGGATGAGCTCGGCGGACGACGGGGACTTCCGCTGTCCTGGCAGCGGCGGGAACCTGCCCGCAGGGGAGGTGTACATCTCCCCGCAGCTGGGCTCGGCCCATGGCAGGATCGGCTTCGACGGCAGCCTGGCCCTCCCGGACCGGGTGCTGACGCCCGGGCGGCCGGTCCTGGTGGAGGTGCGGGACGGGTTGGCGAGGGAAATCCGGGGCGGCCCGGAGGCGGACCTGCTGGAGGCCAGCCTCCGGGAGGCGGCCGAACAGGCCCTGGCCCTGGAGCGGGAAGGGAGGCTCTCCTCCGGCCGCGGCCGGACCTACGCCCGCAACACGCGCAACCTGGGCGAGCTGGGCATCGGCCTGAACCGCTCGACGCGCATCCTGGGCAATATGCTCAATGACGAGAAGGTCTACGGCACCTGCCACCTGGCCCTCGGCCGCAACTACGACGAGGACGCCCCCACCCTGCTGCACCTGGACTGCCTGGTCCGGCGGCCCACCATCCGGCTCACCTTCGCCGGCGGGGATTCCGTCACCCTGATGCGGGACGGGCAGCTGGAGGCCTGAGGCCGCGGCGGCCGGTGGCCGGCAGCGCGG
>MIBK01000236.1:2096-4122 GCA_001829505.1 Spirochaetes bacterium RBG_16_67_19 | reverse complement strand
AGGTACGCCGCGGCCCCCGCCGCGTACACCCAGCGGGTCCCGGCGGCCATGGCCAGCGGCAGGCTCAACACGGAAGCCAGGACCCCGGCGATGCCGTTGGCTGCCCAGGCCTGGGCGCGCCACCGGCCGGCGCCATCCAGCCGGCGCAGGCCCACCGGCAGCGGGACCCCCATCAGGAAACCCGCCGGACCCAACGCCAGCGCAGCGGCAGCCAGGCGCCAGGCGGGGCCCTGCGCCAGCGCGGTGTCCAGCGCCGGCCGGCGCAGAGCCAGCAGAGCGCCCAGGACCCCGAGCAGGGCCGCCAGCGCCCGCCGCTGGCCGCGCTCCCGCCAGCGCGCTGAAGCGGCCGCCCCCGCGCCTGAAAAGACCAGCAGCGAGGCCAGCGCCACGGCCACGGCCGTGGCCGGCTCGGCGAACAGGAAGGTGAGGTCCTGGATCGCCCCCATCTCCACCCACATGTACCCGGCGCCGCAGGCCAGGAAGTATCCCAGCCCGGGAGGCGCCCGCCGGCTGCCTGCCAGCAGCAGCGGCAGGCCGATGGCCAGGGAAAGGGCCAGGGTGGCCAGCAGCACCGCCTCCCCGGACAGCAGGAGGGAAAAGGGCCGGCTGCCGGTGGTCCGGTACAACTGTCCCGCGCGCCCGGGCTTCAGGAAGCGGTTCGGGAAGGGCTTTTCGTCGGTGGCCGGGCGCACGTCCAGGAGGTAGCCGCGGTAGTAGCCTGCCGCCGCGCCCGCTACGCCCGCTGCGCCCGCCTGGCCGGCCGCCAGCGCGCTGCCCAGGCGCCGCAGCTCCAGGTAGTGGTACGGCCGCTCGTAGTGGACGAAGCGATTGGCATCCTCCTCCCGGAGCCCCTCCAGGAAGAGCAGGTCGAAACTCCTTTCCTCGCAGAAACGGGCCAGGCGGTCCAGCTCATCCGGGCCGAAGGGCTGCCGGCCTGCGATCAGGGTGTAGGTATCCCAGCTGCGCAGCATGGCGATATTCCTGCCCGGTTCCCGCGCCCCCAACCTGCGCAAGGCCTCAAAGCTCGCGCCCAGCAGGCGCAGGCTGTCCGACGGAGGCAGCTGGATGCGGCGGGAAACCGAGAACAGGCCGTCGGGCCCCAGGCGACGGAGGCAGGCGACCAGAGCTTCGATGGTGAGCAGGTGGTCCTGCTCCAGGCTGGCGGCCCCCGGGGCGGAGGAGCCCCAGCTCTCCAGCTGCACCAGCTCGAAGCTCTCGCGCGAGCCGGCCAGGACCGCGCGAGGATTGCCAGTGAGCACGCGCAGCCCGGGCGCCAGGTCCCGCAGGCGCCTGGCCACCGCCGGCTGGCGCAGCACGACGGTGATAGAGCCTGCCCCGGCCAAGACCGCGCAGGGCAAGGTCAGGCCTCCGGATTCCAGCAGCAGGAGCGCCCGGGCCCCGGCCCAGTTATCCCGCAGTGCGTAAGCGGCATAGGCGGTGGTGTAGCCGCAGAAGGCCAGCCCGGAAGGCTCCCGCAGCGGGAACAGCTGCAGCAGGGCGTCGCCGTCGACCACCGCCTGCAGGGGCTGGGGCAGGCCGCCGGGATAGGCCAGGCTCAGGCCCGGGACGAAGCGCAGGGCCGGGCTGTCCAGCCAGTCCACCCTGCCGGCCGGCCCGTTTTCGGTGCCCAGGTGCCGGGTGCCCGCGAACTGCCCCGCCTGGGCCAGCAGCTTGTACGGCGAAGGCCGCAGGCGCGCCGCGGCCGGCCACCACCGCCCGGCGGCCGGGGGCCACCACAGGGGCGCCGCCGCCGCGACCAGCGCGGCGCAGGCCAGCAGCCAGGCGGAGCGCCTGGGCACCGCGGGCTGCAGCGGAAGCAGGACCCAGGGCAGCGCGGGCAGGACCAGGCAGCACAGGGCCAGGGGCACTTCCTGCACCCGGCCCAGCAGGACCGGGGGCAACAGCGCTCCGCAGGCCCCTCCGGCCATCCCTGCGGCGTAAAGCCAGCCGGAGCGCCCGGGCAGCGCGGCGAAGGCCAGGGCCTGCACGGCCCCGGCCAGCAGGAAAGGCAGGAGCAGCAGCAGCC
>MIBK01000236.1:1789-1962 GCA_001829505.1 Spirochaetes bacterium RBG_16_67_19 | reverse complement strand
GCCCGGGCGGGGTCCGCGAGCCGGGAGACCGATGCGCCGCGACGGGCTTCCCCCAGGCTGACCATGGCCCCGCCCGCCCCGAAGCCGAACACGGCCACGCTGATGACCAGGAAGGCCAGGTGGTGCCACTGGGTGAAAGCGAAGATACGGGGCAGCAGCACCTCGTAAGCCAG
>MIBK01000236.1:1322-1650 GCA_001829505.1 Spirochaetes bacterium RBG_16_67_19 | reverse complement strand
CACCACCACCAGGCTCTGCACGCTGTAGGGGTTGCCCAGGGGCAGGACCAGGCGGCCTCCTTCCTTGAGCTGGGCCAGCAGGGGCGGGGGCACGTGGTCCACCGCCGCGGTGACGATGATGCCGTCGAAGGGCGGCTCGCCCGGCCAGCCGAAATACCCGTCGGCCAGACGCGTGCGCACGTTGGCGTAACCCAGGCGGGCGAGTGATTCGGAGGCCTGGCGGTGCAGGGGCTCCTTGATCTCGATGCTGAACACTTCGCTGACCAGCTCCGAGAGCACGGCGGCCTGGTAGCCGGAGCCGGTGCCGACCTCCAGCACGCGCTGTTCA
>MIBK01000236.1:0-1304 GCA_001829505.1 Spirochaetes bacterium RBG_16_67_19 | reverse complement strand
TCGCTCATCAGGGCCACGATGTAGGGCTGGGAGATGGTCTGACCCTCGCCGATGGGCAGGGGCGTGTCCTCGTAGGCGGCCCGGGCCAGCTCCTGCGGGACGAAATGGTGGCGGGGGACGGTGCGCATGGCCTGCAGGACGCGCGGGTCGCTGACGCCCCGCTCCTGGATCTGCTCGCGCACCATGGCTTCCCGCCGGACGGCGGTGGGATCCTGCGCGCGGGCCGGGGCGGCCGGCAGCAGGATCGCCAGCAGCGGCAGCAGGAAGGCTGCGGGCGGCCAGGCCGGCCGCGGAATTGCACACATGGGCTCCAGTATAGCGCGCCGGAGGCCTGAGCCGCAAACCGGGTCCCGGTTCAGGCTCCCCAGAAGCTCATCTGCCGGCCGAACTCCAGGAACATCTCCCGAGTGCTGGCCTCCGAGACGCCGATCGCGCCGCCCATGCCGTAGTTGAACACGATGAATCCGCCGTCGGCGGTGGACCAGCTGGTCACCAGCTCCCGCACCTCGGCGCGGATCTTCTCCAGATCCCCCCCGGGGAGCGTCTTCTGGATGTCGGCGGTGCACAGGAAGCAGATCTTCCCCGCGAAGCGGCCGCCCAGCTCGCGGATGCCGTAGGTCTGCGGCTGCCCCATGTTCACCACGTCGACGCCGGCCTGGAGGAAGTAGGGAACGAACTCGTTGATCTTGCCGCAGCTGTGCAGCATGAAGTGCCAGCCCTTGGCGTGCACCGCGTCCACCAGCTTTCGATACCGGGGCAGAAAGAAGGCCTGGAACATCGGGCCGCTGATGAAGGTCGCTTCCTGGCTGCCCCAGTCGTCGGTACAGAACAGGCCGTGCACCCGGGAGCCGAAGCGCCGCTCCAGTTCGTCCCAGTGCTCCAGCTTCCAAGCCAAGATCAGGTCGAGGACTTTCTCGCACTTCTCCGGCTCCAGGTACAGATCCTCCAGGGTATTGCGGAAGCCGTGCAGCATGTCGAGGCGCTCGAACAGGTTGAAGTGGCTGGTCACCACGACATAGCGGTCGCCGGCGTCGCCATTTCCCGCTCCAGCCTTTCGAAGTAGTACGGGTCTCGCGGGTTGGGCGGCCGGTAGCTTTTCAGCTTGGACCAGTCCTCCAGGGGGTGCATCGTGACCTGCCCCATGTTTTCGATCTCGGAGGCCACCCAGCCGCAGCCCCAGTCGTCCAGCGCCTTGTGGCGGTCGGGCCACTGGTTGGGGTCGAAGAACCAGCCGTTTTTCTGGCGGTCCATCTCCCAGCAGTCCCGGATGTCGTTGGGGATTTCCGGGATGAAAGACTGCCAGA
>MIBK01000235.1:4972-20007 GCA_001829505.1 Spirochaetes bacterium RBG_16_67_19 | reverse complement strand
AGGACAGGCCAGACGCTGGACCAGCCCGACAGTCTTTTCACAAGCCGGGCATCCGGCAGTGAATACCTCAACCTTGCGTTTACGGTTCATCTTTCGAACCTTCCTGGATTTCTTTTTTCTCTTGTCCACCCGATCGTCGTTTTCCGACGCCTCCAGGGCCTCCAGAATCGGACAGGCAGCGGTCGGTCCTCGACCCCCACAGGCCTCGATCAGCCTCCAGAGAACCTCCCTGATCCTTTGCAAGCCTCGAAGCCGTTGCTCGATCTCATCGATCTTCGCTTGCGCCCGCTGGCGGACCTCTGAACAACTCGCCTTTGGATCGATCCGAAGGGACAGCAGCTACTGGATCTCTTTCAGAGAGAATCCAAGATGTTGCGCCTGGCGAATGGACCTGAGTCGATCCACCGACTCGGCCGGAAAGCGGCGGTACCCCGAGCGGCTTCGGGCGGGTGGAGGCAAGAGCCCCTTCCGTTCGTAGTAGCGGATCGTTTCAATGCCTACTCCGGCACCTTCCGCCAGTTGCCCGCTTGTCAGATCGCTCATCTCGTCCTCCCGGGAAAAGATAAACCCTGTGCCATGGTACGGGGTCAAGCGTCAGAAGAGCACAATCTGGCATTTTCTTCGAGGGTCCGGAATTCGCGCTTCGGCAAAACTGCAGGTGGCGGTCCTTCAGCGATATAGGGTGGATTTCACTGCTCATAATAGGTGACTCAAAACGGAGAGGAAGACACCTGCGAGCTTTGGTGCTACTTGGAAGTTATTCCGCTTTCGGCGTGCTGCCCCGTGGGAGGTAGATGTTGAAGGATGCACCTCCGAGGGGCGATTCACCTGCCGAAATCAGGCCCCCGTGCGCTCGGACGATCTCTCGGACAATCGAGAGCCCAAGACCTCTTCCTCCTCGCGAACGCTCCCGCGAGCGATCAATACGATAGAATCTTTCAAAAATCCGTTCCCGCTCCTCGGGCGGTATTCCTGTTCCCGAGTCCTCCACGCTCACCACCAGCCGGCCTTCCAGCGGCTCGAACCGGACCGAAGCCAGTATCCGTCCCCCGGCGGGCGTGTGCCGCACGGCGTTGGAGAGCAAATTCGACAGTACCTGTCGAATTCGCTTCGCATCCGCTTGGATGGGCGGAATTCCAGCATCTTCTTGGAGGGTGAGCTCCACATCCGCCTGCCGGGCTTGCGGCTGGAAAGAATCGATCACGGAACGGGCCAGCTCTTCCACCTGCAGCGGCGTTCGCTCTAGGACCAGGCGGCCGCTTTCGATAAGAGCCAGCTCTTGCAGGTCCTCAACCAGGCGGGTGAGTTGAATGGTCTCCTCCTGGATACCTTCCAGTCCTTCTCGGTCCAGCGGATAGATCCCATCCAGCATTGCCTCCACGGCTCCGCGAATCAGGGTGATGGGAGTGCGCAGCTCGTGCGCTGCATCGGCAATAATCTGTCGGCGTGCCTCCTCCAATCGCTTCAGCGCGGCAGCCATCGTGTTGAAGGACCCACCGAGAGCGGCGATCTCATCGGCACCGCGAGGTGGGATCCGAATCGCGAAATCCCCGGCCGCAACGGAAGCTGCGGCTCCGGCAAGAATGTCCACACGGGCTACTATCCGCGAGAGAAAAAGTCCCCCGGCAGCAAAGGCCAGCCCGGCTGCCAGCAAGTTGGAGGCCACCACGGAAACGATCACCGAGCGCAGGAAGCGAAGGTCCACGGGATTGAGGGCGGGTTCTATCATTGTGTCGACCAAAACGTAGCCGACCGGCTGGCCGCTTTCACTAACGACCGCCCCTCGCCGCACATGCGCCAGCGGATGGGTCTCGCCGACGCTCCGTTCTGCCGTATCGGCGAGCACCCGTCCGTCAGGACCCGCCAGCAGGATGCGGGGCTCCCACCTCGGCCCCATGTGTCCCTGCATCATTGGCCAATACCCTGAATTAAGGCGCTCCAGCTCGACCTCCACCCGGCTCCAGGAGTTCCGCTCCCGATACCAATCCGAGAGGATTTCAGCGACAGCGGTGGCCTGGGAAATGTCACCCGAGTAGATGAAGCGCCGAACCTGGCGTTCCGCCGATATCCAAATCGCTACCAGGCTCACGATGGCACTGCCGGCAATCACCGCAGCGAGGATACTGTAGAGCTTGGCCTTGAGCCTCACGGCCGCTATCCCTCGAGCAGCCGGTAGCCGACACCCCGCACCGTGCCGATGAGTCGCGGCTTGACGCTTGAATCGCCAAGGACTCGACGGATGTTCTTGATGTGAACGTCGATCGTCCGTTCATATCCCTCGAAAGCCGATCCCTGGATCCGTTCCAGCAACTGCAAGCGGGTGAACACCCGCCCCGGCTCAAGCATCAGGGCAGCCAGGATGTCGAACTGGGCTGTGGTAAGCGCCTTGGCCTCGCCGTCCACCGTTACTGTCCTCTTGGCCATGTCCAGCCGGATGGGGCCGGCCTGGAGCAAGGCGCGAACCGGCCTATCCGCCTGCGTGCTACGACGCAGAACGGCCCGTACGCGGGCCACAACCTCTCGGGGGCTGAACGGCTTGACTACATAATCGTCCGCCCCCAGCTCCAGGCCTACCAATCGGTCCGTCTCCTCCGCGCGGGCAGAGAGCATGATGATCGGCACCTGTGACTCCTGTCGTACCGCCCGGAATACATCCAATCCATCCATTTCGGGCATCATCAGGTCAAGGATCAACAGGTCTGGTTTTTCAGCCCGGCAGCGCTCCAGGCTCTCTTTTCCGTTTCGTGCCTCGGTCACCCTGAAACCAGCCTTCTCGAGGTAACCACGCAGCAAGCGTCGGATACCGGCCTCATCATCCGCGATAAGGATTTTCTGGTGCATGGTAGTTGGATCGTACCCTGCCTCCAACATTACCGTGGAATGTTTCTCGTGAAAAGGGAAGGCCTCCCGCCATGGGGAGGCCTCCGATGAATCACGGTCGCCGGCAGCGCGGCTCACGAACGTTCGTCGAGGGTCTTGCGCATTGCTTCGAAATCGTCTCGTCCGATCTCTCCTCGCGCATACCGGCGCTTCAGGATCCCCAGCGAGTCATTCCCGTCGCCTTCCCGCTTCGGAAGGTATCTCGCGAGGAAGAATACGCCGACCCCGATCAACACCAGAATGCCTATCATCATAGCTCCTCCCCACAGGCCCTGACCGGGCCACCAGGCTGCAAATTGCCCGCCCCATTCTCTCAACCGAACATGTCCGTTCTCCCGTCACATGGTCATTTCTTCTTCACCCAAGAATCCACCATGCCAACCGTGGTACCATACCTGTCCTGTGAAGGAGTTGACGCTGAGCATGCCCAGGATCTGCCCCCCCTTCTGGTAGTCGAACGTATAGTATCCGTAGAACTCGTCGCCATGGATCTCGTAAGGGCCTCCCCCGCGGACTCGCGACAGGTAATCGGCCGCGATTTTCACCGCCTGCTCTTCACTGATCGTATTGCCGCTGGCCGCCCCAGCCCATGAGCCCATCATGCCGTATTTGGTGTTCCACATCATGTTCGGCCCAAACTCGGGGCGGATAGCGCCCGTGAAGGGATCCACTAAGAGCTCGAAGGCTGCCTTGTCCGTGTCAGTTTCCACGATCAGCGCGTACAGGTTGTACTCGAACTCCATGATCTCCTCGATCTTCAAGTTCTTGGCACCCAGGCGGGTGAGATATTCAGTCACGAGTTGCTCGGCCTTCTTGATGTCCACTGTGCGCTGCCAGGAGCTTCCCGGCAACCCGTTTCCGTCCCACCAAGGAGCTCCGCCCATCATGCCCCTGCCCATCATGCCCCCACCCATCATGCCGGAGCCGTACATGCCTTGAAACCCGTAAGGGCGCGGCCGATCCGCTTGGCCTTTCGCGCTCGCCATGGAAGCGATCCCCACTACCAAGGCGACCAGGATTGTTCCCATCTTCCCCGCCAAAGTCCTCTTACCGTTCATTCCGAACCTCCTAAGCAAAAATTTCATGCAACTAGCCTACTTGAGTTGCATGAACGGAGTGTGAACGATCCATGTTTTTCGCGTAGCGAGACAAACGCCCTCAAAGCATCAAACAAATAGGCGAGTTCTTTCTCCCAGCGCATCCTGCCCTTTGGGGGAGGCGTTCCACTTTGTCAGACCTGAGGCCCTGTAGCTCAGAATACGTATCCTGCCCTGGGCTACTGCCAGGAAAAATACAGGAAGGCCTGCTGTGCTGCCCAGCATCCATCGGTGATCCTTTCAGGCACATGCCAGTACTTCCTAAATCCCCTGGAAGCGAAGCCAGGAGGTGATCAGCCTGGGAAGGTCCACTGCATTGGCATAGGACAGAACCGAGACGGCCAGGAAGACAAGAAACAGGGCCAGGCGCCCAGGGTAGAGCAGCGTCCGCAGCGATGTGCTGGAGGCGCGCACTCGGCGGGTTATCCGAAGGATGTAGAACACCGCCAGCAGCAAAGCCAGGAACAGGAAGACCGAACCAAACAGGAGCTTGGGGCCAGCCGGGTCTCTCGACCCCCACTGCTCCAGCCAGGTGGCCAGTCCGAACAAGGCTATATTCAGCCGAGACAGGCTTCCCGTGAAGATCAGCACCCCCAGTGCCACCAGGAAGACCCCGCTGGCCACCTTGATGCCGTGCAGGTGCGGCCGCACGCGCTGCATCTGCCGGCTGAAGGAGCTGAAGAACGCGCCGGCCAGCAGGAACGGGGTACCCAGCCCCAGGGAGTACAGCGCCAGCAGGGCCACTCCGTTTGCCACCTTTTCGGAGGTGCCAGCCAGGAAGAGGATAGAGGCCAGGATCGGTCCCACGCAGGGCGTCCAACCTGCCCCGGATCAGCCGGTCTCTCATTTCGTTGCCTAAGGCGATCAGGGTATGCATGTTGGCCGTGCCCCCCGGCGTACTCCCTTTGCTCTAATGCGCAGGCTTTACCCCGATTACCGAAGCAGAGCGCAGGGCCGCTCATAACGCATAGCCGCGGGGGTTTTTCAGTAGTTATATTAGCTAATCAGTAATGTAACGGAACGCCACATAAACATGGTATGGAGGAAGCAATGAAGCGTACGTTATCTATCTTGATGGTTGCACTTGCCATAGGGGCGGCCTCGGAGCGGCTATGGGCCCAGATGCCCGGACACGGGGAACACATGATGGCGCCCTCCATGGCTCCGGAGGGTTTCGAGCGCTCCACCGCGGGGCTGGCTGCAGTCTCGCCCTCGCGCGATGTCATGTTGAAGGACAAGGCGGTGTTCGAGCTGACCGCTGCACCGGTGAGCAAACAATTGTCGGGAAGAACCCTGCGCATGTATGCCTACAACGGCAGCATCCCGGGACCGCTGCTGCGGGTGAAGCAGGGCAGCACCCTGACCGTGCGCTTTACCAATCGCCTGGATCTGGACTCCTCCGTGCATTGGCATGGGGTGCGTGTGGAAAACGGCTCCGACGGTGTGCCCGGCGTGACCCAGAGCCCGGTTCGGCCGGGCGATGAATACACCTACCGCCTGCGTTTCCCGGATGCTGGGCTGTTCTGGTATCACCCGCATCTGCGGGAGGACGTGACGCAGGAGTTGGGCCTCTACGGGGGGATCCTGGTCGAGCCTTCCGCCAAGCCCGGGCAGCTGGGAGGCTGGCCTGCGACGGACCGTGAGGTAGTGGTGTTCCTGGATGACATCTTTCTCATTGCAAATGACGTGGCGCCTTTCTACCGGGAAGTCGTGACACACGCTTTGAGCGGTCGGTTCGGAACGACCTTTCTAACCAACGGCCTCACCAATTGGGGCCTGGAGGTCAAGCAAGGCGAGCGGGTACGCTTCTATTTTGCCAACTCGGCCAACACCCGCACCTTCGCCGTTTCTCTGGAGGAGCACTCCTTGAAGCTGATCGGCTCTGACGGCGGCAGGGCGGCCCGGGAGGTACTCACCTCGTCGGTTGTGCTGGGGCCCTCGGAGCGGGCCATTGTGGATGTGCTGTTTCAGAGCCCGGGCTCCTTCCGCCTGGAACACCGCAGCCCTCAACGCACTGTGAGCCTGGGGACGATTCGGGTGCTGAAAGCCTCCGCGGCCGCGGAGACGGGGGACTTCTTCCGCCCGGGCGGCGACGATGGCATCGTACGACAGGCCGCGTCCCTGGTCGCTCGCGCTCCTTCCCAGCCGGACTACGTGCTGGACCTCAAGGTCAAGGGCGCCATGATGGGCATGGGTGGGATGATGATGGAGATGGAAAGGCCGTCCCCTATCGAATGGGAAGAGGATGGCCACATGGCCATGATGAACGCCATGTCCAGCAGCCAGACCCTGCGTTGGATCATCTCGGACCGTAATAGCGGCCGCGAAAACATGGACATTCAGCTGCAGGTAGCAGTAGGGCAGGTGCGCCTGCTGCGTTTGGTCAACGATGTAAACTCTGAGCACCCCATGCAACACCCGATTCACTTGCATGGCCAGCGCTTCCTGGTGGTGTCTCGCGACGGAAAGGCGGAGACCAATCCAGTGTGGAAGGACACGGTGCTGGTGCCCGCGGGCTCCAACTACGATCTGCTGGTAGAGTTCGACAATCCCGGCCGGTGGCTGCTGCATTGTCACATCCCGGAGCACATGGAAGCCGGCATGATGGCGGTATTTAAAGTGAAGGAAGTTTCGTCTTGAAGCCAAGCGGCAGGCAGGTCCTATGAGCGATGAGAGACGGCCGCGCGAGGTTCTGGCCCTGGCCTTACTGGCTCAGGATCATTTGCAGAACGAAGCAAGAGAAAAGGGGGCGGTATGAGCGAGGCTATGCCCGGGGACCAGGCTTGTGGCAGAAGGATGAACCGCAATATGGCGTATGCAGTGGTGAGGCATCGAGGAGTGGACTACCTGTTGTGTTGCCCCAGGGGGGAAAAGGTAAGCGCGGATGACTAAGGTCGGGGAATACTCAGGAGGGAGGTGATGATTCGTGGCACAAGATCCAGTATGCAAAATGCAGGTGGAGGAGAAGAAAGCCGCCGCCAAAGCGGAGCACATGGGCAAGACTTACTATTTCTGCTCCGAGGGCTGCAGGCGAGCCTTCGAAAAGGATCCTCATAAGTACGTGGAGCACTGAGTGGATTCAAGCCAGCTTGACGCATCCGGCGTAGAGGAGAAGAAAGATTTCTCGCTCCAGCCGGTCCATTAGATTACGGTGGCCTACCATGCGGATGATCATGTACTGCGCGCCGCCCGCCAGAAGCACGATGCTTATAATCAGCAGCGTGTACTTGAGGGTGAGCGGGAAGCGTATCCGCTCTCTCGGGGCTCGTTGGCAGCTCGGAGAGCGGCGTGCGGGACAGCAGCCTAGCGGTGAACGCCGGCGCTTTGTTAGCTATGGCCACGGGACATCGCCGATCCCGTGAATGCTGTTGCAGAGTCGGGCGAGCGTGAAAAGGTAGGACAGCCCTTCCTGATAGTACTCCTGGACCCGGCCCCCGGAGCTTCCGGCGGCGACGTTCAGGACGCACCGCTCGGCCCTGCGGCACACCGTCCTGGCGATGTGGGCCCAGGCGGCGCTCGGATGGCCGTCGGGGAGGACAAACCCCTGGAGAGGGGGCAGGCTCCGTTCCATCCGTTGCATGGCCCGTTCCAGACCGGTGATCCGGCCCCGGTCGATGTCCGGCAGCAGTCCCGCTGCCCGACTGCCCGGCATCGCCCCCAGGCGGGCCCCCGCCTGGAGGAGGTCCGCCTGGATTGCGGAGAGCTCCGCCCTGAGGTCGCCTTCTCAACAGGCCGGTCCGTCCCCGGTTTCCGCTTCTGATCGTCGTCTTACGGTTTCCGGCCCGGAGTGTCGATTTGCGGCCGCGCTGATCGACTGCATATTGATCTCACACCTGACGGGGAGGGTGTTGTGAAAGTATTCGACAAGCTTCTCATCAACTCGCTGGTGGCCGGGGTGACGAACAGCTTCCTTTGGTTCGCGGTGACCTTCTGGGCCTACCTGGAGACCAGGTCCGTCCTGGCACCTCCATCATCGGCGGTTCGTTCATGCTTCTATCGGCCGTCTTGGGCCTCTACTTCGGGACATTCGTCGATCGTCGGAAGAAGAAAACGGCGATGCTCTTCTCCTCCGTGGTGTCGCTCGTCGCCTACCTTCTCGCGACGCTCCTGTACCTCGTTACCCCGGAACGCGAGCTCCTCGTTCTAGGCGGTATCAGGTTCTGGGTGTTCGTCGCGCTCATCCTTTGCAGTGCCGTCGTCGGCAGCATGCGCATGATCGCTCTCTCGACGACCGTCACTCTGCTGGTTCCCGAAAAGGATCATGACCGGGCCAACGGCATGGCCGGCACCGCGAACGGGGTGTCGTTCGCGATCACGTCGATCTTCAGCGGCCTCGTCATCGGACAACTCGGCATGCTTTGGGCGCTCGGTATCTCCGTCGCGCTGACCGTGGTGGTGCTCCTGCACCTGCTCACGATCAGGATCCCGGAAGCGCAGCCTGTTCCGGCGGCCGACGAGAAACCCAAGACGATCGACGTGCCGGGCGCCTTGCGGGCTATCCGCTTGATCCCCGGGTTGATGGGGCTCATCTTCTTCGCCACCTTCAACAACCTCCTGGGCGGCGTGAAACCCGCTTCGAACGCTGTTCCTGGCGAACATCGTGATGTGGACGATCGCCATGGGGTTCCCCGTCCGTTCGTCCATCGTGCTGCTGGTGATCGGCTTCTTCATCTACATGGGCCTGGTACCCGTAGTGCAGGCGGCGGAACAGACGATTATCCAGGCGGTGGTGCCCTACCAGAGGCAGGGGCGGGGCTTCGGTTTTGCCCAGACGGTGGAGCGGGCAGCCTCGCCGATTTCGGCTTTTCTGATCGGGCCGATCGCCCAGCTCTGGGTCATCCCGTTCATGAGCACCGGGAGCGGAACGCGGCTCATCGGTCGCTGGTCCCGGACCGGTCCGGACCGCGGCATTGCGCTCGTCTTCATGCTGGCCGGTCTCGCCGGGTTGATCACGATGATCGCCATGAAGTCGCGACCCTACAGGATCCTGTCGGCGCGCTACGCCGACGTCCCCAGGCCGCAGCTGACGGAACCGGCGCCGGATACGCCCGATTCCTGAGCCGAGTGACAGCTCCGGGCGATCCCCGGGGTCGGCTGCTTGCCTTGACGCGCGCGGATGGGCGGCACTACTGTAGCCCATGAGCTGGTTGAAGGAAGCATTCGGCACCGAGAAGCCCATCATCGCCATGTGCCACCTGGAGGCCCTGCCCGGGGATCCCTCCTACGACCCCGGCAAGGGCCTGGGCTGGGTGATCGAACGGGCCCGCCAGAACCTGCGCGCCCTGCAGGGAGGCGGGGTGGACGCGGTGATGTTCTCCAATGAATCCAGCCTGCCGTACCTCACCAAGGTGGAGCCCATCACCTGCGTGACCATGGCCCGGATCATCGGAGAGATCCTGGCCGAGATCCGGGTTCCCCACGGGGTGAACGTGCTGTGGGATCCCCTGGCCACCATCGACCTGGCCGTGGCCACCGGCTCCCTTTTCGTGCGCGAGATCTTCAGCGGGGTATACGCCAGCGACTTCGGGCTGTGGAACACCAACGCCGGGGAGGTGGTCCGCCACCAGCACCGCGTCCACGGCGGGAAGGTGAAGCTGCTGTTCAACATTGTGCCGGAGGCCGCCGTGTACCTGGGCAGCCGCAGCGTGGCGGACATTGCCCGTTCCACCGTGTTCAACGACCGGCCCGATGCCCTGTGCGTGTCCGGCCTGACCGCCGGGGTGCCCAGCTCCGCGGAGGCTCTGAAGCTGGTCAAGGCCGCCGTGCCGCAAACCCCCGTTTTCGCCAACACCGGGGTGCGCCTGGCCAACATCGAGGAGCAGCTGGCGGTGGCCGACGGGGCGGTGGTGGGTACCACCTTCAAGCGCGACGGCTACATCTGGAACGAGGTGGACGCCGGGCGCGTAAAAGAGTTCATGGACCAGGTGAAGCGCTTCCGCAAGGGGCGCTGAGGTGGACCCCCGCTGGAGTAAGCTCGGCGACCTGCTGGTGAACCATTCCCTGGAGGTGAAACCGGGGGAGAAGGTGCTGATCGCCATGGGCGAGCTGGAATCCTATCCCCTGGTGCGCGGGGCCTTCGAGGCGGTGGTCCGGGCCGGGGGCTACCCGCAGGTGCAGTTCCTGTCGGAGGACCTGCGGCACCAGCTGCTGAAGCACGGCAGCGCGGAGCAGCTCTCCCGGGTCCCTGATATCGAGGCCTACGGCATGGAGTGGGCGGACTGCTACCTGGGCCTGCGGGGGGCCTCCAACCTGCACGAGCACGACGACATCCCGGCGGAAAAGCTCTCCCTGAACCAGAAGGCCATGGGCCAGGTTTCCACCCTGCGTTGGCAGAAGACCCGCTGGTGCCTGGTACGGGTGCCCAACGCGGCTTTCGCCCAGCAGGCGGAGACCGATGAAGAGACGATCACGGAGATGTTCTTCGATTCCTGCCTGCTGGACTGGCCCAAGGAAACCGCCCGCTGGCGGGAGTGGGCACGGCGCTTGGATGGCACCGGGCGCGTGCGCGTCACCGGCCAGGATACCGACCTGAGCTTCTCGGTGCGGGGCCGGAAATGGTTCGCCTGGGAAGGCCGGAGCAACATGCCGGACGGGGAGATCATGACCGCGCCGGTGGAGGACAGCCTGGAAGGGCAGATCTTTTTCGAGCACCCCGGCGTCCTGAGTGGACGCCTCATCCGCGACATCCGCGTTGTATGGAAGGCCGGCCGCCTGGTGGAAGCCGCCTCCGCTACCAATCAGGATTTCCTGCGGGCGGTGCTGGCCACCGATGCCGGTTCCGGCATCGTCGGGGAGTTCGCCTTCGGCACCAATCCGGCGGTGAACCGCTTCTGCAACGACATCCTGATCGACGAGAAGATCGGCGGGACGGTGCACATCGCCTTCGGCCGCTCCTACCCCCAGTGCGGCGGGCGCAACGCCTCGGCGATCCACTGGGACATCGTCAAGGACCTGCGCTCCGAGGGCAGGGTAGAGGTGGACGGTACCCCCGTGCTGGAGAACGGCAGGTTCCTGTTTTAGGGCAGCCTGTGACCGCCGACTGTCTTCTGGGCATCGACATCGGCACCTACTCCTCCAAAGGCGTGCTGGTCCAGGAGAGCGGCCGGGTGACCGCCTCCGCCGGCGTCGAGCACGAGCTGTCCCTGCCGCGGCCGGGGCACGTGGAGCACGACCCGGAAAAGCTCTGGTGGGGGGACTTCCGGGCGCTGGTCCGGGAGCTGCTCCAGCGCTCCGGCCTGGACCCGCGACGCATTGCCGGGATCGGGATCAGCACGATTTCCCCCGCCGTGGTGGCCGCGGACGAGCAGGGCGTCGCCCTCCGGCCGGCCATCCTCTACGGAATCGACACCAGAGCCACGGGTGAAATCCGGGAGCTTCACGAGCGCACCGGCGCCGCCCTGTCTTCCCAGTCAGCGGCCCCCAAGGTGCTGTGGATCCGGCGCCACGAGCCGCAGGTGTGGGCGCGCACGCGGCGGATCCTGAACGGCTGCGGGTACCTGGTGCTGCGGCTGACCGGGCAGTCCGTGATCGACGTGTACGACGCCGCCCTGTTCGCCCCCTTCTTCGACCCGTCCACGCAGACCTGGCGGCGGGAGCTTGCGGCGCAGGTCGCGCCAGTGGAAATGATGCCCCGGCCGCGGTGGACCTGCGAGCCGGCCGGCCGGGTGACCGGCACTGCGGGGAAGGAAACCGGATTGGCCGAGGGCACGCCGGTGATCACGGGAACCGCCGATGCCGCGGCCGAGGCGATCAGCGCCGGCCTCACCGAGGTGGGCGAGCTGATGCTCATGTACGGGTCCAGCACCTTCTTCATCCTGCGAACCGCCGAGCTTCGTGAGGCGCCCGGGTTCTGGGCTTCGCCGTTTCTGGAGAAGGACAGCTACGTGGTGGCCGGGGGGACCGCCACCGCGGGCAGCCTCACGCGCTGGTTCCGCGACAACTTCGCTCCCGCAGAGCTGGCCGCCCAGCGGGCCGGCAGCGCCGAAGCCTACCAGGCCCTGGCCGGCCTGGCCGCCTCCTCGCCTCCTGGCTCCAACGGGCTGGTGGCGCTGCCGTATTTCGCCGGGGAGCGCACGCCACTGCACGATCCGCAGGCCCGGGGGGTGGTGTTCGGCCTGGGACTGGGCCACTCGCGTGCCGACCTGTACCGTTCCCTGCTGGAGGCGGTCGGCTACAGCATCCGCCACAACCTGGAGGCCCTGGAAGAGCAGGGCTGCCGGGCCCGGCGCATCCTGGCGGTCGGAGGCGGAACGCGCAACCCTGCCTGGATGCAGATGGTGAGCGACATCGCCGGGATCGCCCAGGATATCCCCGACCAGCAGATCGGCGCCAGCTACGGGGACGCCTTCCTGGCCGGCGTCGGCGTGGGGATGTTTCAGGGTCTGTCGGAAATTCACCGTTGGGTCCGGTACCGGGAAACTCTGCGCCCGGAGGCCTCCCTCCGCCCGATGTACGACAGCCTCTACAGGATCTACCGCGAGCTGTACCGCCGCAACCGCGACCTGATGAGCGGGCTGGGTGAGCTGGCCCGCTAGCGAAGCCTCAATCCTTCAACCGTTCCAGCAGCTCGGCGTGGATGATAGCGTTGGAGGCGGCCACCTCCCCGTCCTCGAGCCGGAACCCGCCGCCGTCCAGGGAGCTCACCCGCCCGCCAGCCTCGGTGACCACCAGCACGCCGGCGGCCAAGTCCCAGGGGCTCAGCCCCCATTCCCAGTAGGCGTCCAGCGCGCCTTCCGCCACCCGGCACAGGGCCAGGCTGGCGCAGCCGATGGTGCGCAGCTCCTGCGCGCCCTGGTAGACCCGCTCCATCTCGGCGAGGAGCCGGGCCCGGCCCGTGGGATCGTACGGCCAGCCGGTGGCCACCAGGGAGCGGCGGAGGCTGCCGGAGCCGGACACAGCCAGCGCCCGGCCGTTGCGCCGCGCCCCTCCCCCGCGCAGGGCGGTGAAAAGCTCCCCGGAAAGTGGATCGTGCACCGCGGCGGCCAAGGGCTGTCCGTCGCGCCAGAAGGCCAGCGACACGGCGAAGGGGGCCAGGCCGTGCAGGAAGTTCAGGGTCCCGTCCAGCGGGTCCAGGTAGAAGGCCTCGGCCGGCCTTCCGGGGTTGTCCTTCTCTTCGCTGACCACGGGGGTCCCCGGGAAGGCCCGGCTGAGCATCTGGATCACCCGCTGTTCGATTTCCAGGTCCACCCCGGAAACCAGGTCCGCCGGGCTGGTTTTCTCACGGACCTCGACCCTCCGGCCGAAATGCCGGCGCACGATCAGCCCGCCGGCGCGAACGGCCCGGACCATCGTGGGCAGGAGGCGGCTTTCGGCAGCTGCGCTTCGAACGGGCATGTTGGCTCCTCGGCCTATACTATCATGATCCATGATTTCCGTTGACCGGCACGGAGAACCGAATTATTCTTTCCGAATGAAAAAACTCATCATCCTCACGCTGGTGATCCTGCTGGCGGCGGCCGTCGGCGGCTTCGCCCTGAAGGGCACCCCCAACCTGGCCATAGGGGCCGCGCTGACCACGGTCGACTTCGAAGGGCTTGGGGCCGAGCTGGCCCTGCACATTCCCAAGATCCCCTTGTTTTTCGGGATCGGCTTGGCCTCGCTGCAGGACTTCACCAATCCCACGGTGACCCTGAGCGTCGACTACTGGCTGATGCACAAGCACCTGGTCAGCATCTTCGAGCTGTACGTGGGGCTGGGTCTGTACGGGGCCGGGGCCTTTGACCCGGGCTGGTACGAGGCGGGGCTGCGGCTGCCGATCGGCCTGCAGGCCTGGGTGTTGAAGAACGAGCGGCTGGAGGTGTTCCTGGAGGCGGCCCCGGCCTGGGTGCCCCTGGTGGACGGCGATTTCGACGCCGTCAACTTCCAGGCCCAGGTGGCCCTGGGTTTCCGGCTCTGGTTTTAGTCCAGGGCATTCGCGCGGATCAGACGGTATAGCTGCACCCGGCTCTTCACGCCCAGCTTCTGGTAGATGTTGTAGATGTGATTCTCCACGGTCTTGGGCGATATGAACAGCAGGGTGCCGATTTCCTTGCCGCCGGCTCCTTCCAACAGCAGCAGGATGATCTCCTGCTCCCGGCCCGTGATCTGAAAAGCCGATAGGAAATGCTCGGTGAGCCGGTTCTTCTCGGCGTAAGCCGGGCGATTCAGGTAGCGCAGCCCGAACAGGATGGTCAGCACGTTGAGCACCAGGAAATACAGGGGCTGGGCCAGGCCCTCCAGGAAGGCGAGCCCGGCCAGCGCCGGAAGATAGGCCATGGCCGAATCCAGGTACATCAGCGGGAAGAAAGCCAGGCTCACCGCAAAGAAGAGGGCCAACGCCCGGCGTAGGGCCTTCTCGCCGACCTTCGACAGGTTCACCGCGATCAGCACCAGGCCGTAAAGAACCAGGGCGAACAGGAGCAGGTTCAGCGCCACCCCCGTGAAGGCCCAGCCGGGCAGCAGCAGGTTGGCCAGGGCCGCCGCCACGGCCAGGGCGTCCAGGCAGAAAAAGACCGCCCGCACCCAGCCTGCAAAGGGCAGGCCCAGCAGGGAGTGGTAGAACGGCGGGGCCCAGAAGATGAAGCTCAAGCCCCCGGCGGCGAACAGGATCCAGACGGCGTGCCCGGCCGCGGCCAGGCCCTCCCAGCCCGCGATGCGGGCGTAGAGCTGGACGCTGAAGCCCAGCAGCAGCAGGAACAGGGACAGCAGGAACAGGCCGTAGCGCCGGATGACCGCCTTGCGGTAGCGCTGCCAGATCAGGAAAGTCTGGGCCAGGGAGGCCGCGCCCGCCAGCAGGGCCAGCAGGTAGAACAGCAGCTTCAGGTGGTTCACAGCTCCGCCAGGATGCGTTCCGCGATCCGCGCATAGGCGCCGGTGAAATGATGCCCGCCGGCCAGCTCTACGCACTCCAGCAGGCCGGGATCGGCGCCCCTGCACAACGAGTCGGTCTCCTCCGTGCCATGGAAGCCGAGGATGCGCAGCCCGCGCAGCTTGTCGACCTCGGGGGCCAGCAACAGCGCCGGGGCCTGGGCCCCGAGGTGGGTGTACTCCGTGGCCAGAGGCTCGAAGCGGTTGGAGGTG
>MIBK01000235.1:4782-4918 GCA_001829505.1 Spirochaetes bacterium RBG_16_67_19 | reverse complement strand
GCAGCACCCGGCTCTTTTTCCACTTCGCCAGGTAGAAGCCCAGGATCCGCTCCAGGTCGCGGGAGGCCTCCTCGGGGATCCGCGTCATCAGGCTCATATTACCTGATTTCGGACGGGCCGATAATCCAGAATTCTC
>MIBK01000235.1:2544-4684 GCA_001829505.1 Spirochaetes bacterium RBG_16_67_19 | reverse complement strand
TTTTCTGCCTGGCCGGCTGGGCTCTGTACCGCGAGCTGCACACCTACCGCCTGCACGACATTATAGCCGAGCTTCATTCCCTGCCCGCGACGCGCGTGCTGCTGGCCGTGCTGTTCGCGGCCGCCAGCTACCTGGCCGCCACCGGCTACGACACCCTGGGCGCGCGCTACGTCGGGCGGCCGCTGCCCTACCACCGCACCGCCCTGGCCGCCTTCATGGGCACCACGTTCAGCAACAACCTGGGCTTCGGCCTGCTCACCGGCGGCTCCATGCGGCTTCGCCTTTACTCCGCCTGGGGACTGTCGGTCGTGGAGATCGGCAAGCTGCTGGCCTTCGATTCCCTGACCCTTTGGCTGGGTTTCCTGGCCCTGGGCGGGGTGGTGTTCTCGCTGGAGCCGGTGGTCGTGCCGCTGGCCCTGCACCTGCCGCTGCTTTCGATGCGTCCCGTGGGCATTGCCTTCCTGGCGATCCTCGCCGCGTACCTGGTCCTGACCCTGACGGTGCGCCGGCCGCTGCGCGTGCGCTCCGTGGAATTGCGGCTTCCGACCCCCGGATACGTGCCCCTGCAAGTGGGGGTGGGCCTGCTGGACTGGCTGCTGGCTTCCGCCACTCTGTACGTCCTGCTGCCCTCCGCAGCCGGCATTTCCTTCCCGGCTTTCATTGGCGCCTACTCCCTGGCCCTGCTCGCGGGGGTGGTAAGCCAGGTGCCGGGGGGACTGGGCGTTTTCGAGACCGTGTTCCTCCTGCTGCTGACGCCCCGCCTTCCGGCTTCGGTAGTCCTTGGCTCGCTGCTGGCCTACCGCGGGATCTATTACCTGCTGCCATTGGGCGTGGCGGTGACCCTGCTGGCCGTGCAGGAGCTGCTGCGGAAAGGAAGCATGCTTCACGCTGCCGGGCGCGCGCTGCAGCGCTGGAGCTCCGCCGTGGTGCCGCCGCTGCTGGCCCTGGCCACCCTGGTCGGCGGCGCGGTGCTGCTGCTTTCAGGGGCCACCGCGGCGGTACCGGCGCGCCTCGCCTGGCTGGAGCGCATCCTGCCGCTGCCGGTCCTGGAGATGTCCCACCTCCTGGGCAGCGTGGCCGGGGTCGGCCTGCTGTTCCTGGCCCGGGGGCTGTTCCGGCGCCTGGACGCCGCCTACCTGTTGACCGCCGGCCTGCTGGCCGCGGGGATCGTGTTCTCCCTGCTCAAGGGCGTGGACTACGAGGAAGCCGTCATCCTGGCGGTCATGCTGGCCGCGCTCCTGCCCGCCCGGCGCCATTTCTACCGCAAGTCCTCGCTGTTCGCCGTCCGGCTGTCCGCCGGCTGGCTGGCGGCCATCGCCTTCGTGATCCTGGGCACACTCTGGCTCACCCTGTTCGCCCACAAGCACGTGGAGTATTCCCACGAGTTGTGGTGGCGCTTTGCTTTCGACGGCAGCGCTCCCCGCTCCCTGCGCGCCTTGTCCGGTGCGGTCGTGGCCGCGCTGGTGCTGGCCCTGGCCAGCCTGCTGCGGCCCGACCGACGACCGCCTGGCGGTACAGGCTCGACCGCCGAGCTGGAACGGGCCTTGCCCCTGGTGCGCTCCTCGTCGAAGAGCTACGCGAACCTGGCCCTGCTGGGCGACAAGCGCTTCTTGTTCAGCCCGGGCGGCGGGGCCTTCCTGATGTACCGCTGCACGGGGCGCAGCTGGGTGGCCATGGGCGATCCTGTCGGCCGCCCACAGGAATGGCGGGAGCTGGCCTGGTCCTTCCGGGAGCAGGCGGACCGCTACGGCGCCTGGACCGTGTTCTACGAGGTGGGCCAGGAGCACCTGGACCTGTACCTGGACCTGGGCCTGACCCTGCTGAAGCTGGGGGAAGAGGCGCGTGTACCTCTCGGCGAGTTCTCCCTGGAGGGCAGCGCCCGCAGGGGGCTGCGCTACACCGTGCGCAAGCTAGAGGCCGATGGCGCGTCTTTCGAGGTTGCGCCCGTGGAGGCGATGCCCGCCCTGCTGCCGGAGCTGAAGGAGATTTCCGACCAATGGCTCCAGCAGAAGAACACCCGGGAGAAGAGCTTCTCCCTGGGCAGTTATAGGGAGGACTACCTGCGGCGCTTCCCGATCGGGCTGGTGCGTGCCGGCGGCCGCATCGTGGCCTTCACCAACCTTTGGGCGGGCGACAATCG
>MIBK01000235.1:1884-2287 GCA_001829505.1 Spirochaetes bacterium RBG_16_67_19 | reverse complement strand
CGCGCTACCTGGCCTCCCCCGGCGGGCTGGCCGTGCCGGTCATTCTGACCGGGGTGGCCTCGCTGACCGCTGGCGGGCTGAAGGGGATCGTCGGCAAATGAGGGAGCCTTCAGGGCGGCAGGTCCCTGGCCGGGAGGGGCGTACCTCGCGGGCCGCCCGCGGCGTCCTGGACGGGTCCCACCCCAAGAACCTCTTCGCCCGCCTGCTGCCGTTCATGGGGCCGGCCTTCATCGCCAGCGTGGCCTACATGGACCCGGGCAACTTCGCCACCAACATCCAGGCCGGTGCGCGTTTCGGGTACACCCTCCTGTGGGTGATCGTGGGTTCCAACCTGATGGCCATGCTGGTGCAGACCCTGTCGGCCAAGCTGGGGATCGCCACTGGCAGCAACCTGGCCGAGCAC
>MIBK01000235.1:1061-1877 GCA_001829505.1 Spirochaetes bacterium RBG_16_67_19 | reverse complement strand
GGAGTTTCCCACAGCCGGTGGTGTGGGCCATGTGGGTTCTGATGGAGCTGGTGGCCATCGCCACCGATCTGGCCGAGTTCATCGGCGCGGCGGTAGCCTTCAACCTGTTGTTCGGCGTGCCCCTGATCGTGGGCGGCCTGCTGACCGCCGTGGCCACCTTTTTCATCCTGGCCCTGGAGCGCTACGGCTTCCGGCCGCTGGAGGCGGTCATCACCGCGCTGGTCGGGGTCATCGCGGTCTGCTACCTGGTGGAGACCGTGCTGGACCGCCCGGCCTGGGGGCAGGTGCTTGTCCACGCCGTGGTTCCCCGCCTGCCCGGCTCGGAGGCGGTGCTCCTGGCCACCGGCATCCTGGGGGCCACGGTGATGCCGCACGCCATCTTCCTGCACTCCTCCCTGACCCAGGGCCGCGTGCGGGTCGCCGACCCCAGGCGCCTGCGGCTCCTGTTCCGCTACGAGATCGTGGACGTGGTGCTGGCCATGGGGCTGGCCAGCCTGATCAATGCGGCCATGCTGATCATGGCCGCTTCGACCTTCCATCGCGGCGGGATGACCGGGGTGGCCACCCTGGAGGAGGCGCACCGCACCCTGGAGCCGCTCCTGGGCCGGGCCGCCAGCTGGGTGTTCGCCCTTTCCCTGCTGACCGCCGGGCTCTCCTCCTCGACCGTGGGCACGTCCGCCGGGCAGGTGATCATGCAGGGCTTTCTCCAGCGCCACATCCCGGTATGGCTCCGGCGCCTGGTCACCGTGGCCCCCTCGCTGGCGGTGATCGCCCTGGGCCTGGAGCCGACGCGCACCCTGGTGCTCAGCCAAGTGG
>MIBK01000235.1:0-932 GCA_001829505.1 Spirochaetes bacterium RBG_16_67_19 | reverse complement strand
GCGGGCTGAATGTGTACCTGCTGGTCAAGGTTTTCGGAGGGTGATGCCGTGATCCGACGGATCCTGGTCCCCCTGGACGGCACCGACCTGGCGGAGACCGCCCTGCCGGTGGCCGCGGCCCTCTGCGCCAAGCTAGGCACCGAGGTCGTTTTGGTGCATCTGCTGGAAAAGCGCGCGCCGCGGGCGGTGCACGGACGCCCCCACCTGGCGACGGCCGGTGCGGCAGAGGCCTACCTGAACCAGATCGCCGCGCGGCGGTTCCCGAAGCAGCTGAAGGTGGAGGTGCACGTACATTCTGAGAGGGTGGTGGACGTAGCCGCCGCCATCACGGAGCACGCCGGGCAGGCACCGGAGGCTGGCAGCGAGCTGGTCGTCATGTGCGCCCACGGTGGCCGCACCACCCGGGAGGCGCTGATGGGCGCCCTGGCCCAGCGGGTGACCGCGTATGGGCGCACGCCCGTGCTGGTGGTGCGTGCCGACGGGCCCGCGAGCGCAGAGGCCTTCCGTCTCGCCTCCTTGCTTGCTCCGCTGGACCGCGACCCGGCGCACGCAGGCGCGCTGGAGCCGGCCGCGGAGCTGGCTGTCGCGTTCGGCGCCGCCGTTCACCTCCTGCTTGTCGTGCCGACATATGCGACGCTGTCCGGCCGCTGGGTGAGCACCGGGCGCTTCCTGCCCGGCACCACCGCGCGGATGCTGGACCTGTCGGTCAAGGAGGAGAGCGAGTACCTGGAGGGCCGGATGGCGGAGATGAAGGTTCGGGGTCTGTCGACCAGCGCGGAGGTGGCCCGCGGCGATCCGGCACGGGCGATCGCCGCAGCCGCCGATCGCCTGCAGCCGGACCTGATCGTTTTGGGCACGCACGGCCGCCGGGGATTGGGGGCGGTCTGGGAGGGCAGCGTGGCCAGCAAGCTGTTCCGGCGCTGCCGGCAGCC
>MIBK01000234.1:23485-23837 GCA_001829505.1 Spirochaetes bacterium RBG_16_67_19 | reverse complement strand
GGCCTCGGTCATGGCCCCGATCCTCACCAGGGTCTCTCCGATCCTGCTGGCCGCGGGCTTCTTCTTCATATGCGGTAACGCAATATTCCTATACCTGCGTGGAAAAAGCAAGCTTTTCGGGTATAGTGGGCCCATGTACTGGTCCAAGAGCACCTCCGGGCGGGCCCGCCTGTGGCAGGAGCTGGCCGCCCTGGAGGCGGCGGAAGTATGCCGCCGCTGCCTGGTAGTGTCCGAGCCGGGAGGATATTCCCTGGAATTTCTCGACCGGCGCTACTTCGTGGAGCCGGAGACCGGAAGAATCGGCGGGCCGCAGGAGAACAGCCTGCTGGCGGACGCGGAGTTCGAGCTGCTG
>MIBK01000234.1:23077-23478 GCA_001829505.1 Spirochaetes bacterium RBG_16_67_19 | reverse complement strand
CCTACCTGACCCAGGCCGCGGAAATCCCCGCGGACGGGACCTGGATCTCGGAAAAGGACCTGCCGGGAGGGAGCCAGTTCTTTCGAGGGCCGCATGCCCTGCCGTTGCAGCCGCTGCTGGCCAGGTTCGGGGAGGACCTGCCGGGATTCCGGCGCGCGGCGCTGCAGCTGGGCGGAAGCACGCTGCCCTACGGGGATGCCGCCTACGGCTTCACCGCCCTTCCCCGCCTCCCCGTAGGCTGCCTGCTGTGGGCCGGCGACGAGGAGTTCCCGACCAGGGTCAACCTGCTCTTCGACCGCACCCTGGGCAGGCACCTGCCCCTGGACGTGGTGCTGGCCCTCGCGCACTGCCTGGTCCTGCGCCTGCTTGAAACGGCGGGGCCCGCAGCCGTCGGGCCGGCA
>MIBK01000234.1:18328-23013 GCA_001829505.1 Spirochaetes bacterium RBG_16_67_19 | reverse complement strand
CCTGGCCGTCAGGCGAAGGGGAAATCCGTGCACCACGGGGAAGGCTTTTCCGTCGAACTCATAGGCCACCAGCACCCCGTCCCGCTCGATGTCCTTCAGACTGAGGGTCGAGGAGTAGCCTTCGCTCAGGCTGGTGAAGACGACCTTGGCGGCTCCGGCGCGCACCCCGGCCATGGCCAGCAGATCCCGAACCGGAACTCCGGTCCAGGTCCCGCGGTCGGTGAAAAACCCGGGGCAGTTCAGGGTGATATTCTGGCGCACGGCCGGAAGCGCGCGGATCTGCTCGAAGCTCAAGCTCAAGGGCCTTTCCACCGCACCCTCGACGCGCAGCCGGAAGGGTTCAATGTCCACCCCCACCGGGGTGCCGGTGACGTGCAGGCCCTCCACCAGCTGCAGGTACAGGGAGGTCGGAGGGTTGCCCTGGGAACCGCCTTTCTCCGACCCGGCACTTTCCGCCGAGCGGCCGGAGCAGCCGGTCAGGACGAGCCAGGGCAGCACGAGCATGAGAAAGAAGGGAAGAGCGCGCGAGATACGAGCGGTCATGGCAGGCAGTCATAATAACCGGAACCACCACCGCCATCAAGGCTCTCGATTGACATTGCCGGCGCGAATCAATAGGTTCGATGTCCATGGACCTGCGCTTCGTCTGCCTGATCCTGGACCACGACGACACGGCCGTGGATAGCACCTCCGAGGTCCATTATCCCGCGCACGTGGAGGCCATGCGCATCCTGCGCCCAGGCCGGGCCCCGGTGAGCCTGGAGGGGTGGTTCCTGAAAAACTTCCATCCGGGAATCATGCCCTATCTCTTGCAGGAGCTGGGCCTGAACGCGGAGGAGCTGGTGCGGGAGCTGGAAATCTGGCGCTCCTTCACCGCCAGCCGCACCCCCCGTTTCTTCGCCGGCTTCCTGGAAACCCTGGGCGAGTACCGGCGGCGGGGGGGGAAGATCGCGGTGATCTCCCACTCCGATCCCGAGGTGATCCGCGCCCACTATCGCGCCGCCGGCCCGCTTGACCCGGACCTGGTGTTCGGCTGGGACGACGAGGAGGAAAAGCGCAAGCCCAGCCCCTGGCCCGCGCGGCAGGTCCTGGCCGGCCTGGGCCTGCCCGCCTCGCGGGCCCTGATCCTGGACGACCTGAAGCCCGGCGTGCTCATGGCCCGCGAGGCGGGAGTGGCCGTGGCGGCGGCGGGCTGGGCGCACCGCATCCCGGCGATCCGGGAATACATGCAGTCCAACTGCCTGGCCTATTTCGAGACGGTGGGGGCCTTTCGCGACTATCTGCTGGGCGACGGGGACTATTGCTAATGCAGCAGCGCTACTGCTTGCCGACGTAGATCTCCAGGCTCAGGGCGTCCTTCTTCTCCTCCATCAGCGAGTTCCAGCTGCCCTTGCGGTTGGCGATCTGCTTGCTGTGCAGCGCGTAGTCCTTGAGCTTCTCGTAGCTTTCGAAATATTTCTGCGAGCTCTGGTAGGCCTGCTTGTATTGCGGGGGGAAGATCACGTCCGCCTTCTGGCGGATCTCCTCCTCCAGGCGCCGCCGGTACTCCTCGGCCACCATGGTGTATTTCTCGTGGACCTGGGTCACGTAGCGCAGCACCAGCTTGTCGAATTCCGCCACCCGCTTCAAATCGGCGCAGAGCTCCCCCAGGCCGGCCACGGCGGCCAGGAACTCCTCCTGCCGGTAGAGCTGCCCGATGCGCTGGCAGAGCTGGATCAGCGAGGCGGTGGTCACGGCGCGTCCGGAGCCGTTGGCCAGGAGGTTGACCGGCGGGGACTTGGCGCAGACCTGGACCACCACCTCCAGCAGGTCCTCCAGCACCCGGCCCTTCCACAGCTCCTGGCGGATGGATTCGTACAGCCGCTCGACGGACTCCAGGTAGCCCATGCGGTGCTTTTCCCCCGCGGCGTAGATGGCCTCGTAGCAGTTGACCTTCGTGCCCTTGAAGCTGACCGGGCCGATGTTGAAAAACAGCAGCAGGTTCTTGGAGTACAGGTCGCTCTTGACGATCTTGTTCTCCTTCAGGTAGCTGCTGTAGACCGCGCTGGTGAGCATGACCTTGGATTCCCGGGGGGACAGCTCGTTGGCCAGGTTCTGCAGCCTGGCCGCGGTGTTGAGCAGGAAGCCGGACACCAGCCCGCTCTCGGTGATGATCAGGGGGGTGGTCAGGTTTCCGCCGGCTGCTCCGACGGTCACCTTGAACTCCGGCAGCACGATGCTGTAGTCGCTGCGATTGTGCCCTACCGCCTGGTCCTTGATCACCGCCTGCTTGGAGAAGGTGTTGATGATCTCCAGCGCGGTCTTCAGCAGATCCGTGGCCCCCGCTGCCAGCACCACGATCTCGTCCCCCCTCTCCCGGTTGGCCAGGCAGGAGTTGGCCCGGGCGATCTTGCGGATGCCGTCGTGCAGGAACTCGTCCAGCTTGCGCAGGCGCGAGAGGTTGGACTTGCTGTCCTGGCAGAACCGCGTGTAGCCGTGGATGTCCAGCATGGCGATGTAGATGTTGGCGATGGAGATGTTGCGCTTCAGGTCCCCCGCCGTGGGGTAGTCCGGATGGGGCAGCACCAACTCCTTCCACAGCTTGGAGAATTCCGAGCGGCTGAGCTCGCGCAGGAATCCCCAGTTCATCTCCTTCAGCACCTGAAAGGCCTGCAGCAGGGTGGGTCCCGGATCGAAGCCCGGGTTCAGGGAGCGGACGTGCTCCACCAGCCCGGAGAAGGTGCGGATTTCCCTCGCGGTCATCTTCTCGCTGAGGTGGCAGAAAAGCTTCAGCTCGGGAACGGTGGATAACATACGATTCTTGATAATAGCCCTAGAAACGCAGGATTCTCCAGCCCCGCCGGCGGGCAAGGCGGGCCAGGCGCGCGTCCGGGTTCACCGCCACCGGCTGGCCAACCGCCTCCAGAAGCGGCAGGTCCAGGATGCTGTCGCTGTAGAAGGAGCAGTTCTCGGGACGCTTGCCGCGGGCGCTCAGATACTCCAGCACCCGGCGCTTCTTCTCTTCCTTCAGCAGGGGCAGACCCTGGAAGCGGCCCGTGGCCTTCCCGTCCGAGAACTCCAGGCTGCTGGCCAGTACCTCCGTGATGCCCAGGTGGCGGGCCAGGGGGGCGACGATCAGGTCCAGGGAAGTGGTGGCCATGACCACCTGCCAGCCCTCCGCGCGCAGGCGCGCCACCAGGGCCGCGGAACCCGCGCGCAGGTTCCGCCGCATGGCCGGAAAAGTGTCGCGGGCCAGCGCCTCCAGCTTTTCGCGGCCCAGGCCGCGCAGGAGCGGGAACTCCCAGGCCGGCCGGGCGGCCTCCAGCCGCCCTAGCCAAAAGCGCAGGTAGAAGCCGGGCATGTACCAAAGGCTGGACAGTGGGAACAGCCCGCGGCGTATCCCCCCGAGCAGAAAATGCCGCGCCGAGGACCCACGCAGCAGCGTGTGGTCCACGTCGAAGAAGGCGATCATGCCGGGGCTCGCGAGATCACCTGGATCCGCCGGGGCAGGCATTCCACGGACAGCTCGCGGACCCCGGTGCCCAGCACCTCTCCGTCAGCGTGCAGCGCCAGCTCGCCTTCCAAGGCGCGGATCTCCACACGCGGGGCCCGGCCCATGGAGATGTGCGGGCTGGAGGCCTGGGTGCCCCGCATGTATTTCAGTATTATCCCCAGCATGGCCAGGCGCCGCGGCTCCCCGGCAATGCACAGGTCCAGCTGCCCGTCGTCGTTGCGCGCCTCGGGGGTCATGTAGAAGGCGCCGCCCATGCGCACGCCGTTCATGGCCGAGATCTGGATGGACTTCTGCTCACGTGTGGCCCCGCCGAAGCTGATGGCCACGCGCGGAGCCCGATAATAGAGGAACATCGTCTTCAGAGCCCCCAGCACGTAGCCCAGGAAGCCGTGAAACCTCTTCATCTTGCCCGCTTCCAGGGTCACGATGGTGTCGAAGCCGACCCCGATGCCGTTGCCGAAATAGCGGCCGCCCGGCACCTGCGGGCTGGTGAGGCGGCCGACATCCATGGGCCGGCGAGCCCCGGCGGCCAGGACCGCGCAGCCCTCCTCCAGCTCCGCCGGCACGCCCGCTCCGTAGGCGAAGTCGTTGCCCCGGCCGACGCACAAAAAGCCCAGCGCCGGAATCCGGCCCGCTTCCGGGCTTCCCGACAGCAGGCCGTTGAGCACCTCGTTGCCAGTGCCGTCCCCGCCGGCGGCCACGACCACATCAAAGCGCCCGCGGGCCTCGGCGGCCAGTTCCGTGGCGTGCATGGGTCTTTCGGTGAGAACCAGCTCGTAGCGCAGGCCCTGGGCGGCCAGCGCCCGGCTGATCTCCCCGGCGCGCAGGCCGGCGGCCCCGCGGGCGGCGGCGGGGTTTAAAATGACCAGGTGACGTTCCGGCATGGAGCCCTACAGTAGCAATTTTTCGGTCCGCTGGCAAGTTTGTCCGGCCGCCGCAGGCCGCCGCGGCCCGCCCCGCCTGCTGCGCCGCAGCCCGGCTCCAGCCTTGCCAGCCGATGCATCCCTGCGGTACATTCCAGGTAGCTATGGAGGCTTCGATCTTCTGGAACTGGCTGCAATGGGGCTGGATCGCCGTGGGCCTGCTCACGTTCCTGGCCCTGCTGTTCATCACCGCGCCTTACGGCCGCCATACCCGCTCCGGCTGGGGCCCGCTCATCGAGGCCCGGGTGGGCTGGGTGATCATGGAGATC
>MIBK01000234.1:14500-18168 GCA_001829505.1 Spirochaetes bacterium RBG_16_67_19 | reverse complement strand
GCCCTTCTCCATGGTGGCGCTGGCCGTGCTCTTCAACCTGGTCAACGGCTTCCTGAACGGCCGCTACCTGGCGCTGTACGGCGACCGCTACGACGCCGGCTGGCTGGCGGATCCCCGCTTCCTTTTCGGGACCGCCCTGTTCTTCACGGGCCTGATCGTCAACCTGAGCTCCGACAACATCCTGCGGCGCCTGCGCGACGATGACCAGCCGGGGTACAAGATCCCCCGCGGCGGGATGTTCGAGCTGGTCTCCTGCGCCAACTACTTCGGCGAGGTCCTGGAGTGGGTCGGCTGGGCCGTGCTGACCTGGTCGCTGCCCGGGCTGACCTTCGCCCTTTGGACGGTCGCCAACCTGGTGCCCCGCGCCCGCGCCCACCACGCCTGGTACCGGCGCACCTTCCCGGCGTACCCGGCCAAGCGCAAGGCGATCATCCCATACCTCCTGTAAGAAGCCTTTCCCAGCCCTCCAGCACCCGCGGCAGGGCACAGGTCCGCTCCATAGCCGCCCGGCCGGCCTCCCCCAGCCGGCGGCGCAGGCCGGGCTCCCGCGCGGCGCTGGCCAG
The DNA here is from genome assembly GCA_001829505.1 of Spirochaetes bacterium RBG_16_67_19. Taxonomy (GTDB): domain Bacteria; phylum Spirochaetota; class Spirochaetia; order SZUA-6; family DRHE01; genus MIBK01. Next base: position 17,605 of record MIBK01000234.1, on the reverse strand, counting down.
CAGCCCCGCCGCCGTCGCGGGGCTCACCGACAGCAGCAGGCTGCCGCCCTCCAGCCGGGTCGCGCTGTCCGCGGCCAGCAGGTCCCGGTAGGGCACCAGCTCCGCGGGGCCCTGCGCTCCATGGGTGAGCACGGGCAGCCCGCAGGCCATGGCCTCGGCGGCCGGCAGGCCGAAGCCTTCCCACTCCGAGAGGCTGGCCAGCACGTCCAAACCCCAATACAGCCGGCGAAGCGCGGCGGCGGGAAGCTCCCCGGTGGACAGGAGCAGTCCCTCCCCCAAGCCCAGACTATCGGCCAGCCGAAGCAAGTTGGTGCCTTCCGCGCTCACCGCCCGGTCGGTATGCAGGACCAGGACCGCCTCCGGCAGCCCGGCGGTGAGCAGGGCAAAGGCCTGCAGGAGCAGGTCGAAGCGCTTGCGGTAGGTGTGGGCCCCCACCGCGCCCACCGCGAAGCGCAGACCCAGCCCGAGTGACCGCCGGGCCCGCGCCCGCTCGCCCGGCGCGGGCGGACGGAAGAACCCCGTGTCCACCGCGTGGGGGATGATCGGTCCGACGCGGCCAACCCCAGCCTGATGCAGGAATCCCGCTGTGGCAGAGGTGAGGGGCACGGCCGTGACCGCCTCAAAACCGCGCGGGTCCGGCGGGCGCGAACACTGGGCCCACAGAAACAGCGGAATCCCCCGCGGCGGATCGCTCAGGGCCGGGAATTGGTCGGGATGCCCCAACAGGACGGCGGCCCCTGCCCGCTCCAGGCCTTCGGCGCCCGGACCGGCCAGCTCCACCTCCCGGCCGGAAGCCCGCCAGGCGGAAGCCAGCAGCTCCAGCTGGCGCTGGAAGGAGCTGGGGCGATCCCGGCGCAGGGGCAGGCCGCAGGCCAGAAGCAGGGGTTTCACGCCCGCTCGTGGATCAGCCGCCCCCTCTTCCAGGTTTTCCAGACCGTGAAATCGGGATTGAGCAGCGCCAGGTCGGCGCTCTTGCCGCTCTCCAGGCTGCCGGTCCGCTTCTGGAGGCCCAGCACGCAGGCCGGATTGAAAGAGGCCGCCCGCACGGCCTGGGCCAGCGGGCAGCCGGCGAAGCCCTGGTAGCGCTGGATGAGGCGGTTCATGCCCAGGGTGGTGCCGACCAGCGTTCCGTCCCGGGAGCGGGCCGTCCCGCCGTTCACCACGATGGGCTGGCGGTTGTAGGTGTAGTCCCCGTCCTCCAGCCCCATGGCCTGCAGGCCGTCGGTGATCAGCACGACCCTCTCCGGGCCGACCAGGCTGGCCAGCAGGCGCAGGATGGCCGGGTGCAGGTGCACGCCGTCCGGGATGACCTGCAGGGTCACCCCCCGCCCGTCCAGCAGCGCGGGCAGCGGGCCCGGCTCGCGGTGGTGCAGCGGGGACATGGCGTTGAAAAGGTGCGTGGCGTGGCGAATGCCCGCCTTCAAGCCCGCTGTGGTCTGCACGTAGTCCGCGGCCGAATGCCCGAAGGAGGTCACGATGCCCTGCGCCGAGAGGCGGCGGATCAGGTCCAGGGCCCCCGGCAGCTCCGGGGCGATGGTCAGCATGCGCAGCGCCCCGCCGCAAAGGCGCAGCAGCTCGGTCAGGGTCTCCTCCCGCACCGGTCCGATGCAGTCCGGCTGGATCATGCCCCGCTTCTCCGGCGCGATGAACGGGCCTTCCAGGTGCAGGCCCAGCACGTCCGCTCCCTCCTCCGCGCCGCCCTCTGGGCGTCCGCCCGGGGGGCGGCAGGCCGCCGCCGCCACCGGCAGATGACGGTTGTCGCCGCCCGGACGGAAAACGGTGGTGGCCAGGAAGCCGGTGACCCCGTGCCGGGCGCAGGAGCGGGCGATGGTGCGCATGGCCTCCGGCGTGCCGTCCAGCACGTCGCTGCCACCGGCGCCCTGCAGGTGCAGGTCGATCAGGCCGGGCACGGCCAGGCGGCCCCCGGCCTCCAGCACCGCCTCGGGCGGCGACCGCCCGGAGCTCCCGCCGTCCCGCGCTCCGGCGAAGACGATGCGGTCATCCTCCAGCAGCAACTCGCCCTCGGGCAGGTCCTGGAAAGGGGTGATCAGGCGGCAGCCGGTGATGCGCAGGCGCTCGGGCATTCGGGCATGATACCCTCCAAGCCGGCGGCGGTCAAATCGAAGTACTGGCCTTGCCGCCGCCGCGGCCCCCCAGCACGGCTACTGCCGTATTGCCCAGGTTCGTCGCCGCGAATACAATGCGGCTCAACATGGAGTCGATCGTCGAACAGAAGGCCCTGCAGGCGTCGGGGCTGGCCGCGCAATACCCTCCCAGCGAGCGCACCGCGGTGCTGGTGGTGCCCAACTTCCCGGCCCTGGGAAAGCTGGCGGCAATGCGCTTCCTGGAATGGGTGCAGGAGAATCCCGAAGGGGTGGTCAGCCTGCCGACCGGCAAGACTCCGGAGTTCTTCATCAAGGAGGTGAAACGCCTCTCCTCCGGCTGGAAGCTGCGGGAGGTCGCGCGAGAGCTGGAGGAATGGGGCCTGGACCCCGGGCGCCCCTGCTCCCTATCCTCCCTGCACTTCGTGCAGATCGACGAGTTCTACCCGATCAACCCGCTGCACCACAACAGCTTCCACTACTACGTGAGCCGCTTTTACCTGCAAGGCTTCGGCCTGGACCGCGCTCGGGCCCTGCTGATCGACTGCAGCCGCATCGGGCTGCCCCCGGGGCGCCGGCTGGAAGAGGTCTGGCCCGAGGGGGTGGTGGACCTGAGCCTGCGCTACCGCCAGGCCTCCGGGCAGCAGGAGGCGCTGCAGAAGGACACCCTGGAGCGCGTCGACCAGTGGTGCGTCGAATACGAGGAGCGCGTCCGCCAGCTGGGCGGCATCGGCTTTTTCCTGGGCGGCATCGGCCCGGACGGGCACATCGGCTTCAACGTGCGCGGCTCGGACCTGTTCTCCACCACGCGCCTGGCCCCGGTGAACTACGAAACCCAGGCGGCCGCCGCTTCGGACCTGGGAGGCATCGAGGTGGCCCGGCGCAGCCTGGTGATCACCGTAGGATTGGCCACCATCACCTGCAATCCGGATTGCACGGCCCTGATCGTGGCCGCCGGCGAGGCCAAAGCCGGCATCGTGGCCGCTTCCCTGGCCAGCCCGCC
>MIBK01000234.1:14243-14484 GCA_001829505.1 Spirochaetes bacterium RBG_16_67_19 | reverse complement strand
GCCTCAACGCTGCAGCGCCTCAAGCGGGCCCGCTTCTACCTGACCCAGGGGGCGGCCAAAGGCCTGGAGGGCCGGCGCCTGGCCCAGTTGAGCCGCCAGCCGGAAATCGGCGAGCAGGAGGCGGAGCGCATCCTGGTGGACCTGTCCCTGCAGCTCGGCCGCCCGCTGTCCAGCCTGCGGGAGGCCGATCTGGCGGCCCATCCCTTCGGCGCCGAGCTGCTGCGCAGGACCGCCGCCGGCC
>MIBK01000234.1:6250-14212 GCA_001829505.1 Spirochaetes bacterium RBG_16_67_19 | reverse complement strand
GTGGGCCGCCGCCCGCCTGCGGACCCGCATCGAGGAAGGCTCCCGGGTCATGCGCGACGCGGTGTTCCTGCACACCGAGCCCCACCACGACGACCTGATGCTCGGCTACCTGCCCTTCATCGTGCGCCACATCCGCGAGCACTCCACGCGGCACTTCTTCGCCACCCTGACCAGCGGCTTCACGGCGGTGACCAACGCCTTCATGCTGCGGCAGTGCCGCAGGCTCAAGGCCTGGCTGGGCTCCGCGGCCTTTCAGGAGCTGGCCGTCGAAAAGTACTTCGACCCGTCCAACCTGGCCTTCCGCAACCGGGATGTCTGGCGCTACCTGGACGGGGTGGCGGCGGATTCCGCCGCGGTGCGCGAGGACGGGGAGATGCGGCGCCTGTACCGCAACCTGGCCGAGGTCTACGAGGAGAAGGACCGGGCGGTGCTCTCGCACCGCATCGATGAGCTGATCAACTACTTCGAGACCCAGTACCCTGGAAAGAAGGACCTGGACCACATCCAGCGCCTGAAGGGCATGTGCCGCGAGTGGGAGGCGGACTGCCTGTGGGGCTACTTCGGCTGGAGCGGGGAATCGGTGCGGCACCTGCGCCTGGGCTTCTACACGGGGGACATCTTCACCGAGGAGCCCACCGCGGAGCGGGACGTCCCGCCCGTGCTGCGCCTATTACGAGAGGTGAATCCCGACGTGGTCACCGTGGCCCTGGACCCGGAGGCCAGCGGACCGGACACTCACTACAAGGTGCTGCAGGCCACCACCGAGGCCCTGCGCCACTGGTCCGAGGAGAGCGGGCGGCGCGACATCCGGGTGCTGGGCTACCGCAACGTCTGGTTCCGCTTCCATCCCAGCGAAGCCGGGCTGTTCGTGCCCGTGTCCCTGAACATGTTCGCCCTGCAGCGCAGCGCCTTCCTGAACACCTTCGTCTCCCAGAAGGAGGCCTCCTTCCCCAGCTACGAGCACGACGGGCCTTTCTGCGAGCTGGCCCAGAAGATCCAGGTGGAGCAGTACCAGATGCTGAAAACCTGCCTGGGCAGGGAGTATTTCTATGAGCACTCCAGCGCCCTGATCCGCGCCACGCGCGGCTTCGTGTTCCTGAAGCCCCTGAGCCTGGAGCAGCTGTACAGCCACTCCCGGGAGCTGCGCCGCGCCACGGAGAACCGGTGAGCCGCTACCTGGGGGCGCTGCGCGAGGCCTTCCTGGCCCTGCCGCCCCAGACCCCGCAGGACACGATCCAGGAACGGCTGGAGGAAATCCGGGCTGCCTCCGGCCTGGAGGAGGCCCTGGACTGTTTGCACCGTTGGGAGCTGGCCGCAGGCTACATCACCCGGGAGAAGCTGGAGGACGTCGAGCGCCTGGAGTTCCCCGACCCGGACGCCGGCCTGACCTTCCGCCTCCAGGTGAACTACGCTCGCACGCGCTACAGCGACGCCCAGGAGAAGGAGCGCCAGGCGCAGGCAACCGTACCGGGCTTCGACCCCGTGCCCGACGGCCCCCAGCCCTGCCTGCTGTGCCGGCACAACGTCGGCAGCCCCGGCAAGGAGAGCCTGCGGGTGTTCGAGCTGGACCTGGACGGGCGGGGGCGGCGCTTCTTCTTCCAGCTCACCCCCTTCCCGCTGTACCCCTACCATTTCGTGCCCGTGCTCTCCGAGCACACCCCGCAGCTGCTCAGCTCCCGATCGCTGGAGGACATGTTCGCCCTGCTGGCGCTGGCCCCCGGCTACGCGGCGCTGTCCAACAGCGACGTGGAATGGGCCGGGGCCTCCATCCTCAGCCACCTGCATTTCCAGATGCTGCGCGGCCTGCGGCTGCCGGTCCTGGAGGCGCGCGCGGTGCCGGGCGCCAGCCGGCCGATCCCCGGCGGGCGGGCGGAGCTCCTGGATTACCCCCTGGCCTCCTTCCGTTTCAGCGGCACCCGGGCGCAGGCCCTGCGGGCGGGGGCCGGCGCGCTTCTTGAGAAATGGAAGAGCCTGGGTCCGGGCCGCAACACGGTGAACCTGAATATGGTGCGGGCGCCTGGCGCTGACCAGGGCTCCGCTCCCGGCTTCCAGCTGGTGGTGCTGCTGCGCAACCCGGACTACCGCACCCCCGAGCGCCTGCGGCCCTTCAAGAGCGAAGGGGTGGGCGTGGTGGAGGCCTCCGGGGAGGCCATCCTGCCCGTGCCCCGGGGCCCGGAGGCCCAGGAAATGTGGCGCGTGATCCGCGAGGAGGGGCTGGGCCTGGTCAAGTCGCTGATCGCCGGCAACAGCCCGCCGATGCCCTCCGCCCTGACGCGGGAGCTGCTGGATTGCGCGGCCGAGGCCGCAGGAGCCGCAGGATGAACGATTTCTGGGACCTGGTGCGCGAGAACATCATCGGCCGGGAGGCTTCGATCCGCACTCCCTTCGGGGAGCGCCGCGTCACCTACGCCGACTACACCGCCTCCGGCCGCGGGGTGCGCTTCATCGAGAGCTACCTGACTCGCGTGCTGGAGCTGTACGGGAACACCCACACCGAAGACGACGCCACCGGTGCCATCACCAGCCACCGGCTGCGCCTGGCGGAGGCCGCGATCAAGCGTCTGCTGGGGGCCGGGGACTGCTACAAGATCATCGAGGACGGCACGGGGGCCACGGGGGCGGTGCATCGCCTGCAGCAGATCCTGGGCATCTACATCCCGCCGGCCGGCAAGGACATGTACCGGAAACTGGGCGAGCGCTGGTTCCCGGCAGAGGGGCTCTCCGAGTTCGAGTCCTTCCTGATGGCCAACCGCCCGGTGGTGTTCGTGGGGCCCTACGAGCACCACTCCAACGAGGTTTCCTGGCGGGAATGCTTCGCCGAGGTCGTGGAGATCGAGCTGGACGCGGAGGGCCTGCTGGACCTGGGCGACCTGGAGCGCAAGGTCTCCGACCCGCGCTTCCGGGAGCGGCGGAAGATCGGGGCCTTCTCCGCCGCCTCCAACGTGACGGGCCTGATCACCCCGGTGTACGAGGTGGCCCGCATCCTGCACCGCCACAACGCCCTGGCCTTCTTCGACTACGCGGCCATCGCCCCCTACGCCCCCATCCTGCTCTGCCATGGGGAGGACTGCTTCCTGGACGGCATCTTCTTCTCCCCCCACAAGCTGCTGGGCGGGCCGGGCTCCTCCGGCATCCTGATCATCCACGAGGGGGTTTACCGCTACGACCTGCCCCCCACCGTGGGCGCCGGCGGCACCGTGGAGTTCGTGAACGCCGAGGAGCAGAAATACAGTGCCGAGATCGAGGTGCGGGAGAAACCGGGCACTCCCGGCATCCTGCAGATCCTGCGCGCCGCCCTGGCCCTGGAGCTGAAGGAGCGCCTCGGGCCGCGCCGTATCGAGGAGCGGGAGTCGGCCATGATCCGCGAGGCCATGGAGCGCCTCGCCGCCCATCCGGCCGTGCAGATCATCGGCAATCCGGACCCGGCCCGGCGCATCGCCATCCTGTCCTTCAACATCCGGATGGGCGACTCCTACCTTCACCCCCGCTTCGTCACCCTGTTGTTGAACGACCTGTTCGGCATCCAGAGCCGCGCCGGCTGCTCCTGCGCCGGACCCTACGGACACCGATTATTGAAGATCGACGGCCGCAAGTCCCTGGAGTTCCGGGAGGAGATCCTGCACGGGCACGTGGGGGTGAAGCCGGGCTGGGCACGGGTCAATTTCCATTTTCTGATGAGTGACGCGGAATTCGATTTTCTCTGCCGGGCCATCCTGTTCGTGGCCGAAAAGGGCAAATACTTCCTGCCGCAATACGAGTTTCAGTTGAGCACGGGCGCCTGGAAGCACCGCTCGTCCCGGCAGCCGGAGCCCGGCTTCGGGCTGGAGGAGGCCCTGGCCGGTCCGCTCGCGGCCGGCCCACCCCCCGGGACAACGCGGGCTCCAACCGAACAAGAGCTGTTCGCCGGATACCTGCGGGAGGCCGGCCGCCTGGCCCGGGAGCTGGAGCCGGGCTTCCTGCTGGCCCAACTGGACACTACGGAACGGGACCTGATCCCCTTCGTATACTGCCGCTGATAGACCGGTTTCGCGGCTTGCAGTAGCTACGCTGCTGCAGTAGCAGTACATTACACGCATGTCCCAGGCCCAGGCCCAGGTCCGCAGCCGTGAATTCCACGCCGAAGGCGAGCACCGCTACGACCGCTCCTCGCCCGCCCGCTGGGTCCTGTCGCACATGATGCGCTACCCGCTGTTCGCGCTGCTCATGGCCGGGGCCTCGGTGGTGAACAACTACGCCTACGGCAACATCCAGCTCTACATCGGCAAGAGCTTCGACCGCATCGTGGTGCCAGGCTGGGCGGTAGCCGATCTCATCGTCCTGGTCCTGGTCATCGTCGGCTCCGCCGTGGTGCAGGGCCTCACCGGCTTGGCCCGCAACTACAGCGTGGAGTTCCTGGCCCAGGCCATCGAACGGGACACCCGGGAAGAGTACTACGCCAGCCTGCTGGAAAAGAGCCAGACCTTTCACGGGCGGCAGCGGGTCGGGGACCTGATGGCCCGGGCCACCTACGACGTGCACACCCTGAACCTGATGTTCTCACCCGGGATCATGCTGATCCTGGACTCGGCCCTGACCTACGCCGTGCCGATGGTCATGATCGCCTTCATCCAGCCCCGCCTGCTCCTGACCCCGGCCCTCTTCTCGGTGGCCCTGTTCCTCACGGTCTGGGAGTACAACCACCGCCTGAAGCCGGTGAGTCTGGCCCAGCAGGACCAGTATGGGAAAATGTCCGCCGGCCTGGAGGAGGCGGTGGCCGGCATCGTCACCGTCAAGTCCTCGGTGCAGGAGCGCTACGAGCTTTCCAAGTTCACCGGCGCGGCGCGCCTGTTCCGGGACTACTTCGTGAAGCAGGGCATCATCCAGGCGCGCTACTGGCCCCTGCTGGCCTTCGCCCTGTTCTGGGGAGCGGGGCTGTTCCACGCCCTGTGGCTGTGGCGCCAGGGGGTCATCTCCATCGGCGATGTGGTGAGCTTCCTGATGCTGTTCAATGCCTTCCGCTTCGTGACCTTCATCTCGCTTTTCTCCTTCAACATGGTCCAACACGGCATGGCCAGCGCCGGCCGCATCCTCTCGGTCATCAAGACCACCACGGACCTGGATCAGAATCTGGGCGGGCTGTCCCGGCCCATCCAGGGACGGGTGGAGTTCCGCGAGGTGGGATTCGCCTACAACGGGGTGCCGGTGCTCTCCGGGGTGAGCTTCGTGGTGGAGCCCGGGGAGACCGTGGCCATCGTGGGACAGACCGGCTCGGGCAAGACCACCCTGACCCGGCTGGTGAACCGCATCTTCGACCCGGAGAACGGCGCGGTGCTGGTGGACAATGTGGATTTGCGGGCCTGGAAGCTGGAAAGCCTGCGTTCCCAGATCGGGGCCATCGAGCAGGACGTGTTCCTGTTCTCGCAATCCATCCGGGACAACATCGCTTTCGGCCGCCCGGGGGCCAGCCAGCGGGAGATCGAGGAGGCCGCCCGCCAGGCCCAGGCCCACCAGTTCATCACCGGCTTCGCCCAGGGTTACGACACAGTGGTGGGCGAACGCGGGGTGACCCTGTCCGGAGGGCAGAAGCAGCGCATCGCCATTGCCCGGGCCTTCCTGACCGACCCGCGCGTCCTGATCCTCGACGACTCCACCAGCGCCATCGACAGCCGCACCGAGGACGAGATCCAGAAGGCCATGCTGGGCATCAGCCGCGCCCGCACCACCTTCATCATCACCCACCGCCTGAGCCTGATCCGCCGGGCCGACCGCGTCCTGGTGCTGCGGGGGGGACGGCTGGTGGACCAGGGCCGGCACGAGGAACTGCTCGGGCGTTCGGCCGACTACCAGCGGATCTTCGGGAGGTAGCATGGGCTTCGTGCTGGACGGCCTGGAAACCGAATCCTACGATCGACAGTACCCGGATCGCGTGCTGCTCAAGCGCATCCTGGGCTATTTCCGGCCGCACACCCTGCGCCTGGGCCTGGTGAGCGCCGCCCTGGCCCTGACCTCCATCGCGGGGGTCCTGGCGCCCATCGTCATCGCCCGCCTGATCGACCTGATCGTGGCGCGGCCGGCGATCGGCCTGTTAGCCGCCGGGGCGGGGGCCGTGGCCCTGCTGGGGGCTCTGGGCTGGGTTTTCGGCTACGTCCACGAGCGGCTGGGCACCATTGTGGTCGGGGACGTGGTGCTGCGCGTGCGGGAGGAAGCCTTCCAGCGTACCGTGGCCCACGACCTGTCCTTCTACGACGAGCACCCCTCCGGCAAGATCGTCAGCCGCATCGCCTCCGACACACAGGATTTCTCGGCCACCGTGACCCTGATCTCCGACCTGGCCAGCCAGGTCCTGCAGGTGGGCCTGCTGGCCGTCTGGCTGTCGACGATCAACTGGAAGCTCACCCTGCTGATGCTGGCCATGGCTCCGGTGGCCGCGGCCATTGCCCTGAGCTTCCGGTCCATCGCCAGGAAGGTCTCCATGAACGCCAAGAGGATCACGGCCGACATCAACGCCCGCATCCAGGAGTCGGTTTCCGGGATCACGGTGGCCAAGACCTTTCGCCAGGAGGGGGTGCTGTTCTCCAACTTCCAGGAGGGCAACCGGCAGGCCTACCGGGTGGGGCTGCGGCGCGGGCTGTGGATCAACACCATCTTCCCGGTCATGGGCATCGCCGTGGGGGCCGGCAACGCCGTGCTGGCCTGGTCCGGCGCCCTGGGCCTGAAGGCCGGCTCCCTGAGCCCCGGGGACTGGTTCCTGTTCATGCAGGCGGTCGGGTACTTCTGGTGGCCGCTGATGAGCATCGCCTCCTTCTGGAGCCAGTTCCAGGACGGGCTGTCCGCCGCCGAGCGGGTGTTCGCCCTGATCGACCGGGAGCCGCGGGTGCGCCAGAGCGGGGAAAACCTGCCGGTGGGCGCGGGGCGGGCCTTCGGGGTGGAGTTCCGGGAGGTGCACTTCGCCTACAGCGAGAAGGAAAAGGTGCTGGACGGCTTCTCGCTGGAAATCCGTCCCGGGGAGTCCCTGGCCGTGGTCGGGCACACGGGGGCCGGCAAGAGCTCGCTGGCCCGCCTGGCCATGCGTTTCTACGAATACCAGGGCGGGCGCATCCTGATCGACGGCCAGGACATCCGCAGCCTGGACCTGGACGCCTACCGCTCCCGGGTGGGCTACGTGCCCCAGGACCCCTTCCTGTTCGGCGGCACGGTCGCGGAGAACATCCGCTACGGGCGGCCCGAGGCCACCGACGAGCAGGTGCTGTACGCCGCCTCCCACCTGGGCCGCGGGGACTGGCTGTCGGACCTGTCCGGCGGCCTGGCCACCGAGGTCGGCGAGCGGGGCTCCTCGGTCTCCTTCGGGCAGCGCCAGCTGGTGGCCCTGGCGCGCATATTATTGAAGGACCCCGCCCTGTTCATCCTGGATGAGGCCACCGCCAGCGTGGACCCCTTCACCGAGGCCCAGATCCAGGAGGGGCTGGCCACGGTGATGGAGGGCCGCACGGCCATCGTCATTGCCCACCGCCTGTCCACCGTGCGCCACGCCGACCGCATCATCGTGCTGGACCGCGGCAGGATCCTGGAGGAAGGCAGCCACGATGGGCTCTTGGCCCGCGGCGGCCACTACGCGGAGCTGTACAACACCTACTTCCGCCACCAGTCCATCGAGTACATCGAACAGCCGTTGAAGGAGGGAAAATGAGCGAAGCCAAGTCACCCCATCCCGGTCACGAGCAGCACCTGTGCCACCTGTCGGAAACAGGGTACCTGGAGCAGTTCCCCGAAGCCTGGCGGGAGCTGGTCCGCAAGGGCCGGTACCTGTGCCGCTCCTGCGGGCGGGTGGCGGCCAACAAGGAGAGCCTCTGCGTCCCGGAGCTCCTGTAGGCCGGCCATGAAGAACCACGCGCTGCTGACCGCCTTCGGGGCGGACCGGGTGGGCATCGTGGACGACCTCACCTCCCTGATCCTGGCGGCCCGCTGCAACGTGGAGGAGAGCCG
>MIBK01000234.1:3079-6162 GCA_001829505.1 Spirochaetes bacterium RBG_16_67_19 | reverse complement strand
AGATGCTGCCCGGCGGCGCGGGGGCCCTGGGCCTGCAGGTGAGCCTGAAGGAAACCGCCCCTCCGCAGCCCGACCCCGCCGCGCGTCCTTATCTTCTGGCCACCACCTCGCTGGACACGCCCGGCATCGTGCACGCCGTGACCTCGCTGCTGCGCAAGCACCGGGTGAACATCCTGGACCTGGAAACGGACACCGCCCCGGCGCCCTGGACTGGCGCGCCCATGTTCCACATGCGGGCCCGACTGAGCGTGCCCGGAGCGGTGGGTCAGCTGCGCGAGGAGCTGGCCGAGCTGGAGACCCAGAGCAACCTGGACATCCGCCTGACCCCGGTCATCCCGGACGCCGCGGGAGAATAGACTAAACCAGGCTCCGCAGCCAGCCGCCCAGGCGCTCGGCCCTGCGCTGGACCTCCTGGATTTCCTGCTCCAGCTTGCGCACGGTGGGATGGTCCTCCGGGCGGCCGCGCACGGCGGCGAAGTCCGCCTCGCGCTCCGCCGGCCCCCCGTCCGCCCCGAAGGCGGTGCGTGCCCGCTCGTCGAACTCCTTGGCCGCGTCAGCCAGCAGCAGGCGGCCCGTCTTCACCGCCGCTTCCCTCCAGGCCTCCAGCACGCCGGCCAGGCGCTCCGGTGAGGCCTCCTCGGGTGCCGCGCCCAGCCGCTCCCGCAGCAGGCTTCTGCACCAGGCCCACTCCCGCTCAGAGGAGGCGCTTTCCAGGCAGGCGAAGCGCGCGGCCAGCTCCTCCACGCTGCCGACCTGCCCGGACTCCAGCTCCGCTTCCAGGGCCTGCACTTCGGCGGCCGGGGCGATCAGGCCGGCCAGGTCCCACCACTCCTCCGGCCCGTCGTCATTCGCCCCGCCCGCCGTTTCCGGAGGCCCGGCCAGGGCGCGCCGCAGCTCTTCCATCCCGCCCCCGGGCACCAGCGGCTCCAGCCGCGCCGCCAGGCGCTCCCCCAGGTACTCCGCCAGGGCCTGCTCGTAGTAGCGGATCGAGCTCTTCAGCATGAGCCGCCGCAGGTGCGCGCCGCCGCAGGGCACCAGCTCGCGCTCCGCCGGGGTTTCCGCGGCCAGGCGCTGGAGCAGCTCCAGGCCGCGGCGGATGCGGCCCGCGGTGAAGGGGTTGAAGAGCCCGTGGCTGATCAGGTCCAGTTTTTCCGGATCGCGCCGGCGGTCCCGGGCCGGCCACTTCTCGGCGTCCCGTCGGGAGCCCACGTTGACCAGGTTCACCCCAGGGGTGATCACCGTGCGGCCCCCGTCCTCGCCGATGTGGGAAAAGGGCAGGTCCCCGGCGTCGAAGCCGGCGTGGTGCTTGCCCACGACGGTGGAAAAGGGCCCCACCCGGGCCGGCCATAACAGGTAGGCGTCGGAGCCGGTCTTGGCCCCGCGCTCCATGATTCCCTGGTGCACGGGCCCCAGCTTGTACAGGTGGTTGCTCTGGTTGGTGCCGCTGCCGGCGTTGAAGAAAGAAACGCAGGCCCCGATCAGCAGCGTGGAGCGATGGTGGGTCACCGTGTACGGCCCGGCGAACACGGCCACCGCCTCCCCGTGGAAGGCTTCCGAGTTGGCGAAGAAGGCGCAGTGCTCGGCCGAGAACTGGCCGTGCATGAGCACCCCCTGCCCGACGAAGCAGGATTCCAGCAGGGCCCCGCCTTCCACCCGCGAGCCGGAAAGCACGATGAAATGCCGCGCCTGCACCCCGGCGCCAAGGTAGCAGGGGTCCTCCGGCGAGCCGCGCACCGTGCCCTCCTCCAGGAGCGCGACCCCCTCCAGGATTGCGTACGGGCCTACCGCGACGTTGCGCAAGCTGCCGCAGCGCAGGATCCGGCTGCCGCGCCGGACCGTGCCGCGCGCCGAGCGCCGGGCGGCCGCCTGGGCTTCGGCCAGCGCCTCCAGCGCCCGGCTCAGGGCCGGGCGGTGACGATGCATCACTGCCAGGTAGGCCTCCTGGGCGCTCAGCCGGTCGTGCAGCAGAAGGCTGCGGCCCCCGGCTTCGTTGAGCAGGCGCAGGCGCGCGCCGTTGCCGAAGCAGCTTTCCCCCTCCATGGCCAGCAGGCCCACGTCCAGCACCTGGACCCCCTCCTCCAGGTCGTAGCCGGAAAGCCAGCGGGCGTCGGCCACCAGCGCACCATCGCCCAGGCTGCAGTCATGGATGCGGCTGTTGTACAGGCCGCGGAGGAGCCTCCCCCCGCCCGGGAGCTCCACTTCGCCCTCCAGACGGCCGATGCGCACCTCCCCGCTGAAGCGCACCTGCCGCAACCTGTCGGCGTGAAAGGGCTCGGCCACCAGCACGCGCTCCCAGCTCTCCGAGGCGCAGCCCTGGGCCTCCAGGGCCCGGCGCTCCGCGGCGGTCAGTCTGCGAAAGCCCATGCTCAGAGCTCCGGCAGGGAGCGGATCTGCTCGCGCTCGATGTCCTTGAAGTAGCGCACGGTGCCCACCTTCAGCTCCTCGGTGGCCTCCTCGTCGCAGACGATCATGCTCTTCCGGTGCAGCTGCAGCATGGAGACGGTCCACTTGTGGTTCACCCCCTCCTCCACGACCTGCTGCAGCGCGCGGGCCTTGGCGTGCCCGCTGACGATGACCACGATCTCCTCCGCGTCCATGACCGTGCCCACCCCCACCGTGAGGGCGGTCTTGGGCACCGCGTTGGGGTCCCCCTCGAAGAAACGGGAGTTGGCCAGGCGCGTGTCCCAGGTCAGGGTCTTGATGCGCGTGCGCGAGGACAGCGAGGAGTACGGCTCGTTGAAGGCGATGTGCCCATCCGGGCCGATGCCCCCCAGGAAGAGGTGGATGCCCCCCGCCGCCCGGATGCGGGCCTCGTAGTCCGCGCACTCCTTCTCCAGATCCGGGGCGTTGCCGTTGAGGATGTTGATCCCGGCCCGGGGGATGTCGATGCGGCTGAACAGGTGCTGCCGCATGAAGTAGTGGTAGCTCTGGGGGTGGTCCTCGGGCAGGCCCACGTACTCGTCCATGTTGAAGGTCAGCACATTGGCAAAGGAGAGCTTTCCCTGCCGGTGCAGGTCCACCAGGTTCTCGTAGGTGCCCACCGGCGAAGAGCCGGTCGGCAGCCCCAGCACGAAGGGCCGCTG
>MIBK01000234.1:2331-3069 GCA_001829505.1 Spirochaetes bacterium RBG_16_67_19 | reverse complement strand
TGGAATTGCCGGATGCGCGAGCCGACGTAATGGGCCACCCAGCGGCTCAAGGCGGCGTAGTCCTCGTGAATGATGATTCTCATGTCCTCCTCCTTGCCATACGGGCGTCCAGGGCCAGGCAGCCCTGCTCGTAGACCACCAGCGGATTGCAGTCCAGCTCCTCGATCTCCGGGCACTCCTGGGCCAGGCGGGCCACGGCCAGGATGCAGCCCGCCGCGGCCCGCGCGTCCAGCGGCGGGCGCCCGCGGGAACCGGCCAGCAGGGGGTGCAGGGAGAGCTCCTCCAGCATGGCCCGGGCCTCCCCGGCCCCGAAAGGCGGGATGCGGAAGCTCACGTCGCGCAGCAGCTCCACCCAGGTCCCGCCCGCGCCGGCCAGCACCGCCGCGCCGAAGCCCGGATCGCGCTGGAAGCCCAGGATAAGCTCCAGGCCCGGTGCGGCCATGGGCTGCACGAGCACCCCGTCCAGCCGGGCCCCGGGCACCCGGGCCACGGCCTCCTGGATCCCGCGGAAAGCGGCCGCGGCCTCCTCGCGATCGGCGACGCCCAGGCGCACGGCGCCGGCATCGCTCTTGTGCGTGACCTGTTCGCAGACCGCCTTGAGGGCCACGGGGAAACCCAGCTTCGCGGCGGCGGAGGCAGCCTCCTGCTCGCTGCCGGCCAGGGCCTGGGGCGGCACGGGAACGCCGAAGCAGCCCAGCAGCGCCAGCGCCCGATCCAACGGCAGCCAGGCCCGCCCGG
>MIBK01000234.1:0-2194 GCA_001829505.1 Spirochaetes bacterium RBG_16_67_19 | reverse complement strand
CGTCGCACATGTCCTCCGGCTGCGCGTATTGAGGCACGCCCCCGCGCTCCAGCAGCCCCGCCCCTTCAGCCACCTCGCTCTGCCCCATGAAGGAGGCGTACAGGGGCTTGGCCGAACCGGCCAGGCGGCAAAGCTCCCCGGCGATCGCCGGGATGTCCGTCATGGATTGGGGGGTGAGCAGGACCAGCACCCCGTCCACCCCATCGTCGGCCAGGGCCGCGGTCACCGCGTCGCGGTAGCGCTCCACCCGGGCATCGCCGATCAGGTCCACCGGGTTGGCCAGGTTGGCCGCGGCGGGAAGGCTCTTCTTCAACACCGCCGTGGTGGCCGGGGCGAAAGCGGCCAGGCGCAGCCCGGCCCGCACCGCCCGGTCCGTGGCCAGCACCCCGGGGCCTCCGGCGTTGGTGATGATGGCCACCCGGTCGCCGCGGGGCACCGGCTGCCGGTCCAGCGCCACGGCCAGGTCGAGCATTTCCCCGATCGTGCCGCAGCGGCGGATCCCGGCCTGCCGGAAGGCGGCGTCACAGATCTCATCGCTGCCCGCCAGGCTCCCGGTGTGCGAGCGGGCCGCCGCCGCCCCGGCGCGCGTCCTGCCGGCCTTGAGGGCCAGCACGGGCTTGCCCGTCTCCTCGATGATCCGCCGGGCGGCCGCCGTCAGGCCGCGGCCGTCGGTCACCTCCTCCAGATACAATAGCAGAACGCGCGTGCGGGGGTCCCGGGCCAGGTATTGCAGCAGCTGGATCTCGGTCACCCCGGCCTTGTTCCCGAAGCTCACCAGGCTGGAGAAGCCGATGTGCCGGGCCTGGGCGTAGTCCAGCACGGCGGTGCACAGGGCGCCGCTCTGGGAGACCAGGGCGATGGAGCCGGCCTCGGGCGGGCGGCGGGCGAAGGAGGCGTTGAGGGAAACCTCCGGATCGGTGTTGATCAGCCCCAGGCAGTTGGGGCCCACCAGGAGCAGGCCGTAGCGCCCGGCGATCTCCTTCAGGCGGGCCTCCCGCTGGGCCCCCGCCGGGCCGGTCTCCCGAAAGCCCGCGGAGATGACGATCACCACGGGGATGCCCTTTCGCCCGCACTGCTCCAGGGCCAGGTCGCAGACCGAGCTGGGAAAAACGATGACCGCCAGGTCCACGGGATCCGGGATGTCCACCACGTACTTGAAGGCGGGCACCCCGTCGATGTCGCCCCCCCGCGGGCTGACCGGGTACACCGGGCCCCGGAAACCGTCCCGCCGCAGGTTGTGAAACAGGTCGTAGGGCACCGTGCCGGGCTGGCGGGTGGCCCCCACTACCGCCACGGAAGCGGGACGGAACAGCGCCCGCAGGGGATCGGCGGCGGCAGGACTCATTCCGGCAATCGTGCCTTCAGGAAATCCACGGCGCCGGTCACCGTCTGAACGGCCAGGGCCGCCTCCTGGTCCAGCTCCACGCCGAACTCCTCCTCGAAAGCGGCCACCAGCTGCAGGCTCTGCATGGAATCGGCGCCCAGATCGAAGATGAAGTTGGCCTCCGGGGTGATCTCCCCGGCGCTCAGGTGCAGCACCCTGCCGATGGCGGTCCGCACCCTGCTCTCGACTTCGGATCTGTCCATACGGGCACAGGATATACCACCCCCCCTCAGCCCTGCAACGCGGCTTTGCCCAACCTGCCTTTTCCCGATCCGCGCTTGCCGGTGATGCGCGGCCCGTATTACCATGGTTTCCGCCATGCCGGAGCTCAGTCCCGGGGAACTGGGGCGGGTGCGCGCCCGCTTCTCCTTGTTCGCCGTCCTGAACGTGGTGTCCTT
The DNA here is from genome assembly GCA_001829505.1 of Spirochaetes bacterium RBG_16_67_19. Classification (GTDB taxonomy): domain Bacteria; phylum Spirochaetota; class Spirochaetia; order SZUA-6; family DRHE01; genus MIBK01. Next base: position 412 of record MIBK01000234.1, on the reverse strand, counting down.
CACCCTGCTGAGCGGCAACATCATCACCCTGTACGTCCTGCGCCTTGGGGGCGGCAGCTTCCTGGTCGGGCTGCTGTCCTCCTTCATGTACATCGCCTACCTGACCATGCTGCTGGGCCGGCAGATGGCGCCGCACTGGGGGATGACCCGGCTCATGGGTTGGTTCTGGGTGCTGCGCTACCTATGCATGCTGCCCATGCTCCTGGCCCCCCTGGCCGCCTCCGCCGGATTGCCGGCCGTGGCCTTTGGCCTGGTGCTGGCCAGCGTGCTGGCCTCCAACGCCGCCCGGGGCGTGGCCATGACCGGCTACAACCCCATCCTTGGGGAGATCGCCTCGGAGCGCGACCGGGGCGCCTTCCTGGCCCAGAACCAGGCCATCCAACACGCGGTCACCGTGGCCCTGGGCGTGGCC
>MIBK01000233.1:8748-19044 GCA_001829505.1 Spirochaetes bacterium RBG_16_67_19 | reverse complement strand
CGGACCATCATTCTGTAGCCCGGAGTACCCTCGATGAAAACCAGGTTGTGCAGGATGCGCATGGCCCAGAACACGGGGCTGGCGATCCCGGGGCGGCGGGTCTGGCGCAGCGGCGCGGCGGAGGGGTTCTTCACGAAGTCGAAGGTGTCAGAGCCTTCGAACAGGAAGAAGCTCCCCGCGGGGGAATAGTCGAAGCTCTCGACGTGGTCCCGCCAGTTGTCGCCTATCGCCTCCGCCCTCTGCAGGATTTCGGTGACGTCGCCGAATTTCAGATTCAGCCCTTCCACGTGCGCCCCGTTGTAGCCCAGGCCCTTCAGGATGGCCACCTGCCGGGCGGCGCGCTGCAGGCGCGCCCCCTTGCCCTTGTCCGGGGCTCCGGCCTCCCCGGTCAGGTCCGCGACCAGGCGGTCGTCCACGTAGCAGCCCGGGACCTCCCCGCGGTTCATGAAGCGGCCCGCGCCGGCGGAAAGCACGTAGACGCTGCCCATCACCGGGATGTTCGAGCGCAGGATCTGCCGCACGTAGCGGATGAACTCCGCGGACCTGCGCGCGTCGTAGCCCAGCTGGGTCACGATGAAATGGGCGCCGGCGCGCAGCTTCTTCTCCAGCTTGATGTACTGCATGACGGCGGAAGCCTCGGTGGCCTTGAAGGGGGAAGCCACCGCGCCCAGCAGGAAGTCAGTTGGCTCCAGGCGCAGGCTCTTGGCCGCGGTCCCCGCCTTCAGGCCGCGGTTCATCTCCTGCAGGTAGTGCAGGGCCGTAACCGAGTCGATGTCGAAAACCGGCTTGGGCTGGCCGAAGAATCCGGTCACCGGGTAGTCGCCGGTGATCACCAGCAGGTTGGTGATGCCCGCCCGCTTCATGGCGTAGGCCCTGGCCTCGATCATGTTGCGGTTCATGTCCTTGCAGGAAAAATGCACCATCAGGTCGCAGCCGATGGCGGCGATCTCCGGCACCAGCACGTCCGGCCAGAGGGCGGGGTTGCCGCCGGCGTTGTCGGTGATGGAAAGGCCGTAGACGTGGCGCGAATCCCGGGCTTCCTGGGCGAACTTGAGGATGTTGTCGATCCCCACCCCGGTGTAGCCGCGGCCAGGCACAAGCTCACAAGTGACGACGAACTCGCCTGGCGAAGCGAGTCCCTGGCGAATACGAAGCATGGCGTATCTTAGCGTTTCACTCACCATCTGTCAACGCCGGCTTCACGCCGGCTCACGCAGGCGTGCGCCTGCTGGTCGGGCCGCTGTTGGCGGCGCGGCGGGCCGTGCTATGATGCCGCCCATGGGTCCCGCGGAAACGGCGCCGCTCGTCGAGCGGCTCAACGCCCCCCAGGCTTCCGTCAGGCTGGAAGCCCTGCGCCGGCTGTCGCCGCCGCGGCGGTCCGACGCCAGCGACGTGAACAACCACATCCACACCACCTATTCCTTCTCCCCGTATTCCCCGAGCAAGGCCGTGTGGATGAGCCTGAACGCCGGGCTGGCCACCGCCGGCATCATGGACCACGACTCGATCAGCGGGGCGGAAGAGTTCATCGACGCGGGACGGGCCGCCGGCCTGGCCACGACCGTCGGGCTGGAGTGCCGCTGCGATTTCGCCGGCACCAGCCTGGAGGGCCGCCGCGTGAACAACCCCGACCAGCTCTCCGTGGCCTACGTGGCGCTGCACGGGATCCCGCACCCGCGGATCCAGGAGGTCCGGGAATACTTCCGCCCCCTGCAGGCGGAGCGCAACCGGCGCAACCGGCGCATGGTCGAGCGGCTGAACGCGGCCCTGGCCCATCCGGAGCTGGCCCTGGACTTCCAGCGCGACGTGCTGCCGCTGTCCTGCCACGCGGAGGACGGCACCGTCACCGAGCGGCACATCCTGTTCGCCCTCTCCCTGCGGCTCATCCAGGCCCGCGGGCGGGGGCGCCCCCTGGTGGCCTACCTGGAGGACACCCTGGCCCTGCCGCTGGCCCCCAAGGTGCGCGCCTGGCTGCTGGATCCGGCCAACCCGCATTACCCCTACGACCTGCTTGGGGCGCTGAAAAGCGACCTGGTGCAGGCCTTCTACGTGGAAGCGCGGGCCGAGTGCCCGGGGGTGCGGGATATCCTGGCCTTCGCCCACCGCATCGGGGCCATCAGCGCCTACGCCTACCTCGGGGACATCGCGGAGTCGGTGACGGGCGACAAGAAGGCCCAGCGCTTCGAGGACGGTTACCTGGAGGAGCTTTTCCAGGTCATCCGCGAGCTGGGCTTCCAGGCCGTGACCTACATGCCCAACCGCAACACCCCGGCGCAGCTGGAGCGGGTGCAGGCCCTCTGTGCCCGGCACGACCTGCTCCAGGTGAGCGGCGTGGACATCAACTCCCCGCGGCAGTCTTTCGCCTGCCCGCAGCTGCGCCAGCCGCAGTTCCGCCACCTGGAGGAGGCCACCTGGGCCCTGATCGGCCACGAACTGGAGTCCAGCGAGGACCCGACCCGCGGCCTGTTCGCCCCCGAAACCCTGCGGCGCACCCCTGTCCTGGCGGAACGGGTCACGGCATACGCCGCGCTGGGAAGGCGCCTGGTCTCCTGACATGCGTCTTGCCCACACCGCCTTCGGGGGCCAGGGCCCGCCCTTCCTGATCCTGCACGGGCTGTTCGGCTCGTCGAAGAACTGGGCGAGCGTGGGCCGGTACCTGGCGGGGTACTGCCGGCCTTACGCCCTGGACCTGCGCAACCACGGGCAGTCTCCCCGCTCCCCCTCCCATTCCCTGGAGGACCTGGTCGGCGACCTGGAGCAGTGGGTCAGGGAAAACCTCAGCGAGCCGCCGGTGCTGCTGGGCCACTCCATGGGCGGCCTGGCGGCCATGGGCTACGCGCATCGCCACCCCTCGGAGGTAAGAGCTCTGGCGGTCGTGGACATCGGCCTGCGCCCCTACGGGCACAGCTACGAGGCCGAGTTCCAGGCTTTGAGGCTGGACCTCTCCGCGTACAAGTCCCGCGTGGAGATCGACCAGGCCCTGGCGGCCCTGCTGCCCGACGAGCGCACCCGGAGATTCTTCCAGACCTCCCTGGAGCCGGGGCCGGGGGGATTCCGCTGGACGGTGAACGGGTCGGCGCTAGAAAGCAGTCGCCTCCTTCGAGGAAAGGAGCCCGGCCTCGAGGGGCGCTACGAAGGGCCGACCCTGCTGGTGAGGGGGGGCAACTCCCCTTTCGTCGGCGAACAGGACGTGGCCCGGATGCGGGAACTTTTTCCCGCTTTGCGCGTTCTGACCATCGCCGGGGCCGACCACTGGGTCCACGCCAGCGCTCCGCAGGCCTTCCGGGAGGCGATCGCCGATTTCCTGCGGGAGCTCCCCGCCTATTGATGGGCCCCCCCTGCCGTGGCATGCTGGGTCCATGAGCGCTGAGCTCGTCTCGCACCTTCGCGACCACCGCCTGCGCGCCGGCCTGACCCAGGAGGAGTTGGCCCGTGAAGTCGGCGTGACGCGTCAGACCATCATCGCCATTGAAAAGGGCAATTATCCGCCCTCGGTGCTGCTGGCGCTGCGAATCGCCCGGCGGCTGGGGACCACCGTGGAGGAGTTGTTCGAATATGATTGAAACGATCCTGTCCGTGGTATTCGTGATCCTGCTGGCCGCCTGCGTGGATCCGCTGCACCTGTTGATGCCCACCCCGCTGCAAATGGTGGCCTTGGTGGCCTTGATCCTGGCCGCTGTAGTCTATGCCGGGCTGCTGTTCCGCGAGCGCCCGCGCGACGAGCGCGAGGCCATCCATCTGGCCCGCTCAAGCCGGGGCGGGTATTTCCTGGGAATCGTCGGCCTTTCGGCGATCGTCGTCTACCAGCTCATCGCCGGCCGCGAATTGGATAAAGCCGTCGTGGCGGTGCTGGCCGGCATGGTGATCGTCAAGCTGGTCCTGCTGCTCTGGAACCGCAAGCGCTCCTGAACCGGCTCACCAGGCAAGACCCCCTGGGTCAATGTAAAGTTTACTTGACATTTCCTGACCGCCTTAGTAGGTTATCGGCACCAAATGTCTCAGGAGGTGCTGCATGAAACTCTGGATCGGTTCGGCGTTGTTGGTTGCCGCGGGCGTGCTGCTCGCGTCCTGCATGAGCCCTCCCGCGCCGATGATGGAGGAGGTCGTATACAAGGGCTATATCCTGGACCGGGCCTGCGCCAAGGCCGGCACGGGCATGGACGGCAGCGCGGTGCTCACCATGCCCGGGGATCATACCCAGCAGTGCCTGGTGGCCTGCGAAGCCTCCGGGTTCGGCATCATGGTCATGGAGAAGTCCGGCTACCGCTACATCCCCTTTGACGCCGCCGGCAGCGACCTGGCCTTCCGCACGGTGGTGCTGAAGACCGCAAAGACGGCCGACATCTCCGTGGAAGCCAAGGGGACGATGAAGGACGGCCTGTTGGTGTTGAGCGGGATCCGCGAAATCGACCTGATGATGTAGCGGCAACCCTGCCGCGGAATCAGCCCCGGGGAATACTCCCCGGGGCTTTCTGGCGGATCATCGCCTCGCTGCGGATTCGGCAGCCGTCACGGTGCGCCGGATGTCCGCTTCATCGTGGGCCGCGGACACGAAGACGGCCTCGAAAGCGGACGGAGCGAGGTAGATGCCCTGTTCCAGCATGCGCCGGAAATAATCCCGAAAGGCACCCTGGTCGCAGCTCATCGCCGAAGCGAAATCCCCGACCTCCCGGTCGGTGAAGAACAGGCTCAGCATCGAACCCACCCGGTTGATCCTGCAGCTCCGCGACAGTTTCCGGAAACTCTGCCGAAACCCCTCCTCGAGCATCGCCGACAGGCTCTCCAGCCGGTCGTAGACTGCCTCCTCCCGCAGGATACGCACGGTTTCGTAGCCCATGGCCAGCGCCAGCGGATTGCCCGACAGCGTCCCGGCCTGGTACACCGGGCCCAGCGGCGCCAGCATCTCCATGATCTCCCGCCGGCCCCCGAAGGCCCCCACGGGCAGGCCGCCGCCGATGATCTTGCCCAGGCAGGTCAGATCGGGCCGCACGCCGTAAAGCTCCTGAGCGCCGCCGAGGGCGACCCGGAATCCGGTGATCACCTCGTCGAAGATCAGCACGACCTTCTCCTCGGAGCACAGCTCGCGCAGCCCGGCCAGGAAACCCTCCGCGGGGGGGATCACTCCGACATTGCCCATGACCGGCTCCACGATCAACGCGGCCACTTCGCCGCGGCTGGCCCGCAGGAGAGCCTTGACCGACTCCAGGTCGTTGAAACGGGCCACCAGGGTGTCCCTGGCGGTGCCCTCGGTCACCCCGGGGCTTCCCGGGATGCCGAGGGTCAGAACCCCCGAGCCCGCCTTGATCAGGAAGCTGTCCCCGTGGCCGTGGTAGCAGCCCTCGAACTTGATGAGCTTGGCGCGGCCCGTGAAGCCCCGGGCCAGGCGGACCGCGCTCATCGTGGCCTCAGTGCCGGAGTTGACCATGCGAACCATCTGGATCGACGGGTAAACAGAGGTGATCAGCTCGGCGAAGACCGGCTCGATCGGCGTGGTGGCCCCGAAGCTGGTCCCCAGGGCCGCCGCCTCGGCAAGGGCGGCGACCAGGCGCGGGTGGGCGTGTCCCAGGATCAGGGGACCCCAGGAGCAGACGTAGTCGATGTATTCCCTGCCCTCTACGTCGTAGATCTTGGAACCCCGCCCGCGCCGGATGTACAGCGGCTCCAGGCCCACCGAACCGAAAGCCCGCACCGGGCTGTTCACCCCGCCGGGGATCACCTTGCGCGCCTGCTGGAACAGCTGGCTCGATGTCTGCTTCATTGCTTTTCTCCGAAGTGTTTGATTCGCCGCTTCTTCAGTTCCCTCAGGCTGTAGAGAACCTGGTAATCCTCGCCGCCGACCCGCCCGGCCAGCTCGCGGACCAGCCCGTCGCACTCCTGGCGATTCCTGGCGTGCAGCATGGCATACAGGGAATAGGGCCACTGCGGCGCGGTTTCCCGCTGGTAGCAATGGGACACCTGGGGCAATTGGGCGGCCCGGCGCCCGGCTTCCAGGATGCGCTCCTCCGGGACCTGGAAACAGACCATGGCATTGGCCTGGAAGCCCGCGCTGCGGTGGCGCAGCACCGCCGCGATCCGGCGGACCACGCCCCTGCGCTTCAGGCGCCCCACCGCGGCCAGCAGCCTGCGCTGGCTGACCTGCAGGCCGGAGGCCAGCAGCGCCCACGGCCGGGGCACCAGCGGCAGCGGCTCCTCGAGAAGGGCCAGGAGGCGTTTCTCGAAAGGCTCCAGGCGGACCGTCATGACCGGCCCGTCGTCCCGGCCGCCCGCTGGAGCCTCCTGCTCCGGAATCCCGATTCCCGGATCCGTGAAACGCAGGCGCACCTGCAGCTTGAAGGTGCGCAGCGCCGGCAGGACCATGGTCGGCACCTCCTCGCCTTCGAAAGTCGCCCGCACCTCCGCTCCCAGGTTCCGTTCCGCGGGCACCGCCAGGGTGAACCAGAGGTTCCAGTCGTGCTCGCGCAGGTAATTGTGGCTCACGCCGGGGTGCCGGCTAATCCGCTGCCCGAGCTCCTCGGCCCGGTCCCCTGCGCGGACGGCCACCAGCGCGGTCCGGACGCCGATCCGGCGGGCGTCCAGGAGCGCCGAGATTTCCCGGATCATCCCCTGCGACAGCAGCTCCCGGGTGGTTTCCAGCGTCCGCTCTTCGGCAAGCCCGCAGCGCCGGCCGATGCGCCGGAAGGGGCGCGAAACCAGGGGGAAGTCGCGCTGCAGCTCCTCCAACAGCAGGCCGTGCGGTACCTGGGTTCCGGTTTCCTTCAACGCGCACTCCCTGCCGTTGCCCGCCGGGGCACGTGCACGCAGAAAGGTTCCTCGGCCAGGTAGTTGCCGGTGGCGGCATAGGCCCGGGCGCGGCAGCCTCCGCAGACGCCGAGGTACTCGCAGGCGCCGCACTTGCCCTGGTAGCGGGCCGGGTCCCGCAGGCTGCCGAACAGCTCGGAGTCCTCCCAGATGCGGCGGAAGTCATAGCCCTCTCGCCGAAGGTCCCCGGCCTCCAGGTCCAGAAAACCGCAGATCTGCGCTTTCCCTGTATGGGAGACGAAGGCGAAGGCCTGCCCGCCCAGACATCCCTTGGTCATGGCGTTCAGTCCGTGTGCTGCCTGGCTCGCCGTCCGCCCGGCCTGATGCTCCTGCTGACGCAGGATCCGGTAATAGTGGGGTGCGCAGGTAGGCTTGATGGGGATCGGGCAGTCCAGGCTGCGCCGGTAGATCCAGGTGAGCACCCGCTCGTACTCCTGGGGGTCGATGGCCAGATCGGCCAGCTCCCTGCCCCGCCCGGTGGGGACCAGCAGGAAGGGGTGGTAGCCCGCCGCGCCCAGGGAAACGGCCAGCTCGAGGATTATATCCAGCTGCCCCACGTTCAGCCGGGTGACCGTGGTGTTGACCTGGAACTCCAGGCCCTGCTCCCGCGCCAGGGCAGCGGCCCGCAGCACGGAATCGAAAGCCCCGTCCACCCGGCGGAAGGCATCGTGGGTTTCCCGGTCGGCACCGTCGATGCTCAGGGAGATGCGCCGGATGCCCGCGTCGATGATCCGCCGCGTGCTGTCGCGGTCCATCAGCAGGCCGCAGGGGGCCATGACCATGCGCAGGCCCAGGGAAGTGCCGTGTTCGGCAATCCGGTAAATGTCCTCCCGCGCCATGGGCTCGCCTCCGGTCAGGATGATGATCGGCCCGGCGAAGGCCGCCACCCCGTCCAGGAAGCGGAAACACTCCGCGGTGTCCAGCTCCCCGGCGTAATCCCGGTCGGCCGCGGAGGCCCGGCAGTGCCGGCAGCTCAACGGGCAGCGGCGGGTCACCTCCCAAGCGATCAACCGGGGCTGGAAGCGGGCTTCGCCTCCACCGGCGGGCTCCGGCGCTTCTTTCCTCATGGGCCCCCCCGGCCCAGGAGCCGCGCAGCCTGCTTGGCGAAATAGGTCAGGATGATGTCGGCGCCGGCCCGCCGGATGGACAACAGCACCTCCTCTACAATGCGCTGCTCGTCCAGCCAGCCCCTCTCCGCCGCCGCCTTGATGCAGGCAAACTCGCCGCTGACATTGTAGGCGGCCACCGGCAGGCCGAAGGTAGTCTTCACCCGGTAGATGACGTCCAGGTAGGCCAGGGCGGGCTTGACCATGACGATGTCCGCCCCCTCCTCGATGTCCAGCCGCACCTCGCGCAGCGCCTCCGCGACGTTGGGCGGGTCCATCTGGTAGCCCCGCCGGTCTCCGAACTCCGGAGCGGAGCCGGCCGCCTCCCGGAACGGCCCGTAGAAGGCGGAAGCGTACTTGGCCGCGTAGGACATGATGGCCACTTCCTGGAAGCCCCCGCCGTCCAGCGCCTCGCGGATCCTGGCCACGCGGCCGTCCATCATGTCCGAGGGGGCCACCAGATCCGCGCCGGCCTGGGCGTGGGAAAGGGCCTGGCGGGCCAGCAGCGGCAGGGTGGCGTCATTGTCCACCGCGCCATCACGGATGACCCCGCAATGCCCGTGGCTGGTGTACTCGCAGAGGCACACGTCGGTGATGACCAGGAGGTCCGGCAGCCGTTCCTTGATTGCCCGCACGGCCTGCTGCACGATGCCCTTCTCCGCCCAGGACGTGCTGCCGGTGGCATCCTTGGCCTCCGGGATGCCGAACAGGATCACGCCGGGGATCCCCAGGTCCAGGGCCTCGCGGCACTCCTCGACCAGCCGGTCCACCGACATCCGGAAGTTACCGGGCATGGAGTCGATGGGGTCGCGCACGCCGCGCCCGGGACAGACGAACAACGGATAGACCAGATTGTCCACCGACAGCCGGGTTTCACGCACCAGGCGCCGCAGTGTCTGGCTGCGGCGCAGCCTGCGCATTCTCGTTGCTGGAAACATCAGCACACCTCCTCGCGCTGGCCGGCGGCCGTACCGGTCAGGCCGATCTCCTCGTCGCTCAGGTAGCAGGCCGGGTCGGCCTCCCACGGATCCCCGGTCACCGCTTCCGCCCGCACCCGCAGGTTCCCGCCGCACAGCTCCAGCCAGCGGCAGCGCGCGCAGCGGCCTTTCACGTGGGCCTTCTTGTCCTTGAGTCCGGCCATGAGCGGGTCGGAAAGGTCGCTCCAGATCTCGCTGAAGGGCCTTTCGCGCACGTTGCCGAAGCTGTGATGGCGCCAGAACTGGTCGGCGTGCACCGAGCCGTCCCAGCTCACGCAGCCGATCCCGAGACCGGAGCTGTTGCCGCCGTTCATGCGCAGCAGCTCCAGGATGCCCTCCGCCCTGCGGGGATCCTCCCTGCGGACCCGCAGGTACAGGTACACCCCATCGGCGTGATTGTCCACGGTCAGCACTTCCTTGGGCAGTCCGGAAGCGTGCAGGTCCCGGGTGGCGTCGATGATCCGGTCCACCACCCGCCGCGCCTCCTGCCGGTCCAGGTCCTCCTCGATCAGCCGGCTGCCCCGCCCGGCGTAAGCCAGATGATAGAAACAGACCCGCGGAATGTCCTCCTCGACCAGCAGCCGGAAGATCCCGGGGATGTCCTGGGCGTTGCGGCGGTTGATGGTGAAGCGCAGCCCCACCTTGATGCCCGCCTCCCGGCAGTTGCGCAGCCCGGCCATGGCCCGGGCGAAGGCTCCCTCCACGCCGCGGAAGCGGTCGTGGGTCGGCTCCAGCCCGTCCAGGCTTACGCCCACGTAGGAAAGCTCGAGGCCCTTGAGCTCCCGGGCCAGCTCCGCGGTGATCAGCGTTCCATTGGAGGAAAGCACCGAGCGCACCCCTCTCGCGCGGGCGTGGGCGATGAGCTCCAGGATGTCCGGACGCATCAGGGGCTCGCCGCCGGAAAACAGGATCACCGGCACGCCGAAGCCGGCCAGATCGTCGATCAGGGCCTTGCCCTCGGCGGTGTCCAGTTCCCCCTCGTAGCGGCGGTCCCGGGAGCCGGAATAGCAATGCACACAGCGCAGGTTGCACCGCCGGCCCACGTTCCAGACCACCACCGGCTTCTTGTCCTGCGAGAATTGGAGCAGGTGCGAGGGCAGGGCGCGGGAGCTGCGGCCGTAGCGCAGCGGGTCGGAGGGCTCCACGGTCCCGCAATAGAGTTTGGAAATGCCGATCATGTGGATTGCCTTTCACGGAAATGTGCTTCAATAGCCTGGATCAGGCCTGGGATGGTATGCGTGCCGGACTCGACCCGGACCGCCAGGCCCAGCTCGCGGGCCGTGGCGGCCGTAACCGGGCCGATGCAGGCCCCCTGGATTCCGGCCAGCAGACCCTCGCGGCCCGAGGCGCGGAGGATCTGGACCAGGTGGGAAACCGTGGAGGAGCTGGTGAAGGCCACCAGCTCCGGCGCCGGC
>MIBK01000233.1:0-8660 GCA_001829505.1 Spirochaetes bacterium RBG_16_67_19 | reverse complement strand
TCCCTCCGGCAGCACCTCGCGGGCGATCTCCGACCCAGGGAACAGGAAACGCTCGCCGCGGTAGCTCCCCTGCCGCGCGGCGAAGGCCTCCACGACCGCTTCGGAGGTGAAGCTCGCCGGCACCAGGTCGGCCCGCACCCCATGGCTCTTCAGGAAGGCGGCGGTCTGCGGTCCCATGGCCGCTACCCGCACGCCCGCCAGGCTGCGGGCGTCCAGCCCCATTTCCCCCAGCCGGGTGAAGAAGATCTGCACGCCGTTGACCGAGGTGAAGACAACCCACGAAAACGAGCCGATGCGCTCGATGGCCCGCGCCAGGCCGCTCAAATCCGCCAGAGGCGCGATGGCCAGGGTTGGCAGCTCCGCCACGTCGGCGCCCAGCTCCCGCAGGCCCAGCGAAAGCTCCGAGGCCTGGCTGCGGCTGCGGGTGACCAGGATCCGGCGGCCGAACAGCGGCCGCGTATCGAACCAGCGCAGGCGCTCCCTCAAGCCCACCACCTCGCCCACGATCAGGACCGCCGGCGGCCCGAAGCCGCGGGCTTCGGCCAGATCCGCCAGGCTTTCCAGGGTCCCGGTAAGGGTTTCCTGGCGGTTCAGGGTCCCCCAGCGCACGAGGGCCGCGGGAGTGGCGGCGAGCCGGCCGGCGGCCAGTATGCGGGCGGTGATCTGCCGCAGGTTCTTGACCCCCATGTACACCGCCAGGGTACCGGCGCCGACGGCCAGGCGCTGCCAGTCGACCTCGCTCTCGCCCTTCTCCGGGTCCTCGTGCCCGGTGATCAATACGGCCGTGGAGGCCAGGCCCCGGTGCGTGAACGGGATCCCGGCGTAGGCGGCGGCGGCCATGGCGGCGGTGATGCCCGGAACGACGACGAAGGGGATGCCGGCCTCGGCCAGCTTCAGAGCCTCCTCCCCCCCGCGGCCGAACACGAACGGGTCGCCGCCCTTCAGGCGCACCACGGTCTGCCCCCGCCGCGCCCGCTCGACCAGCAGCCGGTTGATGTCCTCCTGGGGCAGGGAGTGCCTTCCGGCCGTCTTGCCGACGTACAGCCGCTCGCAATCCTCGGGGCAGTAATCCAGCAGCTGCGGATTGGCCAGGTAGTCGTATACCACCACCTGGGCGCGCCGGAGGGTTTCCACGCCGCGCACGGCGATGAGGCCTTCATCGCCGGGACCGGCGCCGACGAGGTACACGGTGCCGCAGGCCTGCGCTTCAGCGCTCATCGGCGCTCCGGGCATGCTGATACCTGTCGTAGGTGACCCGCACCTCGACCCCCTCCACGCCGATGCCCTTCATGAGCACCTCCAGCGCCTCGTCGAGGGCCTCCTCGCGGCGGTACACGTTCTCCGGCGCTTTGCGCAGCCCGTCGATCATGCCGAGGATGAGGTGGGCGACCAGCTCGTGGTCCAGACCTGGGCGGACCAGGCCTTCCTCGACCCCGCGTTCCAGGACGCGCAGCACCAGGCTCTCGATGCGCCCGTACAACGCGGCGATGCCCAGTCGGTCGCTGCGGGCCAGGGTGTTCTCCTCCCGCTTCCATAGCAGGTAGAAATGGGGATGCTTGGACATGAACTTGTGCAGGTGCAAAATCAGGCTGCGCAGGTTCTTCAGCGTGTCCTTGCGCCCGTCGTAGGAGCGCTCCAGCAGGTCCAGCAGTTCCCCGAGCCGGCTGCGGATGATCGAGAAGTACAGGTCCTCTTTTGACTCGAACAGGTTGTACAGGGTGCCCTTGCCCACGCCCGCGAGCTGGGCGATCTGGTCCATGCACACGCCCTGGAAGTCGGAGGCGGCGAACAGCTCGCCGGCCACCCCCAGCACCCGCTCCAGCTTGTCCCGCTGCTTAGCGCCCGGCATTGCTTCGTATCCGCTCAAGGATCTCACCGCCTCCCCGCTCCAGTATCTCCGCGGCCAGCTCCTCGGCCAGGCGCACCAGGTCCGCCGCCGCCCCTTCGCGGGTGGATCGCACGATCCGCCGCCCGTCCAGGCTGGCCACCAGCCCCTCGATGCTGCCGCGCTCGCCCTCCAGGCAGCTCAGGCAGCCCACCGGGACCTGGCAGCCTCCCTCCAGCCGGTGCAGGAAGGCCCGCTCCGCCTCGGCCATCCGGAAGGATCGCGGGTCACTGGCCGCGGCGACCAGGCCCGCGATCCGCGAATCGTCACGGCGGATCTCCACGCCGATGATCCCCTGGCAGACCGCCGGCAGCAGGCGCTCCGGCTCGAAGCGCTCGACGATCCTGGCGGCCAGCCCCGCCCGCTCCAGCCCGCAGGCGGCCAGGACCACGGCCTCGCATTCCCCAGCGGCCATCTTCTGCAGCCGGGTGTCCACGTTGCCCCGCAGCTCCACGATGCGCAGGCGCGGGTTCAGCCGCAGCAGCTGGGCCGCCCTCCGCAAGCTGGAAGTGCCGATGCGCTCGCCGGCCCGCAGGCGGTCGAAGGGGCGCCCGTCCGGGCTGACCAGGGCGTCGCGCGGATCCTCCCGGCTCAAGGTGCAGCCCAGCGCGAGCCCCTCCGGGATCGTGGTAGGCAGGTCCTTGAGGCTGTGCACCGCCAGGTCGATGCGCCCTTCCAGGAGGGCTTCCTCGATTTCCCGGATGAAAATCCCCTTGCCGCCGATCTTGGACAGAGGGGAATCCAGGACCCGGTCACCCAGGGTCTTGATGGTCACGATCTCGGCTTCCAGCCCCGGATCGACCTGCAGCAGGGCCGCGCGCACCTTTTCCGCCTGGATCACGGCCAGCCGGCTGCCGCGGGTCCCGATGCGCACGCTCATTGGCGCTCTCCGCCGCGCAGCTCAAAGAGGTCGTTGACCATGTCGATAAACTCCAGCTGCCTTCCCTCCCTGGAGAGGCTCTTGAGGTTCTTGATGATCAGTCCCAGATACTTGCCCTGCAGAAACCGCCCGAACTCCTCCACCTTCCGGAAGGTCTCCTCGGGAAGGCGATTCCTCAGGCTGTCCAGCTCCCCCTGCGAGATGGAATCGAAGCGGCGCCGGAGATGGGTGATCGTGGGGGCGAGATCCAGCGAGGACAGCCAGTCGAAAAACTCCCGGGTGTGCTCCTCCACGATCCGCTCGACCTGGTTCACCGCGCCCTGCCGCTTTTCCGCGTTGCGGGCCAGGACCCCCTTCAGGTCGTCCACGTCGTAGACGAACACCTCCTCCAGCCCTTTCACGGACTCCTCGACGGCGCGGGGCACCGACAGGTCGATCAGGAACAGGCAGCGGTTGCGCCGCCGCTGCATGACCGCAGCAAGCTGCTCCCGCCCCAGCAGCGGCTCGCGGGAGGATATGGAGGCAATGACGATGTCGCAGCGCAGCAGCTGCTCCTCCAGGCGGTCGAAGCCGGCCGCCTCCGCGCCGTATTTCGCGGCCAGCGCCTGGGCCCGCTCGGGCGTCCTGTTGACGACGCACAGATGGCGGCTGCCCCGCCTGGCCAGGCACTGCAGCACCAGCTCACCGGTCTCCCCGGCGCCGATCAGCAGCGCCGGGTGCTCCTCGAGGTTGCTGAAGATCCGGCCGGCCAGCTCCACGGCGGCATAGCCCACGGAGGAGGCCCCCTCGTTGATCCCCGTCTCGGAGCGCACGGACTTGCCGACCTCGAAGCACTTGTGGAACAGGCGGTTCAGGACCGCTCCCGTGTGCTTTCGGGACGCGCTGATGTGGTAGGCCGTCTTGACCTGCCCCAGGATCTGGTTCTCGCCCAGCACCATGGAATCCAGACCGGAGGCCACACGGAACAGGTGGCTCACCGCCTGCTGCTCCTGCGCCGCGTAGAACAGCCCCTCGCGCTGCTCCCCCACGCCCTTGAAGGAGCAAAGGAAGCGCTGGACCGCGGCGATGTCCCTCTGGCTGCAGGGCTTGGGGGAGCTGAAGTAGATCTCCGTGCGGTTGCAGGTGGAAAGCACCACCACGGCGTCGAAAGGCTCCTGCTGCCGCAGCTCCTGGATGAAGCGCGCGATTTCCGGCTCGTCGAAAACGAAGCGCTCGCGGACTTCCACGGGCGCGCTCTCGTGGTTGAGCCCCACCAGGCCGATCATCGTCCCTCCAGCCTGCGGAGGATCTGCTCCACCAGCGGCTCCAGTTCCCGGGCCACGAGGACCTTCTTCTGCGCGCCGTCGGCGGCGGTGTCGTTGATCCGCGCCCTGGCTTCCCGCACCTCGGCCAGGTCCTCCTCCAGCCCGGGGTAGAGCCGGCTTTCCAGGTGCTCCCGCAGCCGCCGCGACAGGTACGGGGCGGTTCCCGAGGTCGAGATGGCCAGGGTCAACGGACCCCGGCGCACCACCGCCGGCACGAAGAAGCTGCAGTGCTCGGGGTCGTCGACCGTGTTGACTGGCACCCCCAGGCGGGCGGCCTCCTCGAAGACCTGCCTGTTGACCTCGCCGCTGCCGCTGGCGGCGATCACCAGGCGGAATCCCTCCAGCTCGCCGGGGCGGTATGGCCGCTCCCGCCAGGCGATCCTGCCCTCCCGGGCCAGGCGGCGGATCTCCGGCACCGCCTCCGGGGCCACTACCGTGACCAGGGCCGAGGCGGCCAGCAGGCTTCCCAGCTTGCGCGCCGCAACCTGCCCGGCCCCGACGACCAGGCAGGGCACGCGGTCCAGTTTCAGGAAGATCGGGTACACGGCCTCGCCCTCAGAAGCGGTGCAGGGTCGGCAGGAGCAGCCGGACGGTGACCATGAAGGCCACGACCACGGCGAAGCCGGACACGCTGAAGTAGCTCAGCTGTCTCCCGCTCCAGCGAAACAGGCGGCGCAGGAGCATTCCCGCCACGTACAGCAGCCAGAGCACCCCGGAGAGCAGGATCTTGGGGTCCGTGAGCGGAAGGCGGCCCCAGACCTTCACCGCCAGAAGGCTGCCCAGCAGGATGCCGGCGGTCAGGAAGGCGAAACCGGCGATCAGGGTGACCCGGTTCATGCGCTCCAGCAGCTCCAGCGGGGGCAGACGGTCATACATCCGCCGCAGGTCCTTGGCCTTGAGCTCGCGGAAAAGATGGAGGTACATCAGGCCCAGGATCATCGAGTAGGCGAAGGCGGCGTAGCCCAGGCTCGTGGCGAGGGTGTGGCTGCCGAAAAGCGGGGAACGGAACAGGTCCCGATCCAAATAGATGACCCGCGAGCCGACGGAGGCCAGCAGCTGGCCGACGAAGACCAGGGGAAAGGCGAAAAACGCGGCCGCCTTGATCTTGAAGGCCACGTGCAGTAGCGAGGTAAGGAAGGTGACGAAAAAGGCCACCACCGACAGCGCCTCGAAGAAGGAGGTGAGCGGAAGCTTTCGGGCGGTGATTCCCAGGACCGCCAGGTACGCCAGATGCACGGGCAGAGCGACCAGGATCAGGGAATCCGTGGCCACGGACAAACCGCGCCGTCCGGTATGGAAGAAGGCCCCGGCGAAGGACGAGATCGCCAGGTAGAGAGCCGCTATGCCGAGACTGATGGGGAAAAAGACGCTAGGCTCCATCAATACTGACCAGTCAGTTCTGCCTTTATAGCACAGGCGCCGCCGTCTGGCAAGGGGAAAAAAGCCGCTCCTCTTGCGAAGAATTCCCTCACTATCCTATAGTGCAGCCACACCAATGAAACACCGCGATCACAGCCGCCTCCTCGCCGATCTGCGCGGGGAATACGCGCGGCGCAACCCCCGCTCCTCCGAGCTGCAGGCCCGGGCCCTGCGCCATATGGTGGACGGCGGCAGCCACACCCTGCGGCTCCTCGAGCCTTTCCCGCCGCGCATCGCCGAGGCCGCGGGGGCCTTCGTGACGGACGAGGACGGGCACCGCATCCTGGACTTCTGGCAGGGGCATTACGCCAACCTTCTGGGGCACAACCCTCCCGAGCTGCTCGGCGCGCTGCAGGAAGGGCTGGCCGCTGGCCGCGGGCTGCAGACCGGATTTACCGACCGCCTTCAGGTGGAGACCGCCGAGCTGCTCTGCCGGCTCACCGGCACCGAACGGGTGCGCTTCACCACCAGCGGGGCGCTCGCCACCATGTACGCGGTGCTGCTGGCCCGGGCCTCCACCGGGCGCGACCGCATCATGAAGGTAGGAGGCGGCTGGCACGGAGCCCAGCCCTGGGCCCTGAAGGGGGTGGACTTCCACGGCGAGAACCATTCCCAATTCCAGCACGTGGAAACCAAGGGCCTGCCCCAGGCCATCGCCAGGGAAGTCCTGGTCACCCGCTTCAACGACCCGGAAATGCTGGAAGGGCTGTTCCGCCGCCACGGCGGGGAGGTGGCCTGCTTCATCGTGGAGCCGTTCATGGGCGCCGGCGGGTTCCTGTTCGCGGAGCCGGAGTACATCGCCCTGGCCCGGGAGCTGTGCACGCGGCACGGCACGGTGCTGATCTTCGACGAGGTGATCAGCGGTTTCCGCTTCCACCCCGGCGCAGTGAGCCAGCTCTACGGCGTGCAGCCCGACCTGGCCACTTTCGCCAAGGCCATGGGCGGGGGCATGCCGGTGGCGGCGGTGGCCGGCCGGGCGGAGCTGATGAAGATGGCCGGCCGGGGCGGCGGGGTGAAGTTCTCCGGGGGCACCTACTCCGGCCACCCCGCCGGCATGCTGGCGGCCCGGACCATGATGGCCCACCTGGAGACCCACGCGCGGCAGATTTACCCCCGCCTGGCCGCTCTGGGGGAGCACACCCGCCGCGCCGTGGAGGCGGCCTTCGCTTCGGAGGGCCTGCACGCGGCGTGCACCGGGGACGGCAACCGGGTCGTGCCGGGCAGCTCCCTGGCCATGGTGCACTTCCCCTACCGGGAGGCGACGCGCTTCCGCTCCCCGGAGGACACCCACAACCCGGACGTCTGCGACGTGGCGCTCAGCGAAACGGTGGTGCAGATGGCGCTGCTGCTGGAGGACGTGTTCGTCGTGCACGGCTTGGGCTCGCTGTGCACGGCGCACACGGAAGAGCACCTGGAGCGGCTGGCGGAAGCCTGCCGCCGCGCCGCCCGCCGGATCAAGGCCTCGCTTTAGCGGCCCCGGCGTCCCAGTCGAAGCCGACCAGCAGGGTGGCGCAGCCGGTGTCGGCCGGAAAACCGCAGGCCTCGCGCAGGATCACGTCGGACAGCGAGGAAGGGCTGATGGAGATGATCCGGCGGATGCCCAGCTCCTCCTGGCGCTCCTCCAGCTCGGCGAAGCCCAGCGGCGGGATCAGGAAGTAGGACGGGGTGCCGGGGCTGGCCCGCCGCTCGGGGAACAGCACGAAGGACTCGGCCAGAAAGAGCGTCTTTTCCGCGTACGGCCGGCGGGAGGCCAGCACTTCCTCGCCCAGGATGTGGTAGCGCGCGTCCTCCGCCTCCAGGACCTGCCCGCGCAAGGGCGCTGCCTCGCCGAGCCGTTCCACCAGATAAACCGTCGGCGCCGGAGGCTCGCGGAACTGACGGTCCTTCAGCAGGGCCACGGCCGCCTGCCGCGCCAGCACCTGGCGCACGCCTTCGTTCTGCAAAGGCAGGAAGGCGGACTTCTCGTAGCGGCCCTCCTCTTCCGCCACGCGCTCCAGGACGCCGCGGTCCACCGCCTTCACCGCCACGATCCCGCGCAGCCCGGCCAGCAGGCGCTCCACGGCCGCCGGCCCGCCAGAGCGTTCCGCGCGCTCCGCGCGTCCAGCGGCGCTCAGGGCTCCACCCCGCGCTCCCGCAGGAAGGCCTCCACCTCGCCGCGTCTCGGCATGGAGGGCTGCGCCCCCAGGCGGGTGACGGCCAGCGCGCCGGCCGCGTTGGCGTAGCGCGCCGCGCGCCGCAGGTCGCCGGTGCGCAGGTACTGGGTGCTCAACCCGGCGGTGAAGGCGTCCCCGGCCGCGGTGGTGTCCACGGCCTGGACCTGGAACCCGGGCACGCGCTCTCCGCGGCCGGCGGAGGACTCGTAGAGGAAGCATCCCCGCTCGCCCAGCTTCAGGACCACCTGCCGGCAGCCGGTGATCTCCGCCAGCCGGCGGGAAGCCAGGGCCGCCTCCTCGTCGTTTCCGCAGGGCAGCCCGCTGTAGGCCCGGGTCTCGGTCTCGTTGGGGCTCAGCACGTGCAGCCCGCCCAGACGGCGCAGATCCATCTCCCGCACGGGGCCCGCGTCCAGGAACACCGGCACGCCCCGCCGGCCCGCCTCCCGGCAGCCTTCCTCCACGATATCCGGGGAAATCTCCAGGTTGACCACCAGGGCGTCGAAGGGCCGCTCGAAGGCCTTCCGCACGTCCTCCGCCCGGATGGTCAGGTTGGCGCCGGCGTAGACGATGATGCGGTTCTGACCGCCGGGTTCCACCGGGATCGCGGCGAATCCCGTCTGGGCCTGCTCGTCCGCGGCCAGCAGCTCGGCGTGGATGGCCTCGCGGGCCAGGTGCTCGCGCAGCGTATCGCCGTGCGCGTCGCGCCCGACCCTGCCGACGAAGGTGACTTCGGCCCCCAGCCGCGCGGCGGCCACCGCCTGGTTGGCTCCCTTGCCCCCGGGCACGTAGCCGTAGCGGCTGCCCAGCACGGATTCGCCCGCGTCCGGCAACCGCTGCATTTCCAGTACCAGGTCCATGTTGATGCTGCCCACCACCAGGATCCTAGGTTTGTCGCTGACCACGGCGTATTCTACCGGCCACGGGGCCGCTTGCCAAGAACGCGCCGGCGGTATAGCCTTCGCTCTCGAAGGGCGGGCATGGAACTGGAGTTGGGCATCAAGAGCGACCCCATCGAGAGC
>MIBK01000232.1:25487-28060 GCA_001829505.1 Spirochaetes bacterium RBG_16_67_19 | reverse complement strand
ACCTGCTGGTCGACGGCCGCCCGGCCCGCGGCCTGCAGAACGACCTGATCGACCGCTGGTCCCCCGTGCATTCGGGCATTCCGGAGCTGCGGGCCATCGTGAACCAGAACCTGCGTGAAATCTCCCTTACCGGGGACCTGATCGTGGAAGGCCGGGACATGGGCACCGTGGCCTTCCCGGACGCGGAGCTCAAGTTCTTCCTGGACGCGTCGCTGGAGGCCAGGGCCGCCAGGCGCTTTGCGCAGGGGGTCAGCGGCCTGTCCAGGGAGGACCTGCAGCGCAGGATCGAGGAAAGGGACAAGCTGGACCGCGACAAGCCGGTGGGGGCCCTGGCCCGGGCGGCGGACGCCATTTACCTGGACACATCGGTCTTGACCATAGAAGAAGTTTGTGCCAAAGTAGTGCAGGAAATCCGCAAACGCAAATCAACCGGGAGTCAATATAATGAACTCAGAACCGAAAAAAAGCCCTGAGCCGAAGATCGAGCATCGCCTGCAGGAAGAGTACATCCAGACCTTCGCCCAGGTCGAGGAAGGGCAGATGCTCCCCGGCATCGTGGTCGAGGTCGGTAACGACTACGTGTACGTGGACGTGGGGCTGAAGTCCGAGGGCAAGATCCCCAAGGTCGAGTTTCCGGAGCTGCCCAATCGCGGCGATACGGTCTACGTGATCCTGCTCTCCAAGGAGAGCCGCGGCGGGGAAGTGATCGTCTCCAAGAAGAAGGCCGACGAGAAGCTGTTCTGGAAGAACCTGCGCATCGCCTTCGACCAGCACCAGCCGGTGGCCGGCACGATCGCCAGGAAGATCAAGGGCGGCTTCGAGGTCGACCTGGAAGACGGGGTCAACGCCTTCCTGCCGCAGTCCAAAGTGGACGTCGGGCGCTCCGTGGATCCCAACCCGTACATGGGGATGAAGACCTTCTTCTTCATCGAGCGGCTCTACCACCATAGCAAGGTCAACATCGTGGTCAACCGCCGGGAGTGGCTCGACTTAGAGAACAAGCGCAAGCGCGAAGAGTTCTTCACCAAGGTCAAGATCGGCGACGAGGTGGAAGGCAAGGTCAAGTCCTTCACCTCCTTCGGGGCCTTCGTGGACCTGGGCGGTTTCGACGGGCTTCTGCACATCCACGACATGAGCTGGGGGCACATCAACTCCCCGAAGGAGCTGGTTTCCCTTGGCGACGAGCTGAAGGTCAAGGTGATCCGCCTGGATCCGGTGGAGAAGAAGATCAACCTCAGCCTGAAGCACTACACCGAGGACCCCTGGACCCATTTCGAGCAAAAATACGTGGCCGGAGACGTGGTCAAAGGCCGGGTCACCAAACTGACCGATTTCGGGGCCTTCATCGAGATCGAGCCGGGCATCGAGGGCCTGGCTCATATCTCCGAGTTGTCCTGGGTCAAGAAAATCAGACACCCCAAGGAATTGCTCAAGGAAGGGGACATCGTCGAGACGAAGATCCTGGCCTACGATATCCAGCAGAGCAAGCTGTCGTTGGGCCTGAAGCAGGTCCTGCCCAATCCCTGGGACGACATCGAGCACCGCTACCCGGAGGGCATGAGGCTGAAGCGGCGGGTCAAGAACCTCACCAACTTCGGCGCCTTCCTGGAGCTGGAGGAGGGAATCGACGGCCTGCTGCACCTGGACGACCTGTCCTGGACCAAGAAGCCGAAGCACCCTTCGGCCGTGCTCAAGGTCGACGAGGAAGTCGAGGTCATGGTGATCGAGCTGGACAAGGAGAACCGCAAGATCAAGCTCGGGGTGAAGCAGCTCACCGAGGATCCCTGGCGCTCGCTCTCCAAGGCCTTTCCGCGCGGCAGCGTGATCGAGGGACAGATCACCGGCATCACGGACTTCGGCTTCTTCGTGAAGGTCCAGGGGGAGATCGAGGGCCTGATCAACAAGTCCAACCTGTTCGACCAGGCCTCCGAGACGCTGGAGGAGGCGATGGCTCGCTACAAGGTGGGCGACACGGTGCGGGCCACGATCGTGGAGCTCAGCCCTGACAAGCAGAAACTGGGCCTGAGCTTGCGGGACTACAACCGCAAGGTCCAGCAGGAAACCATGGTGCAGTACATCCACGACGACTCCAGCGGGGAGAAGGCCACTTTCGCCGAGCTGTTGAAGGATAAAACCAAGGAATAACGGAGAGCGGCGATCCAGCTCCCTATGCTCAAATTCGAGATCGACCGCAACAGATTCGAAACGCTGATCGAAATCAACACCCTGATCAACTCCGATTATTCGGACGTCAGGGAGCTGCTCAGCAAAATCATCGAATCAGCGACCCGGCTCATGGCCGCGGAGGCCTCCTCCCTGCTGCTGGTGAACCCGGAGAACAACAAGCTGTATTTCGAGATCGCCCTGGGGGCCAAGGGACCGGAGGTGCGGCGCTTCTCCCTGAACATGGGGGAGGGCATCGCCGGCTGGGTGGCGGCCAACAACCGCTCCCTGATCGTCAATGACGTGCAGAGCGACGGGCGTTTCTTCTCCGACATCAGCAAGCAGATCGGCTTTCCCACCCGGGCCATCGTGGCCGTGCCCATGCGGGTCAAGGACCGCTGCGTGGGGGT
>MIBK01000232.1:20372-25442 GCA_001829505.1 Spirochaetes bacterium RBG_16_67_19 | reverse complement strand
GGACCTGCAGTGGCTGGAGATCTTCGCCACCCAGGCGGCCATCGCCGTGCAGAACGCCCGCTCCCTGGAAAAGGTGAAGGAGGAGATCTACCACCTGCAGGACGAGATCCAGGCGGAGCGGGGCTACCACACCTTCATCGGCTCCAGCAAGGCCATCAAGGAAAGGCTGGACATCGCTCTGCGCGCCGCCCAGACCGATTCCTCGGTGCTGCTGTTGGGGGAAAGCGGCGTCGGCAAGGAGCTGTTCGCCGAGCAGATCCACCTGCACAGCCCGCGGGCCAACAACCCGCTGATCCGCGTCAACTGCGCCGCCCTGCCGGAAAGCCTGCTGGAGAGCGAGTTGTTCGGCCACGTCAAAGGCGCCTTTACCGGCGCGACCAGCGACCGCCGAGGGCGTTTCGAGCTGGCCGACGGGGGGACGATCTTCCTGGACGAGATCGGCGACCTGCCGCTGTCCCTGCAGGTCAAGCTGATGCGGGTGATCCAGTCCAGGACCTTCGACCGGGTGGGCGGAGCGGAGCCGGTCAAGGTGGACGTGCGCATCATCGCCGCCACCAACAAGGACATCGAAAAAGAGGTGGAGGAGGGGCGCTTCCGGGCGGACCTGTATTACCGCCTGAACGTGCTGCCCATCTACATCCCCCCGCTGCGCGAGCGCCGCGATGACATCCCGCAGCTGGCCGAGTTCTTCCTGAAAAGGTTCAACCGCGAGGTCAAGAAGCAGATCACCGGCTTCAGCCCCGAGGCCATGGACCTGCTGCTGTCCTTCTCCTGGCCGGGCAACGTGCGGGAGCTGGAGAACGCCATCGAGCGGGCGGTGGTTACCACCCAATCCGACCTGCTCGCCCCGGAATCTTTCGTACTGGCCGGCCACTCCCAGGCGCGCGAGGACCAGTACGCGGGCAAACAGCTCAAGGAAGCCGTCAACGTCTTCAAGAGGCATTACATACGCCAGACCCTGGAAATGAACCGCTGGAACCAGACCAGGACGGCGAAACTTCTCGGAATCCAGCGGACCTACCTTTCCAGGCTCGTCAAGGAGCTGGAGATAACCCACTAAGCCGACCGGCAAGGAGCAAGCATGTCTACCGCCCAACCTGAAGCAAGACCCCGATTCCGGGACCGCCTCTCGGCGATACTGCAGAAGAGCCGCCTCGCGCTGCTGATCCTGCTGATCGCCATACTGGCCGGGACCATCGCCTATTTCGTGTGGAGCGAAGTCCAGAGCGCGGCGCGCGAGAAATCCGCTCTCTGGGCGGAAAAGGCGCAGGAGCTGGAGCAGCAATGGGCCGCCGAGACGGACGAGGCCAAGAAGCAGGCTCAGGAAAAGGAGCTCACGGACCTGCTGGCCCGCATCCTTTCCAGGTACCCCAGGCAGTACGCGGCCCAGCGGGCCTACCTGCTGAAGGCGCACATGGCCGACCACACCAAGGACTGGGCGGCGATGGCCGAAGCCTACCAGACCCTGGCCAGCCGCTTCCCGCGTTCCTACCTGGCCCCCCTGGCCCTGCTGTACGCGGGTGTCAGCTACGAGGAGCTGGGGGACGCCAAGCAGGCCCTGGCCAGCTACCAGCGCCTGCAGCAGCGCTACCGGGACTCCTACCTGCTGCCGCGGGCCCTGTTCTCCGTCGGCCGCCTGCTGGAAGTCGAAGGGGATTCTGCAGGGGCCCTCAAGGCCTACAACGAGCTGGAAGATGACCATCCCGATAGCAATTGGACAAAGGTGGCCCGAAACCGTATAATCCTGCTCAAGACCGAGGGGAAGATCCCGGAATAGCGCACCCACGGAGGAACCCGATGGCCGGAAAAGGTCGGAAATTTCTCGAAACGAAGTTATTCGGGTTGGTCATCGGCGTCCTGGTTTTCCTGCTCCTGCTGGTTCTTTCCACCCAGACGGTGCTGATCTCCAACCTGGAGCTGAGCGTGCTAGATTTCAACTTCCGCCTGAAGAGCGTCTTCCGCGGAGTGAGCACCCAGGAAGGCGTGGAGATCAAGCGCGCCGACCCCAAGCTTTCCCCGGACATCCTGATCGTGGGCATCGACGACCGCAGCCTGGACACCTACGGCCGCTGGCCCTTCCCGCGCTATACACACGCCAATCTCATCAACACCTTCACGCGCATCAAAGAGAAGGGCGAACGCGAAGCGGCCCTGTTCCTCGACATATTTTTCGTGGAGCCTTCCGACCCGGCCTATGACGCCCTGCTGTTGAAGAGCATCGAGGATAACGGCCGGATCTTCCTGGAAACCGTGCTCCAACCGACCCCCAACGCCCAGGGCACGGAGGAGGAGTACTTCGCCCGCCAGGAGCTGTTGTTCCAGCGCTACGGCAAAATCCACGCCATTACGGGGGACTGGACCAAACTGGCCACCCACCTGGGGATCTATCCGCCTCTGAAGCCCTTCGCCCGCGCCACGCGCGGCTACGGGCACGCCAACTATTACCAGGACGCGGACGAGGTTTTCCGCCGGCAGCCGCTGCTCGTGCGCTCCTCCCGGCTCCTGGAAGAGCTCCGGTTGGAGGAGCTCACCCTGGACAGCCTGACCGCCCAGGAGCGGGCCCAATATACCCGCCTGGCCTGGATCGACAGGCAGAACGACTACCATGACGTGGACTATCCGCTTACCGCCGAGGTGATCGAGGATCTGAAGGAAGCCATGGTGCGCATGGCGCCGCCGAAGATCGAGGAGGCGGCGGAAGGCCAGGAGCCGCTGTCCTACTACGTCGTGCGCAAGTACAGGGATGAGTTCCTGCCCGCCATCACCCTGGTCCTGGCCCTGGAGTATTTCCACAAGGGCATTGAGGACATCGAGGTGGTTCTCGGCAGGCACATCCGCATTCCCGCCCCCGAGATTTTCAACGAGGAAAGCGGGGCCTGGGAACCCTACGCGCTGGTGGTCAAGCCGGAGGTGGTGGACGAAGAGGGCAACGTGGTGAGCCCGGCCGTGACCCGAACAGTCCCGGAGATCCTGATCCCCATCAACGAGCAGGGGCAGCTGCTGATCAACTTCATGGGGGTGCGCTCCAGCGCCTCGCCCAGCGGGCACCAGACCTTCCCCGTGCGCTCCTACGCCGGTTACGCCGGGCGCAATGCCGGCCCGGACCCGGAGAAATGGCCCCGGACCATGGCCATGGCCGGCAAAATCGTCATGGTCGGGCCCTTTTCCACCGGCATGGCCGAGGACGAGAAGACCACGCCGCGCGGGTTGATGTTCGGCGTGGAGATCCACGCCAACGCCCTGAATACGATTCTCATGAACAATTTCCTGTACTACGTGCAGCCCTGGGTCAACACCCTCATCCTGCTGGGGCTGGCCCTGCTGACCGCCTTCATGGCCTCGCGCCTTCCCACCATCTGGTCCCTGGTGCTCTCCCTGATCCTGATCGTCCTGTACTTCTTCGCGGTCACCCTGCTGTTCGAGCTGTCCAACTGGATCATCACCCTGTCGGCCCCGGTTTTCGCCATCCTGCTCTCCTTCCTGGCGGTCATCGTCTACCGGATCATGACCGAGGAGAAGGACAAGCGGCGGATCCGCGACATGTTCGGCAAATACGTCAGCCCCAGCGTGGTGGACCAGATACTGCAGAACCCGCCGGAGCTGGGCGGGGTGGACAAGGAGCTCTCCGTGTTCTTCTCCGACATCCGCGGCTTCACGACCCTGTCGGAGAGCATGACCCCCCAGGAGCTGATCAACCACCTGAACCGCTACCTGACCGCCATGACGGACGTGATCATGCTGTTCCAGGGCACGCTGGACAAGTACATCGGGGACGCCATCATGAGCTTCTGGGGGGCGCCGCTGCCGCAGGCCGACCACGCCATGCTGGCCTGCAAATGCGCCCTGCGCCAGATGCAGGTCCTGGGAGAGCTCAACACCAGCCTGTCTCCGGAGCGCCGCCTCAACGTGGGCATGGGCATCAACTCCGGGATCATGACCGTAGGGAACATGGGCTCGCTGGGGCGCATGAACTACACGCTGACCGGGGACAATGTGAACCTGGGCGCCCGCCTGGAAGGCACGAACAAGCAGTACATGACCAACATCATCATCAGCGAGTACACCTACGGGCTGGTCAAGGGGCGGGTGCTGGCCCGCGAGCTGGACAACATCCGGGTCAAGGGCAAGAACAAGCCGGTGCAGATCTACGAGCTGGTGGACGTGCTGGAAGGACTGGGGCCTCCCGCGCCGCTGGCGGTGGTGAAGGGGAGGGCAAGCTGAGCCGTGTTTCCCGCGGCCGTCGCCACGCCGTCCTGCTCTGGTTGGCGCTGCCGGCCTTCGCCCTGGCGCTGGCCGGCTGCGGGCTGGAATTCCCAATCCTCTTGGAGTCCCCGGTTGGAGTGAACAATGAGAACGACAGCAAGTTCGAATTCAATTCTACTGCCGCAAACAGCGAAGCTGAATTCCGCGGATACGAGATTTATTACAAGCTTTTTGTTATCGCCGCTACGCCCACGATCTATTATGCCTCGATCGATGATCTGATTGCCGATTCCTACCATCGCTTGGGTAACCCTATCAAGGATCGGCCCGGAGCCTATTACCGGCCTCTGATCAATGTGGATGTTGATGATCCGCCTACTATAGATGTGGGCGAAGCTTTCACAGTAACCGTCGACTTTTCAAATGGGGTATCGCCTGGTGACTTTCCGGAAATCATCCTTACAGGTGCAACACTGAACGGCGAAGACACTACTCTGGAGGTGCTTTCCGCCAGACGAATCGTGCGGAACTTCCCGACAAATATTAATGAACTTAAGCGCTTCACCGTTGTCTCTTTCAGCGAAAGCGATTTGAGCGAAAGCGACTCCGATCTCACGCAGCTGGTTCTCGATGAGATTCAAGCCTCTTCTTGGGCAGGCGTTTCCTGCTTCGCAGTAAGCTGGGGTATTGATGTGAATCAGACCGTGGTTTATAGCATCCCTGAATGGCTTGGATTCGAAAAGATCATCTTTCCGCAGACGGAAATAATATTCTAGCAGGCAGGAAAAAATGCTTTACTTCTTCACAGTGGGTCTGACTTACGTGGTGATCGGCCTGGCTTGCGCCATCTACTACGTGTTCATCCTG
>MIBK01000232.1:17153-20366 GCA_001829505.1 Spirochaetes bacterium RBG_16_67_19 | reverse complement strand
CCCGTGCTGGGACGCTTCTGGGGCGCGCTCATCGTGGGCCTGGTGGGTTCCTTTCTGGGCGGCCTGATCGACCAGCTGTTCGCCCACGTGATCGCCGCGCTGGCGGATTTCAACTCCGTGAACATCTTCGCCTCGCTGTTTACGGCCCTGGTCCTCATCACGATATTCTCCCGGGTCAGCTCCCCGAAGTAATCCGGGGCGGGTTATCCCCCGCCCCCTTACTTCGTATAATACATATTCTGTCTACTTAGAGTCGCAACAACATAGGCTCCAGCCAACCCAACGTCATTGAGCAGTGAAGAAATTCTTGTACAGCATGAAGTGCTTTGTTTCCTTGTACGGTATTTTGACTAGCGAGGACTGGTCGAAGGAGAAAATCTCCGCCCCCCGCAGAGACATCAGAACCGGCGAATGCGTGACCACGATGAACTGGGCGACTCCCCCGCGCGCCATCTCCTCCAGCAGGTTCAGGAACTCGAACAGGCTGGTGGCCGAAAGGGCGTTCTCCGGCTCGTCCAGCAGGTAGAGCCCGCGCAGACGGAAACGGTGGACGAAAAAGGACATGTAGCTCTGCCCGTGCGATTGGACCAGCAGGGACTTGCCGCCGTACGACGAAAGCACTTCCGGATCGTTGATGGCCCATTCATCGATGGACTGGGCCAGGCTGCGAAAGAGCTCCGCGGAGAAAAACGACCCGGGAACCGGCTCTCCCCTCTCCCACTCTTCCATCAAGCAGCCGGGCAGGCCCTCCTCGTGAGGGTTGTTGCCCAGGCGGGCCCGCTCCATTCCCTCCCAGATGTGGATATTGCAGCGCCTGGCGATCGCCCGCAGCAGGGTGCTCTTGCCGCTCCCGTTCTCGCCCACGAAAAAGGCGACCGGAGAAAGGAATTCCAGGCCGGCGGTGGAGCGCAGCACTTCCAGGTTGAACGGGTACGCCGCGGTCGCGGGAAAGAGCTCCTGCAGGATCCTGATGCGGTGCAAGTGCATGCGCGTCAGTTCTGGGGATATTCGATACGACGCGAGGAGGGATTGATCAGGGGATCCACCCAGGGGGCCTTGAGCTGGCGCCGGGAAAGCTCGCCGTACCCGCCCAGCTGCCGGTCTTCCAGGCGAAGCCCGGCGACAAACCTCCAGATTTCCCGGGCCCGGGCCCGGCGCCCCGCCGGATAGGCGGCCGCGCCCAAATGATAGGCGACGCTGAAAAACTCCTGTTCAGCAAGGAAGCTGCGGATGTTCTCGCGTTTCCAAGCCACGTCCAGGTAACCGCCCAGGCTCCGGAACTCGAAGTTCGGATCCACCAGCCGGATCTCCCGGACGCTCTCCGTGATCATGATGTCCAGGGCGGCCAGAGAATGCAGGATGGAAGCCGGATCGTGCCGGCCGGTGCGGTAGTAGAACCAGCCCAGCTTGGCGTGGGCCCGCAGGGCGAAGGTGGCCCCATCCAGGCGGTACAGCCGCAGTAGATGATCCAGGCCCCGGGTGATATAGGCCGACAGGAAGGCATTCTGGAAGCGCTGCGCCTCCGGCGTGGAAGAGAACTCTGCCTGCTCCCCGACGATGCGGGCCAGAGCCTGCTCCATGTCGTAATAGCGATTCTGGGTCTCGTAGATCTCGGCCAGCCGGTAGAGGATGGCGAAGCGGTCCTCGGGCACCCGCAGGAGTTTCTCGGCTTCCAGGGCCTTGCGCAGACGCTCTTCGGCCAGACCCAGCGCCCCCTCGCGGGAGTAGATCTCAGCCACCGCCATTTCGGCCTCCGGGAAGGTCCCGGCCTGCTCGATGGCGCGGCGCAGCAGGTCCAGGGCTTCCCCCAGCCGCGGATTTGCGCGGTCGGCGATCATCGCCCTGGCTTCCTCCAGCAGGGCCCAGTCCGCCCGCGGGGCTTGCGCCTGGGCCCGTGCCGCCGTGGCGGCGCAAAGGAGAATGCAAAAAAGCAGGCCGTACGCTCTGGACACCACCCTACCCGTTACCACTAGCTTCGGAGGATTCCTGCGTATTCCTGACCCCCGGCCGGCGGCGCAGGGGCGCCGGCCCCTCAGCCGATCGCCCCCATCATGAACACCATGGTGAAGATGGCCGTGGTTTCCACCAGGCCCAGCACCATGATGAAGTTGCCGAAGCCCTTGCCCGTCTCGGCCATGGCGTCCGAGGCGTGCGCCCCCGCCACTCCCTGGAACCAGGCGGAACCGCCCAGTGCCAGCCCACCGAACAGCCCTGCGCCCAGCTTGGCGATGGAGCTCACGCCCGAGGCCCGGATGGCGTTCATCAGAATCATGCCGTAGATCGTCTGCGTCAGCGGGGCGCCGACGAAAGCGATGAGCATGAAGGGCGCGGCCCGGTTCTGGGCGAAGCACTTCTTCCACCCGCCGATGGCGGCCGCTCCCGCGGACATGGCCCCCAAAGCGGAGCCGAAGGCGGCCAGACCCAGAGAAGCCGCGAAGCCCAGATCCCCAATATTCATTCCCTGTCTCCTTTCGAATCCGAATCCTTGAAGGGCTTGTAGGAAAAGCCCGCCCATTCCATTCCGATGTGGCCGGAGAACTCCAGCATGTTGAGTCGCACCCCGTGGACGATCACGGACATGGCGCCCAGCAGGAGATTGAGGCTGTGCCCGAACAGCAGGATGAAGACCGCGAAAATGCCATTGGGCAGGCCGAAGCCGATGCCCGCGGCCAGGGCATTGAAGGCCTTGGATATTTCGATGCCGGCCAGGCCCACGGCGAACAGGCGCACGTAGGACACCACGTCCGAGAAGGTGCTGATGCTGTTCAGCATCTTCAAGGGCAGCTTGGCCAGGCCCATCAGGAAGCCCTTAAAGAAGCGCCCCTGCTGCTCGCCGAAGATGGTGATCACCACCAGGCCGCCGATCACCAGCCACAGGCCGATGGGGTTCAGGGGCTGCTGCAGCAGAATCCACTTGATCACGAAAAACATGCCCCACAGCACCGCCAGCCAACCCAGGTCGTTGTAGGCGATGAGCTTCGGCAGATTGCGAACGAAGCCGATCAGGTGGGCCAGGGTCAGATGAATGGCTCCGATGATGAAACAGATGTACATGATGAAATCGGCGTTGTCCTCGCCGAAGGTGGCGATCTGGGGGATGACGATCCGGGAAAGGAAGGTCCTCCTGGCGATGGCCTCCACCCCGAACCAGGTCCCGGTGATGGCCCCCCACACGATCGTGCCCGCGCTCAGCACGAACAGCAGGATGAAGGG
>MIBK01000232.1:2784-17087 GCA_001829505.1 Spirochaetes bacterium RBG_16_67_19 | reverse complement strand
GCCCGCATCCCCGATCAGCATGGCGAAGAAGAGGCTGAAGAAGACCAGGAAGTAGAAGCTCAGGTCCACCTCGCGGTAGCCGGGCACCGTGCCCAGGATGTCGAACACCGGTTGGATGATGCGGACCCAGCGGGGGTTCTCCACCAGGGTGGGCACGGCGTCCTCCGCCAGCGGATCCTCGATGGCCAGGCCCCAGCCGCTGGCCGCGGCGGCCGTTTTCAACCCTTCGACTTTGGTAACGGGAATGAAGCCCGTCAGGTAGGCGACCGGGCCCTCCAGGGACATCCCGGAGCGCACGGACTCGAACTCCACGTGCCTGGCCACCTCCGTCAGGCCGGCCTGCAGCACGGCCCGCTGCCTGGCGAGCTGCCGCAGCTCCTCCCGCCGCGCCTGGGCCTCCTCCGCCGCCCGGGCCCCGGCCTGGCGCACCTGGGCCAGACCGCGCTCCGGAACAGGGACTTCACTGAAGGGCGGCGGCGCTCCCGCCTGCCCGGCCTGCACCACGGCCAGCCGCACCAGCCCGCGCCCGCGCCCGACCACATAGGCGCCGGCTTCCGCGGCAAGCCTGGCGTATTGCTTTTCCTCCGCCTCGTAGAGGCGCACGTCGATGCCCGCTTCGCGCAGGCGCAGGATATCCTGCGGCTCGTAATCGCCCCAGGCCGCCAGGCGCTCCTCTTCCTTGCGGAGCTGTTCCACCCGTTCCCGGGCCGTCTTGAGCTTTTCCTGGCAGGCCTCGATTTCGCCGGCCAGCTCCAGGGCACTGCGGGCGTCGACTGCGCCGGAGGGTTTCCGGACCGGCGCTTGCTTCCCCACGTCCCGCTCCAGGGGCAGCTGGAGCAGGGCCTTCTCCAATTGGGCCTGCTGGTCGCGTAGGCGGGAGAGCTCCTCCCCGCCGCCGGCACGCTCCTGGATGTGCATCGTGCCCAAGCCGCGCAGCTCCCGGAGAGACTGGGCGCGGAAGCGGTCCAAGAGGAGGACCGACACCTTCTTCATCTTGACGATCATGCGTTCACCCTGAGCAGCTTGCCCTTGGCGATCTTCCCGCGGACCACGGCCGCGGTCTGCTGGTCTCCCAGGTAGATCTGGATTTTCCGGATATTCTCCCGCGCTTCGGGGATCTTCACCTTCTCGAACAGGTTGACCCGCTGGCTGGTGATGCGCAGCTCCTCGCCCAGCAGGCGGGCCTGCCTCGACAATACTGCCACCTCGGCGTCCAGGGCGGCCAGCTTGCGCATGATCTCCAGCGCCGCGTCCACCCACAGGGGGGTGAGGAAAAGGTCGTAGGGTTTTTCCTCCGTCTCCACGGACTGGAACAAAGGAATGTCCACTCCGGCGATGTTGCCCGTTTCCGTGTGCAGCGCCCCCAGGCGCAGCAGGGGCGCCAGGTCGGACTGCTCGCCGAACACGGAGACCCAGGACTCCAGTTCCCGGGTCAGGGCCGAACGGTCGGCCAGGCGGGCTTGCTGCTGGCTTTCCACGCGCCGGATTTCCAGCTGCAGCTGCTGCTTCTTGAGCATGAGCGTGGGCAGGTAGCGCAGGTAGCGCTTCAGCGCGTCCTTCTGCTTTTTCTGCTCGTTCTTGGTCAGCTTGATCTTGGCCACGCTCGTCCGTTTCAGCCCTTGGGCCAGAACTTCTTGATCAGCTCGGTGCGCAGGCCCGCCTCTTCAGGCAGGAAGCAGTCGCTCAGGATCCGCCAGCCGGCGTCCAGCGCCTTTTCCAGGGGGATGTTGACCGACAGGTCCATCATCTCCCGCTCGAAGCTCACCCCGTACTTCAGCAGCTTCTGGTCCCAGTCCGACATGCGGAAGCCCATGGCCTTCTTCTCCAGCGACTCCAAGTAGGCCGCGTAGAGCTTGATCATGCCGTCCATCAGGGCCCGGTGGTCCTCGCGGGTGTCCTTGTTGACCAGCTGCTTCAGCCGCGAAAGGGATCCGAAGGGCTCGATGCGCCCATTGCGCAGGTAGAACTGCCCTTCCGTGATGTAGCCGGTGTTGTCCGGAACCGGGTGGGTCACGTCGTCGCCGGGCATGGTGGTGACCGCCAGGATGGTTATCGAGCCGGCCCCTTCGAAGTCCACCGCCTTCTCGTAGCGCGCCGCCAGCTGGCTGTACAGGTCGCCGGGGTAGCCGCGGTTGGAGGGCACCTGCTCCATGGTGATGGCGATTTCCCTCATGGCATCGGCGAAGTTGGTCATGTCGGTCAGCAGCACCAGGACCCGCTTGCCGCGCAGCGCGAAGCGCTCGGCCACGGCCAGGGAGATGTCCGGCACCAGCAGTGATTCCACGATCGGGTCGGCCGCCGTGTGCACGAAAAAGATCGTCCGGGAGAGGGCCCCGCCCTCCTCCAGGGCGTCGCGGAAGAACAGGTAGTCGTCGTACTTCAGGCCGCAGCCGCCGAGGATGATGATGTCCACTTCCGCCTGCATGGCGATCCGGGCCAGCAGCGGATTGTAGGGCTCCCCGGACACGCTGAAGATCGGCAGCTTCTGGGACTCCACCAGGGTGTTGAACAGGTCGATCATCGGGATGCCGGTGCGGATCATGTTGCGGGGAATGATGCGCTTGGCCGGGTTCACGGCCGGCCCGCCGATCTCGATCAGGCTCTCGGTCAGGGCCGGCCCCTTGTCGCGGGGCACGCCGCTGCCGTTGAAAATCCGCCCCAGCAGGTCGTCCGAGAAGGAAACCTGCATGGGGTGGCCCAGGAAACGGACCTCATCGCCAGTGGACACTCCCCGGGAGCCGGCGTAGACCTGCAGGGACACCTTGTTCTCGAAAAGCCGGATGACCTCGGCCAGCGAGTCCCCGTGGCTGGAGCTGACCACCGCCAGCTCCCCGTAGCGCACCCCCTCCGCGGTCACCGTGATGACGTTGCCCGCGATAGCGTCGATCCTGCTGTAGATTTTACGCATGCGCCTGCCTCTCGCCCAAGCTGGAGCGGATGTCCTGCTCGATGCTCTTGAAGGAATCTGAACCCCAGGCCGCGCCGTTCCAGTCCAGGAAACGCTGGCGCAGCTGGTAGAAGAAGGACCTGGCGGCCGCCTTGTCCGCCAGCTCGAGTTGCGCCTTGATGATCTGGGTCAGCAGGGCGAAGGCGTAGCGCTGGCGCTCCGTGTTCACGGCCGCGTCCACCGGATCGAAGGAGTTCTGCTGCAGGAAAACGGCGTCGATGAACTCGGCCTTCAGGTAGAGGATGAAATCCTCCAGGCTGGTGCCCTCCTCGCCGACCACCTTCATCATCTGGGACACCTCGTTGCCCCGGAACAGCAGGCCGCGGGCGAACTCGGTCATCGTCTCGTCCACCGCGGCGGGGTACTTGCTCCAGCTTTCCAGGGGGTGGATGGCCGGGTATTTGCGGGATTCGGCCCGCTCGCGGGACAGGCCGTGGAAGGCCCCCACCACCTTCAGGGTGGCCTGGGTGACGGGCTCCTCGAAGTTGCCGCCCGCCGGACTGACCGTGCCGCCGATGGTCACCGAGCCGGTGCCGCCGTCCTTGAGGCGCACCACGCCGGCCCGCTCGTAGAAGCTGGCGATCACCGACTCCAGGTAGGCCGGGAAGGCCTCCTCGCCCGGAATCTCCTCCAGGCGGCCGGACATCTCGCGCATGGCCTGCGCCCAGCGGGAGGTGGAATCGGCCAGAAGGAGCACGTTCAGGCCCATCTGGCGGTAGTACTCGGCGATGGTCACCGCGGTGTATACCGAGGCCTCCCGGGCGGCCACCGGCATGGAACTGGTGTTGCAGATGATCACGGTGCGCTCCATGAGGGCCCGGCCCGTGCGCGGGTCGATCAGCTCCGGGAACTCCCGCAGCGTCTCCACCACCTCGCCGGCCCGCTCGCCGCAGGCGGCGATCACCACCACGTCCACCTCGGCGTGCCGGCTGGTGACCTGCTGCAGCACCGTCTTGCCGGAGCCGAAGGGTCCCGGGATGCAGTAGGTGCCTCCCCTGGCCACCGGGAAGAAGCTGTCGATGATCCGCACCTTGGTGATCAGCGGCTCGGTGGGCTTCAGGCGCTCGGCGTAGGCGTTGATCGGCCGCTTGACCGGCCAGTTGAAAACCATGGTCACGGAAACGGCGTTGCCCTTGGGATCCGTGAGCTCGGCGATGCGGCTGTCGAGGGTGTATTTCCCCGCCGGGGCGATCGATTTCACGGTGTAGTTGTCGTACAGGTCGAAGGGCACCATGATGCGGTGCTGGAAGATGCCTTCGGGCACGGTGCCCAGGCTCATGCCGCGGCTGACCCGCGCGCCAACCTTTGCCAATGGAGTGAACTCCCACTGCCGGTCCCCGGGAAGCGCCGTCAGGTATACGCCGCGCGGCAGAAAGAATCCGTGCTGGGCGGCGATCAGCGGCAGCGGATTCTGCAAGCCGTCGAAAATCTGTCCGAGCAGCCCGGGGCCGAGCTGCACGGACAGCAGCTCACCGGAAAAATCCACGGGGTCGCCGATGCCGATCCCGCGGGTGACCTCGAACACCTGCAGCTCGGCTCTATGCCCGCGGATGCGGATGACCTCGGCCTTCAGCCGCTGGTCGCCGGTGGCCACGTAGCCCACCTC
This sequence comes from Spirochaetes bacterium RBG_16_67_19, assembly GCA_001829505.1. Classification (GTDB taxonomy): domain Bacteria; phylum Spirochaetota; class Spirochaetia; order SZUA-6; family DRHE01; genus MIBK01. Next base: position 12,534 of record MIBK01000232.1, on the reverse strand, counting down.
GTTCATGAACACGTCCCCGTCCACGTCGACGGTGACCATGTTGCCGTTTACGCCGACCACACGGCCCTGCTTTTCTTTCATGCCGGTTCCTCACGAATGGAATGGGTGATGGACTGATACTGGGACTGGAAGCTGGCGCCGCCCCGCTCGCGGTCGGACAGCCGCCGCCGGCGCTCCAGAAGCTGGAGGCGCAGGGAGAAAAGGACCAGCCTGGATAGGTCGAAATAGTGTCCCGTCTCAAGCTCGTCCAGGTAATCCCAGCGGGCCCGGTTCAACAGCTCCTCCGCGGCCAGCGGCGAGGCTTCGCCGAGGGCCTGCCGGGCTATTTCGGTCTGGCCGAGATGCTCCCGGGCCTCCACCAGATGGCCGGCCGGCTCAACGGACTTGCGGCGGGCCCGCAGCTTGGCCAGTTCGTTGCGCAGGCCGCACTCCCAGCTCCGCCACTTGTCCAGCACGGCGCAGCCGCTGGCCTGCTCGCCGCGGACCTGGAGGTCGGCTTCGGCCAGCACCCGGAAATCCGCCCCGCTCACCTGCGTGCGGCACAGCTCCAGGAATTCCTCGCGGGACGGGCTGCGCTCCGACTGATAGAAGAGCATCGGCAGGGTGGCTACCAGGTAGTAGTACTGGCTCAAGAGGGTCAGTCCGACGCAGCCTGGCCCATCAAGCCGGCGAGCCTGGGATTCAGGTACTCGGCCAGGATCTGGGCGATCCCCTGGTCGGTGAAGTTGTAGTAGGCCGAGCCGTCCTTCAGGGCGATGCGGAATCCCGCCTCCAGGGCAGGCAGGGGCTTCAACTCGAAACCCTTCTTCATCTCCTCCTGCAGCCGGCTTTTCAACCCTTTTTCCAGCTTTTCCAGATCAGCGGGAGGAAGCAGGGCCTGCAGGGAAGGGATCTCCTTCCCGGGCCAGGCCTTGACCAGCGCGACAATCACCTCCGCCAGGTTCGATCCGGATAGGGCTTCCCGCGTTTCCCGGGCCAGCATGGCGTCGAAAATCCCCACCACGCCCTGCCGCACGCCCAGGATCGCGTTGCGGGCGGCCTGCTTCACCGCCTCCTGGGAAGTCTTCTCGAAGCGCGCGGCTTCTTCGCGTGCCCTGGCCACGATATCGGCGGCTTCCTGCTCGGCCCGTTGCAGAATCTCCCGGGAGCGCTTCTCGGCCTCCTCCCGGATGCGGGCGGATTCGGCCTCCGCCGCCTTCACGCCCTCGTTCTTGATCTTATCCAGAAGTTCTTGCAGTTGGACTTCCATAGGGCCCTCTGTTCGAAATATGATCCGGTCTTTTGGGATACCAGATACTAAGCAAATTCCCTATATTATTCAATCACTGAAGAGGTACTTCACGATTTTATCCAGGCGGCGTTTCACCAGGCTGTATACGGCCTCGGGATAGTCCCCTTCCCGCGTATTTTCCAGTATCCGCCGGTCGATCTCGCGTAACATCTCCTGACTGTTGGAGAACTTCCCGGTGTCCATGTCGTCCAGGCCCTCCACCAGATTTTTAATGCCGGCGATCTCCCGCAGCAGCAGGCCCTTGTTTTCCATATAAACGTAATTGGTGATCTCCCGGTTGTCCTTCTTGCGCTGGCAGATCGCCAGAAGGTCCGTGACGTCGCCTTCCAGGTCCTCCAGCTCCACCCGGAGGAACCCAAGCAGTTTGTGCAGCAGGTCCTTCACGGCCGTGCCCGCTACTGCCTGCCGGACAGGACCCGCTGGATTTCCGGCAGGTCCTGGGCGATCTTGTCCGCCATGGCGGAGGCGGCATTGCGCAGCCCGTCCAGCGACGCCTTCTCGGCGCTGCCCCCCTGGCCGGCGACCGCCTGTACGGTCCCGGAGTACATCACCTTGCCGTCGACCACGCGGATGAGGCGGGTGGTGGCCGTGGTCTGGGATTTCCAGATGTTGTATTTCTTGCCCGCCAGCTCCACCTGGCTTACGCCGTAGCCGTCGTTCAGCACCATGACCAGGTAAGAGACCTCCTTCTCCAGCCCGAGCCTGCGGATGGCCTGGGGATCGCCTCCGAACACGGCCAGGAACTCCTCGCCGAGCAGTTGCCCGTTGTATTGGGAGAAATCGAAGCTCACTTCCTTGAGCTTGTTGTACACGGAGTCCAGGATCACGGGGTCCTCGGCGGGCCGGTTCCCGGCGCGTTCCAGGACCAGGATGGCGGCCTTGCGCGCCGGCGGCGAGTAGACGAACTCCCTGCTCACCCCCTCGAAGGCGTAGGCGAAGCCCCGGGTCCTGTAGACCAGCGAGGCGCGGATGACGCTCTCCGCCTCGGTGTCTTCCAGGCTGGCCAGGCTGCAGTTGGCCTGCCCGTAGTCGTTGGTGTTCACGAAGGCGGTGAGCACTCCGCCGCCCCGCACGAATTCGAATTGGACGGGCGCGGCGGTGACCAGGGCCTTGCCCGCGCCCCCGTAGTTCAGGGTCAGGATCACGCTCGGGTTGAGGCTGCTCTGCCCGCCCACGCTGACCGAGGAGGCGGTGAGCTGGTTTTTATTGGCGTCCAGCCACTCCGTGCCCGGCTCCATGGCCAGGCCGGCCTTGATCTTGGCCAGCTCCGTTTCCGCGCTGCGCTTCAGCTCCCCGGCCGCCGCGTCCCTGCTCGATTCCCCTTCGGCCAGCACGGCCACCAGCTGGGCAATGCCTTCGGAGATGGCCCCCCGATCCAGCTTGTCCAGCCCGTTCTCCAGGTATTGCTTCATACGCTGCGCGGCCTGGGCCTCCACACCCCCTGAGGAGATCGGGGCGGGCGCGGCGGCGCAGGACAACAGCAGCAGGGCCAGGAGCCCTGCCATGGCCGCGGGCAGGAAACGCTTCATTCTATACCTCCATCACCAGGCGACTTCCAGGGTCACCTCGTCCTGTTGTCTGAGCAGCTCCAGGAGCGTGGTCTGGTAGCGCAGGACGCGCCGGTCCTCCGAGAGCTGCCCCAGGGAGTGCGCGCGGATCGGCGCGGCCGAGCTCAGCTCCAGCGATACCTCGTAACCCGGGAAGAAGGTTTCCAGCATCCGCAGGGACGCCGCGGACAGGCCCCCGGCTGTCGCCCCCGCGTACAGGCGCTGCCGGAACACGCGCCGGTCCTCCTCGGTTTCGTAGCTCAGCCCGAGCCGGTCGCCCAGGGCGTTCAGATTCTCCACCCGGTCGAAGCCAAGGCGGGCTTCGAGGATCAGGTCCTGCTCGTCCTCGCGCTGGCTCAGCGCTTCCAGCCTCAGCCCCGGCTCGGCTTCCACGGCCCGCTGGAAATCCTCCCGGGAGGCGGGCAGCGGCAGGCCCTGGCCTTCACGCAGGAACTGGGCGACGCGGTAGCTGATGCGCAGCGTTCCGGAGCCGTCCCTGCCGAGGCTGAGCTGGGATTGGACTCCTATGCAGGAGCTCAACGCCACTGCGAACAAAGCCGGGAGCAACAGGCGTTTCAAGCGCAGACTCCTCGAGTGCCGCATTATACCCCAGGAACCGCTATTTATCTATCGGCCGGCGCTTCTTGATAAAACAGGATCACGGTGTTAGACTCTGGAGCGTATGATCCTCAACAAGCCGTGTCGGGCAGCGATCCTGCTCGTGCTTTTGGTGGTATTTTGCCCCGCCCTGGTATCCGCTCAAGCAGAGGAGCAGCCCGCCCCGGTCACCGTGTATTCGCTGGGCCAGCAGTCCTTCGCCCTCAGCCTCGGGCCCTTCATCCCGCTGTTTTTCATGGATTTCGACGGGGCCATCGTGGACTCCACCAACCTGTCGCTCGGGGGATTGGGCTCGCTGCAGTGGGGCATCCACCTGGACAACCACTGGCTGGTCGGCGCGGAGGTGGGCGGGATCTTTGCCAAGAGCACGCAGGAAAACTTCATGTACATGCTGTCCTTCACCGCCAAGGCTTCGTTCATCCTGCACGCCTTCCCCTTCGAGTTCCCGATTTTCCTGGGTGTCGGCATGGACGTCATCAAGTACGGAGCGCAGAGCCACCTGGACTTCATCCTGAAGCCGGGCTTCGCTTCGCTTTGGAAATACAACGTCAACTGGGGCTTCGGCCTGAACGTGGTCTATTGGTGGGTCCCCCAGCCCTGGCCGGAGGAGCCCTCCATGGGACTCATGGGCAACTTCCTCGAGGTCTCCGTGACCGCCCAGTACAGCTTCTGAAGCAGGAAAAGGAAATGACAGGCAAGATTCGATACATCGGCTTCGCGTTTCTGGCCGCCCTGCTGGCGTTAACGTCCTGCAGGGACCTGGCGCTCCAACCGGTTTTCTACGCCCTGTCCCAGGAGGTCCCCCTGGGGGACGACAAGGGATTCCCGGACGTGGCCTCCGTGTTCAAGATGGTGAAGTTCAATGATACGGGAACGGACTACTACCTCGCTGCCGCCGGACGCCTGTATGTCCGGGGTGTCTTGGCCACCGACACCTGGACGGTTGTGGCGCCGCCGCCCGGCCTGGCTAACGCCATGTGCAATACCCTGGAGATTCTCGGCACAGACATCTATGCGGGATTCTACGACAATACCGATGGCAGCGGATATGGTCTGTGGACTTCTCCAGCGGCCTCGTTTCCGATCTGGACGGAAGTGATGACGGAACCCAACGACGTCGAAATCACGCTTCTCAAGAATGTGGGCGGCCAGCTTTTTGTCGGCACGAACGCCAATGATGGCACTGGAAACGCCCTGTATTACGGGAATGGGGCTGTGTTTACCCTGGTGGATTGGGCGGTGGATCCCCCGGTGGAGGTAGGTTTCCTCGATGTGGCCCAGGCCACTATTGGGGGCAGCTACTGGATTCTGGTTGGGGGTTCCCTCTACCAGAATGCCGCCATCGGAGGCGCCTTCACCGTATACAGCGCAGGGGCGGGTTCTCCGCCGGTTTCCCCGCTGTCGGGTCCCCCCGTGTCAGGCGGCCTGTTCGATGACGGAGTTGCCCTTTACGTCTCGGCCGGCAACGGGCACCTGTACCGCACGGATGACGGCGGCACCAACTGGACGAAGACCACTACGGCTATCCCCAATGTGGACGGGGAGTCTACTGCCCGCTTCACGGCCTTCGCCGCCCCTGGTGCCGATGTCGGCGCCATCTACGTGGGCACGCAGAGCCAGGGTTATTACCGCATCGCCGACGGCAATGTAGACGTCCCAACCGACATTACCCGGCAGCCCGCCTACAATATCACCGCGCTGTACAGCGGCTCCCTGAACTGCCTGTTCTACGATGCCGTGAACCTCAGGCTGTTCCTCGGCACGAACGGCTCGGGGCTATGGCGCGGCGATTATGCCAGCGGCTACGTCTGGACCTGGAAGCAGGAGTAGGCCTTACTCGTAGAGGAACTCCAGCGCCTCGCGCAGGCCCTCGTCGTGGCTGTAGTAGTGCGCCTCCCGCTCCTCGGCGGTGAGGCCCACCAGCTCGTGGCTGGAGTAGTGGATCCAGAAATCGTCCTCCGGGCGGAGGATATCGTGGCGCACGCAGTAGTAGTCCGGCCGCACCGGCAGTTCCTCGCCCAGGTACCGGCGGATCTTATAGTCGTGCACCGCGATGCGGATGTCCTGGCGCGGGATTCCCTTGGAGAGCACCACGTTCACCAGATGGTTGACCGTCCGGCCGGTGTCGAAGATGTCGTCCACGATCAGCACCCGGTCGCCCTGGCGCAGGTGCTCCGGGTTGTAGGTCCAGCCCTCCACCTTGATCTGCTCCTGCACGCGCACGTCCGCGTAGGAGCGGGCCACCACGGCCGCGTAGTACACGGGGCGTTCCTGCTTCTTGACCAGCTTGAAGTACTCGCTGAGCACGTTGCCCAGGTAGGCGCCGCCGCGCAAGCTGACGTAGATCACATCGGGAATGAAACCCGAGCGGTTGATCCGATAGGCGAGCTTGATGGCGTTGTTGCGCACGGTTTGATAAGGCAGGAATACCTTCATCGTTGACTCTCCCCCCGGCCCAGTTCGACGGCCAGCTGCTCCTCTCCCCGCCGGACATCCAGCCGGCAATCCGCTTCCAGGCGGTTGAGCACCGCGAAGAAGCCGGGCAGGCCGGCCAGCCCTTCACCGTCCACCGCGATGACCAGGTCCCCGACCCGCAGCCCCGCCCGCTCGGCCGGCGTGCCGCGGAATACCAGCACCACTTCCACTCCCCGCCCCTCCGGCCCGCCGACCGCGACCAGACCGGGCCAGAGCAGGTGGTTGCGCCCGGCCAGCTGCTGCTCCTCTGGCCTTTCCCCGAGCAGGACCGGCAGGCTCATGGGCAGCCCCGCGCGTGAAAAGCGCACCAGGGCGGAGGTCCCCGGAGGCGTGTCCGCCACCGCCTGGATGAGGCCGGGAGTGTTCTCGATCCGCAGCCCGGCCACCTGGGTGAGGTAGTCGCCGAGCTCCAGACCTGCCTGCGCGGCCGGCCCGTCCAGGTACAGGTTGGCCAGCAGGGCCCCCTTGGCAGCCGGCAGGTACAGCTCCTGCTTGAGCGTCGCCGGAGGATCGATTCCGCCGACCCCCAGCCAGCCGTAGCGGGCGCGACTGGCCTCCAGGATGTCGCGGACGCTGCGCTGGACGCTGCCGGAGGGCAGGGCGAAGCCGTAGCCTTCGTAGCTGCCGCTGTCGGAGGCGATCCAGGTGTTGATGCCGATCACCTTGCCGGCCAGATTGAGCAGCGCGCCGCCGGAGTTGCCCGGGTTGATGACCGCGTCGGTCTGGATGAAGTCGCTGATGTTCCCCCCGGGCCCGCCGCGCCGGCCCACCGCGCTGACCACCCCCAGGGTGACGCTGGAGTCCAGACCCAGCGGGCTGCCCACCGCCAGCACCCAGTCCCCCGGGCGCACCTGGCCGGAGTCCCCGAAATCCAGCGCGGCCAGCGGCCCCGGGGCCTGGAAGCGGATCACCGCCAGGTCGCGGCGCGGGTCCCGGCCCTGCAGCGTGGCCGGGTAGTCCTGCCCCGCGGACAGGCGCACTCTGATCTGGTCGGCCTGCCCGAGCACGTGGTTGTTGGTCACCACGTAGGCGCTGCCGTCCTCCAGCCGGAAGATGACCCCCGAACCCAGGCCCGCTTTGCGGTAGCCCTGGACCAGCTCAACCACCTCCACCTGGACGATAGCCGGCACCGCTGCCGCCGCCGCCCGGTGGATGGCACCCTGCAGGCCATCGCCGCCGGAAGCCGGCCCGGTCCCGGAGGCCCCCGGGTTCAGTCCGCGCGCCGCCGGCACCGCGGCCAAACACAGCAGGAAGGCCGCGCTGGCCAATGCCCTCCTCACGGCAGCAGCTCCGATCCGGTGAGCACTTCGGTGCGGTCCTTGTGGATGACGATGGTGTGCTCGAAGTGGGCCGAGTCGCTGCGGTCGGCGGTGACCACCGTCCAGTCGTCCCCCAGCACCTCCACCTCCCAGGTGCCGGCGTTCAGCATCGGCTCCAGGGCCAGGACCATGCCCGGCTTCAGGCGCGGGTTGGGCCCGGAGGAGACGTAGTTGGGGACCTGCGGCTCCTCGTGCAGCGCGAAACCGACCCCGTGGCCGCAGAACTGGCGCACCACCTCGAAGCCGTTGGCGCGGGCGTGCTCGTAGACCGCCGCGGAAATCTGGCTGATCCGGTTGCCGACTACCGCGGCCTGCACCCCGCGGGCCAGGCACTCGCGTGTGACGGCCAGCAGGCGCGCCCGCTGGGGAGAGACCGCGCCAACCGGCAGGCTGACCGCGGTGTCGCTGAAGTAGCCGCCCAGGTTGATGCCGATGTCCAGGCCGACGATGTCCCCTTTGCGCAGCTTCTTCCTGCCGGGGATGCCGTGGATGACCTGCTCGTTGATCGAGACGCACAGGGAGGCTGGGAAACGGTTGTACCCCAGGAAGGCCGGCTCCCCTCCCCGCTGGCGGAGAACCTCGCGGGCGAAATCGTCCAGCTCGGCGGTGCTGATCCCTTCCCTCACCAGCCCGGCCAGCTCCTGGAGGGTCCGCGCCAGGATGGCGCTGGCCTCCCGGATCCTGGAGATCTCGCCTGAGTTCTTGAGCCTGATCATCTATTCGGCTTTGGATTCCTTGTCCTTGGCCCTTTCCTTGCGGACGGTCTTCTCCTGCGCCGAAAACAGCTGCTCGGCGTCCTCGCCGAAGGATTCCTGGATGAGCTTTCCAACGGAATCGGGGCGCCCGTTGGTGATGGTCACCTTCCCCTCGGTGATCACGCCGTTTTCGACGTTCAGGCGCGGGGTGCTGATGTTGCCGAGCACCTTGCCGTTCTGGATCAGGTTGACTTCCTCCGAGGCGGTGATGTTGCCGATCAGGGTGCCGGCCACCGTGACCTTGCGGGCGATGATGTCGGTGCGCACCTTGCCGGTCGGGCCGACGGTGACCTGGTCCTCGGTCTTGATGTCGCCCTGGAACTTGCCCTCGATCAGGATCGAGCCGCTGACGTAGAACCTGCCTTCGAATACCGAGTTTTCGCCAATTATGCAGGCATTGGCTTCATTCTTGATGGCCATTGTCTCAGCAAGGTAACACTTTTTTCATTCGCCTTCAAGCGTTCGCAAAAGCAGCAGCGCGCGGCCGTTTCCCGGGTCCAGCTCCAGGGCGTAGGCGCTCTCGCGGCGCGCGGCGGCGCGGTTGCCCAGGCGCAGGTGAAGCTCGGCCAGCCGGGCCCGGGCCTGGGCGGCCAGCCGCGGCCGGTCGGAAAGCTGGCCGGAGGCCTGGCTGAACTCGCGAGCGGCGGCCTCCATTTCCCCGCCGGCGGCCAGGATCACGGCCAGGTTGCAGCGCGCCCGGCCATCCCCTCCGGCGGCCAGGCAGCGCCGCAGGAAATCCGCGCCGGCGGCCAGGTCCCCCTCGAGTGACTTGGCGAGGCCGCGGGCTTCCAGCAACCAGGGCTGCTCCGCCGGACCCTGGTACTCCTCCAGCACCGCCCAGGCCCCTGCCGGGTCGGCCAACCCGAGAAGGTGGACCGCCAGGGCTTGCCCCAGCGCGGCGTTCTGAGGATGCTCGGCGTACAGCTTCCTCAAGGCCGCCTGGTATCGCTCGCCTCCGCCCTCCCCCCGCTCCAGCTCCAGGAGCAGCCAGCGCAATGGCAGGCTCTCGGGAAGGACGGCCAGGCTGCGCTCCAGCACCTGGAACGCAGCTTCCCGCTGGCCTGCCCGCAGCAGGCTGGAGAGCAGCGCGGTGGCCGCCGCCTCGCTTTCCGGGAACAGCTCGTAAGCCCGGCGGTACAGCTCGCCGGCCGTCTCCCGCTGCCCGTCAGCCTCCAGGATGCCGCCAAGGTTCAGATACGGGGACCAGAAGAGCTTCGGATCGCGGGCAATGCTCTCCTGGTACAATCCAGCGGCCTCCCGCTCGCGGGCCAGAAGCATCAGCAGATCCGCATGCATCAGGATCATTTCGGGGGAGGCCTGGACCTCCTCCTCCAGCAGGGCGAGGGCCTCTTCCCAGGAGCCCGCGTCATAGGCCGCGCCCAGGCGCAGCTCCCTGGCGACGGGCCCGTCCGGCAGCGCGCGGAACACCGCCGCTGCCCGCCCGATTTCTCCCTCCGCCATCCAGGCCAGCCCGGCGTCCCTCAGCAGAGCCTCATCCTTCCAGCGCTCGGCCAGGGCCTGGAGGTTGCCAGCCGCCGGCCGGAGGCCAACGGAGAGCAGGCTTTCCAACTCGGGGTGCAGATCCGCGGGCGGAGGACCTTGGCTCGCTGCCGCGGCTTCCGTCTGCAGGTATTGGATGTCGGGATCGGAGGAAAAGCCACGGGGCGGCGGCTCGGCGGGCGCCTGGCCGGCGCGCAGACGCGCGTACAGCGCGAGGCGGGCCAGAGGCCGGCTCCCGGGAATGG
>MIBK01000232.1:0-2759 GCA_001829505.1 Spirochaetes bacterium RBG_16_67_19 | reverse complement strand
AAGCGGACAGCCCGCCGTACTGGCCCGTGGCCGCTGCCAGTCCCCTGGACCGTTTCAGGAGGCGCAGCCAGTCCTGCTCGCTGCGCGCCGCGCCGGCGGCGGCCCGCAGGCTGGATTCCGCCTTGGCAAGGAAGCCGCGTCCAGCCAGCTGGTCGATTTCCTCGATGCGCTCCTGAAAGCCGCTTCCGGCCCGGCGCACTGCCAGCAGCCGGCCGCCCAGCAGGGCGACCGCCAGCACGGCGGCAGCGATGACGGCCAGGATGGCCATACGCCTCGCGATCCGGCGCCCGGCCCTCATGCTCAGCTCTCCCGCTGCTTGCGGATTCCGTCCAGCACGCCGTTGATGAAGCGGTAGGAGTCGTCGGTGCCGAACTCCTTGGCGATGTCGACCGCCTCGTCGATGGTCACCGAGGAGGGAATGTCCTGCTGGAACAGCAGGCAGTAGGCGCTGAGGCGCAGGATGGCCAGGTCCACCTTGTTGAGGCGGCTGAAATCCCAGTGCTCCAGCTGCCGGACGATCGTGCCGTCCACGTCGGCGAGCTTTTCCAGGGTGCCGGCGATCAGCAGGCGAGCGAAATCCCGGCTTTCCTCCTGGACCCGCTCCCGCTCCTCCGGGTCCAACCAGGAGAAGGCCTGCAGTTCGGCGAGGCCCATGCCGGACAGCTCATGGGCGAAGAGGGCCTGAAAGGCCAGGATGCGACCTTTCCTGCGGATTCCCATGTTACCAGGTCAGGTTGTCTTCGAACTTCTTGATCTCGGCCTTTTTCTTCAGCTCGGCCAGCAGGTCCTGCAGGATCTGCTGGTAGACGTCGGCTTGCTTCTTCAGGGTGAGTTGGACGCTGATTTCCTGGCGCACCGTGCCGGCGTTCTGCGGGGGGATCGGGTCCTCCAGGGCCAGCAGCCGGAAGGGGATCTTCTCGGTGATGCGGATGACGTGGTAGCCGATGCTGGACTGCAGCACGCCGCTGGACTCGTTCACCTTCATCTTGAAGGGGGCTTCGAAGAAGTCCTTGCCCAGGAGCTGCCGGCGGGCCTGGTCGTCGCGCCGCAGGTAGCCGAAGTCCCCGCCCTTGTACCGGGAGGCCTTGTCGTCGGAGTATTTCACGACCAGCTCGTCGAAGGCGGCCCCGTTCTTCAACTCGCGGCTGATCTCCTCCGCGCGCTGCAGTGCCTTGTCCTTTTCCTGCTTGTCGGCCAGGTTGCGGGTGTCGATGAAGATGTGCTTGAAGCGCACCATGTCCGGGGCGACGAAAGCCTGCTTGTTGGTCTCGTAGAAGTCCAGGATCTCGGCGTCAGTCGGCTGGCCCACGGCCTCCAGCACGGCCCGCTTTTTCTGCATCACGTACTTCTGCTGCAGCAGGGCTTTCTGCAGCTGGTCGCTGTACTCCTCCCAGCTTACCCCGGACTGCTGCAGCAGGGACTTGAACTCCGCGTCGGTGAGGTCGCGGTTGAGATTGAGCTGCAGGCCGCCGCTCTTCTTGGCCTGCTCCATCCTGGCGGTGAGCTCCGCCTGGGTGACCGTGATGTTCTCCTGCGCCGCGGCCTGCTTGATCAGGATTTCTCCGATCAGCAGGTCCAGCAGCTTCTTGCGGTCTTCCAGGGAGAGGGTGGCCCGCGAGCGCTCCTCCAGCATCTCCACCTTCTGGCGGAACTGCTTGGCGGTGATGGCCTCCACCCGGGTGAGCTTCACGGTGGCTACGGGCTTGTCGATGACATCGGCGAAAGCGAGGCCGCCCAGGGTCAAGGCGAGCACCGCCAGAATCGCATTGCGTTTCGTCACCATTTCACCATACCGGTCGAGGAATTCACTGTCAAGTATAGCATCAGACGGCGGAGAATTCCGAATAGCCGATCTTTTCCTTCAGTTTCTTCACCCCGGGCAGCTTCTGGTCCAGGCGCAGCCCCTTGGCCAGGTATTGCAGAGCCAGCTCCTTCTGACCCAGGGTGCAGTAGATCTCGGCGATCTTCTTGTAGAAAAAGGCGTTGTCTTTGCGCGAGAAATTGAAGCGGATCAGGTCTTTGATGTGCTTGATGGACACCTGGGGAGCCAGGCAGGCGGTCATCTTGAAGCAGGTGATCGAGCGCAGGCGATCCACCACTTCCTCCATGAAGTGGTGGAAATAGGGCTTCTTGAACTCCAGCAGGCAGAGGGTCTTGTACAGCTCGCAGGCCTTGATGAACTCCGACTTCTTTTCCAGCGCCTCGGCCATGAGGAACAGGCAGTCCATGTAGTCCTCGTGCCCGAGGTAGTGCTCGAGGGAAAAATCCTCGTACCTGCTGGAAAGCTCCTCGTGCAGCTGCAGGGCGGAATCGGCCTCCGAGTTCAGCAAATCGTAGAAGATCAGCTTGGATTGGCTGACCAGGTCGTCCTTCTTGTTTTTCAGGAACTCGCGGTAATTGAAGCGCACCCTGCTGGCGTAGCGGATGAACTCCCGGTCGTAGTCGCTGCGCCGCAGCGGATTGCTGAGGGTTTCGTAGGCGTCCAGCAAGACCCGCATCAGGTCCTCGGAGCTCTTGTGGTTGTTGTGCTTCAGGTCAGGATGGAGCTCTTTGGCCTTTTTTCGGAAGGAACTCTTGATTTCGACCGGACTGCAGGTTGGTTCGACACCTAGAATCTCGTAGTAGTTTATCAATTCAGCCCACCCGCGAAGGCGTTTGAGCAATAATACCTTACGTTGATACTATTTGTCAAGGAAAAATGCCCTTCGCCCGGCGGTTGTCCGGGCAGGCGCTTGTGTGTTAGGCTCCGGTATGTTCGG
>MIBK01000231.1:5104-11603 GCA_001829505.1 Spirochaetes bacterium RBG_16_67_19 | reverse complement strand
GACGATGACGGACATGGCGTAGTTGAGGTACGACGTCCGGACCTCATCCTCGATGGCTACGGGTATGACTTTCCCTTTGGTTTCGGCCACGATGGTTCGCTCCTAGGCTCTTATACGTCCAGGTTGGACACGGAGAGGGCGTTCTCCTCGATGAACTTGCGCCGGGGCTCCACCGCGTCGCCCATCAGGGTGGTGAAGATCTCGTCGGCCTCTACCGCGTCCTCCAGGGTGACCTGGATGATGCTGCGGCGATCCGGATCCATGGTGGTTTCCCAGAGCTGCTCGGGGTTCATCTCGCCCAGCCCCTTGTACCTCTGGATGTTGGTCTGCTTGGAGTCCTTGGCGTGCTTCTTGATGATCTTGTCCCGCTCCTCGTCGTTGTAGGAGTAGAAGATCTCCTTGCCGATGCTGATCTTGTACAGCGGCGGCATGGCGATGTACACATGCCCCTTCTCGATCAGCTCCTGCATGTAGCGGAAGAAGAAGGTCAGCAGCAAGGTGCGGATGTGCGAGCCGTCCACGTCGGCGTCGGCCATGATGATCACCTTGTGGTAGCGCAGCTTGTCCACCTCGAAGTTGGTGCCCACATTAGTGCCCAGGGTGGAGATGACCGGCATGAGCTTGTCGTTGGACAGCACCTTGTCGATGCGCGTCTTCTCCACGTTGAGCATCTTGCCCCACAGCGGCAGAATGGCCTGGAACTGCCGGTCCCGGCCCATCTTGGCGCTGCCGCCGGCCGAATCCCCCTCCACGATGTACAGCTCGCACTTCTTGGGGTCTTCCTCCGAGCAGTCGGCCAGCTTCCCGGGCAGGCCCACGCTCTCCAGCACGCTTTTGCGCCGGGTCAGCTCCCGCGCCTTACGGGCGGCAGCCCGGGCCTTGGCGGCTACGATACACTTTTCCAGGATGGCCTTCACCACCGCCGGGTTCTCCTCGAAGTAGGCGGTCAGCCGATCGTTGACCGCCGACTCCACGATGCCTTTGACCTCGGAGTTGCCAAGCTTGCCCTTGGTCTGGCCCTCGAACTGCGGGTCGGGGATCTTCACGGAAATGACCGCGGTCAGGCCCTCGCGCACGTCGTCGCCGCTCAGGTTCTCGTCCAGCTTCTTGGCCAGGCCCAGCTTCTCCACGAAGCCGTTCAGGGTGCGGGTCAGGGCGCTCTTGAAGCCGATCAGGTGGGTGCCGCCCTCGCGGGTGTTGATGTTGTTGGCGAAGGAGAAGATGGTCTCGGTGTAGGTGTCGTTGTACTGCAGCGCCACCTCGGCCACGACGTTGTCCCGCTCGCTTTCGATGTACACCACTTCCTTGTGGATCAGGGTCTTGTTCTTGTTCAGGTACTCGATGAAGCTCTTGACCCCCCCCTCGAACTTGAACTCGTGGGTCTTGGGCTTGGAGGCCCGCTCGTCCGCGATGCGGATTTCCACGCCCTTGTTCAGGAAGGCCAGCTCGCGCAGGCGGTTGGACAGGATGTCGAAGCTGTAGTTGATGTCCTCGAAGATCTGCTTGTCCGCCTTGAAGCGGGTGATGGTGCCCGTGGCCGTGCTGGTCCCGACCGCCTCGACCTTGCTTTCCGGCACCCCCCGCTTGTAGCGCTGGAAGTAGGACTTCTTGTCGCGGTGGACCCAGACCTCGCACCACTCCGAGAGGGCGTTGGTCACCGAGACTCCGACCCCGTGCAGCCCGCCGGACACCTTGTAGGTGGTCTTGTCGAACTTGCCGCCGGCGTGCAGCTTGGTCATCACCACTTCCAGGGCGCTGACCTTTTCCTGGGGGTGGAGGTCCACCGGGATGCCGCGGCCGTTGTCCTCGACGCGGATGATGTTCTGCTTCTCGATGGTCACCGAGATGGCCGAGCAGTATCCGGCCAGGGCCTCGTCGATGGAATTGTCGACGACCTCGTACACCAGGTGGTGCAGCCCGTCGGGTCCGGTGGAGCCGATGTACATGCTCGGCCGCTTGCGGACGTGCTCCATCCCTTTGAGAATTTGTATACTTTGCGCGCTGTAACTGTCTTGCATGTGGTTGTCCCTGATAGATTTAGGAGAAATCCCAGTCTCCCTGATTATAACCTATGAGGAAGAAAAAAGTAAAGGGTGGGCCGGCCCGCCGCTCTTGCAATGGCCCGGTCCTTGCTGTAGAATCGGACTTTCGAGGCTGTGTACGATCTGTGGATAAGTTGCATTCGAGCCGATTCGCCGTCGTCCGGCGCGCTCACGAACCTGCCCGCGGGGCAAAAAGGCCCACCATGCAAATCGTGTATTCTATTTCCTTTATCCATAACAAGATATGACACTACATTTCCGTTTATATGTTTCCCGCGTCGCCGTGTTTAATTCCTTGCTGCTAAAGCAAATCGGAAAAATGTGGACAGACTGTGCATATCTTGGGAGTAGGTTGGGAGTTGCATGAAAGCCGGCGAGTGGAACTACGAGGTCTTCTGGAAGGAGGGCGTGAGCCAGATCCAGGAGGAAATCAGCGAGCAGGAATTCCTGATGTGGATTCGAAATATGGAGTACCTGGCTTCCAACGACTCCCAGATCGTGATCGGGGTGCCCTCCACCTTCTACAAGGACCAGGTCAGCCAGCGCTACCTGCGCCGGATCGAGGCCAAGCTCTTCGAGCTTTCCGGCCACAAGATCGCCCTGACCTTCAAGATCCAGCAGAAAGAGCCGGAAAAGCCCGAAAAAGGCTCGGACCGCCCGCAGGCTGCCGGGCGCGAAGCGCCCCAGGGGCGTGACCCGCCCGCCGAACGGCCGAAGGCCTCCCCCGCCCCCCGCAAGGGCCGCAGGCCCCAGGGCCAGCTCAACACCGAGTACAATTTCGAGCGTTTCGTGCGCGGCGAGAACAACGATTTCGCCTACATGGCCGCCTTCGCCATCGCCCGCAACCCCGGCAAGGCCTACAACCCCTGCATGATCTACGGCGGGGTCGGCCTGGGCAAGACTCATCTGCTGCAGGCCATCGGCAACTCCGCCTGGCAGGAGTTCGAGGACCTGAAGGTGGTCTACGTCACCGCCGAAACCTTCACCAACGAGTTCATCCTGGCCATCAAGGAGAACACCAGCCACCGCTTCAAGAACAAGTACCGTTCTGTGGACATGCTGCTGATCGACGACGTGCACTTCCTGCCCGGCAAGGTGGAGACCCAGGAGGAGCTGTTCCACACCTTCAACGCCCTGTACGACGCCAACAAGCAGATGGTCTTCACCGCCGACCGCCCGGTTTCCGAGCTCAAGAAGCTCTCCGACCGCCTGCGCAGCCGTTTCGAGCGCGGTCTGAACGTGGACCTGCAGCCCCCGAACTATGAAACCCGCATCGCCATCCTCAAGAAAAAGATCGAGGAAAAGAAGGTCGCCCTGCCGGAAGAAGTCGTGGAGCTGATCTGCCAGAACATCAAGACCAACGTCCGCGACCTGGAAAAGGCCCTGACCAAGCTCATCGCCTACGCCGAGCTGGTCAACAAGACCGTCACCCTGGAGATCGCCGAGCGGCAGCTCAAGGACTTCTTCACCGGATACGACCAGAAGAACGTGACCATCGACCTGGTGCAGCGGGTGGTCGGCGAATACTTCGGCCTGTCCCTCAACGACCTGAAGGGCAAGAAGCGCAGCAAGGCCATCGCCTTCCCCCGCCAGTTGGCCATGTACATTTCCCGCGATCTGACCGAGTTCTCCACGACCGAGGTGGGCCTGGAGTTCGGCGGCCGGGACCACACCACGGTCATGCACGCCTGCCAGCGCATCGAGGATCGCATCAAGACCGACCCGACCCTGGCCCCGGCCATCCAGCACCTGACCCGCAGCATCAAGGAATACCGCGCGCCTTCCTGACGCGCTGTTGTCTTCCGGTGGAAAACCGGTGCATAATGACGCCGGTTGGGAGCATTGTTGATGGATTGTGGAAAGGGGCGTTAGGTTTCAAGTGGACGATCTCGTTGCCCGGCAAGGGGATGCCGCGCTTTTCCGGATATCCACAGCTTCTAGTACCACCTCTTCTATTTATCTAGTTAGAATTAGAAGGAGAAGACGATGCACTTTTCCTGCGAAAAAGAGCTGATCGTCAAGGAAATCGCCGTCGCCCAGGAGATCATCTCCTCGCGCAACACCCTCTCCATCCTTTCCAACGTCCTGCTGGAGAACCGCGACAACCTCCTCGCCATCAAGGCCACCGACCTGAAGGTCAGCTTCCAGACCCAGATCGCGGTGGAAACCAAGTCCTCGGGCACCGTCACGGTGTTCTGCGACAAGTTCCTGGGCATCCTGCGCAGCCTGCCGGAGGGGGAAGTGGAGGTGGAGCTGCAGTCCGACGGCATGCTCTACATCCGTCCGGTGTTCCAGAAGATCGACTTCAAGCTCAAATCCATCCCCTCGGACAAGTATCCGGAGCTCAAGGAGATCGGCGAGGAGGCCTTCTTCGAGTTCCCCCAGGCCGAGTTCCTGGACATGATCGCCAAGACCCTGTTCGCCGTCTCCAGTGACGAGACCCGCTACTTCATGAACGGGGTGTACTTCGAGAAGACCGACGACAAGCTGGTCATGGTGGCTACCGACGGGCGGCGCCTGTCCTACGTCGCCAAGAGCGCCGAGGCCAAGGTGGGGGACTTCAAGGGGGTCATCATCCCGCCCAAGATCCTGCACCTGATCCGCAAGCTCTGCGCCGGGGAGGGCAACCTGAGCCTGGCCATCAGCGAGAACAGCCTGTTCGTGCGCTTCGGCCAGCTGCGCATCGCCTCCAACCTGATCGACGCCCAGTTCCCCAACTACCAGCGGGTGATCCCCAAGAGCCAGGAGCATCGCCTCACGGTGAGCCGGGACAGCCTGCAGGCCGCCCTGCGGCGCGTGTCGCTGCTGGTGGAGGAGAAGTCGCGCCGCGTGCAGATCAGCGTGGAGCCGGGCAACCTGGAAGTCAGCTCCTCGGAGGGGGAAATCGGCATGGCCAAGGAGCAGATGCCCTGCGAGTACGACGGGCCGGCCATGACCATCGCCGCCAACTACGGCTACCTGCTGGAGCCCCTGAAGGAGACCTCCGAGCAGACCGTGGCCCTGGAGTTCACCGAGGCCGACAAGGCTATCACCATGAAACCCGTGCCGGAAAAGGACTACTTCCACATCATCATGCCCATGCAGATCGGCTGATGGGCTTCCTGTCCATCGGCAGCCAGAACTTCCGCAACCTGTCGGGAGCCGAGGTGCCGCTGGAAGCCCCCCAGGTGTTCCTGGTCGGGGAAAACGGCCAGGGCAAGACCAACTTCCTGGAGGCGGTGTACCTGCTGGCCTACGGCGGCTCCTTCCGCACCGCCGCCGACCAGCGCCTGATCCGGCACGGCGAAGAAGACGCCCTGGTGCGGGGAAGCTTCGCGAGCGACGGGGTGGGCCGCGCGGTGGCCATCCGCCTGGACCGGCAGGGGGGCAAGGAGATCCACGTGGACGGCAAGAACGTCCGGGACCGCCTCCAGCTCATCGAGAACATCCCCTGCATCCTGTTCTCCCACCAGGATCTGGAGACCGTCACCGGCTCCCCGGAGATGCGCCGCCGGTTCTTCAACCAGGTCCTGGGCCTGTTCGATCCCCTGTTCGTGAGCCTGCTGCGGGCCTACCGCCGCGCCCTGAAGGCCCGCAACCTGCTGCTGCGGGAGTCCGGGCGCGACCTGCTGGCCGCCGCCGGAAGGTCGCTGGCCGAGCTGGGCCTGCGCATCCGGGAGCGTCGGGCCCAGGTGGTGGAGGAGTTCAACCGCACCCTGACCCCCCTTTTCGGGCGGGTTTCCGGGCTGGAGGAGGAGGTCCGCATCCAGTACCGTCCCTGCTGGAAGGGGGCCACGGTCAGCGAGGTGGAGAAGGAGCTGGAGAGGTCCCTGCCGGTGGACCTGCGCTTCGCGGCCACCACCACGGGGCCCCATCGGGACCGCTTCCTGCTGCTGCAGGGCAGCCGCGAGTTCGCCCACCAGGCCTCCACCGGCCAGGTGCGCCTGGGCTCCCTGCTGCTGCGGGTGGCCCAGACCCGTTTCTACCAGGCCAAGACCGGCCGGCAGCCGGTGCTGCTCCTGGACGACGTGCTGTTGGAGCTGGACTTCGCGCGCCGGGAGCGCTTCCTGGGGGAGATCCCGGAATACGACCAGGCCTTCTTCACTTTCCTGCCCGACGAGCAGTTCCTGGGCCTGCGGGGCCCGCAGACCCTGGTGTATCGGGTGGAGGCCGGGGAGCTGCGGAGGCAGGCATGAAGAAGGCGGAGGAGATCCTGGCCCGCCTGCTGGAGAAAGGCCCGGCAGGCGCCCCGGCCTTCCACTCCCTGTTCGGCGGGTGGCAGGAGATCGCCGGCCCGTCCCTGGCAGAGCACTGCCGGGCCTACGAGGTCCGCCACCACAGCCTATTGGTGGAGGCCGACCACCCCGGCTGGATGCAGCTCTTTTTGATGCAGAAGAAGCCCATCCTGGCCCGGATCCGGCAGCGCTTCCCGCAGCTGGATCTGCGGGACATCAAGGTGCGGGTCAACGCCGCCGGCG
>MIBK01000231.1:3120-5051 GCA_001829505.1 Spirochaetes bacterium RBG_16_67_19 | reverse complement strand
GCCCGTACCCCGGCGCAGGCTGCGCCCGAGGCGCCCAGTGTGCCGCCCTCCGCCCCGCCCGGGGTCCCGCCGAGCGCGGAAATCCAGGAAGCATTGGCCCCGGTAGGCGATCCGGACCTCCGGGAGAAGCTGCGCCTGCTGCTGCAGGAGCTGGAGCGCCGGGGCTTGGATGCGCCGGATTGACACTTTTGACGATAAATAAGTATACTCCCCTGTCCTATTCGATAAGGGAGAATTACTTATGAAACGTACCTTCCAGCCCAGCAAGACGAAGCGAAGGAGAACATTGGGATTCCGGGCCCGGATGAGCACCAAGGGCGGACGCCTGGTGCTGAAGCGCCGCCGGCGCAAGGGCCGGATCAAGCTGACTGTCACGGATGAGAAGAAACCTTTCTAGACGGGAGCGACTGAAAGCGAAAGCGGATCTGCAGAGAGTCTTCAACCGCGCCGCGAGCATAGAGACCAAGGGATTCAAGCTTCTGTACATAGAGAATGCCTTGCAGTGGAGCCGGATCGCCGTTTGCCCGGTCCGCGGATTTCGCAGGGCGGTGGACCGCAACCGGCAGAAGAGAGCCTGCCGGGAGGCCTACCGGCAGCTGAAGGAGCAGGTCCGCCCGGGGCTGGACCTGGCTTTCGTGCTCTTCCCCGGGGACTACGGTTTCCACGATCGCTACCGGCAATTGCAGACCGTGCTGCAGCGGGCGGGCTTGAGCCGATGAAGTACGTGCTGGTGTTCCTGATCGCCCTTTACCAGAAGCTCGTGTCCCCCTGGCTGCCGGCAGCCTGCCGGTACACCCCGACCTGCTCCCAGTACGCCAGGGAGGCGCTGCTGAAGCACGGCCTTTTCCGCGGCCTGTGGCTGGCGGTCAAGCGCCTGGGCCGCTGCCACCCTTTCCACGCCGGGGGATACGACCCCGTACCTTAACAGGAAGAGAGAACAGAACCCGATGGATAGAAAAACAGTAATCGCGGTGGCCCTGGCGGTGGTGGTGATCATCGCCAGCATGCTGATCAACAACGCGATCGCCGCGAAAAAGAAGCCTGCCGGCCTGCCCGCCCAGAAGCCGGCCGCCGAGCAGCCCGCCGTCCAGGCGGCCGAGCCGGCCGCCCAGCCCGCGACTCCGGCGACGGGCACCCAGGCGGGCTCCGCGGCCCAAGCGGCCGGGACCGGGACCGTGGCGGCCGTGCCCGCCGCCGAGGTCACCGCGCAGTCCTTCACCCTGGAGACCGAGGTCTACCGGGTGGTCTTCAGCAACCGCGGCGGGGTGGTCACCTCCCTGCAGCTCAAGGACTACAAGAACCTGGACGGCTCCCCGGTGGAGATGGTGTTCTCCAAGGACACCGGGCGCTACCCCTTCAGCATCCACTTCGGGGACGCCGACGCTCCGCCGGTGAGCGAGCTGTTCCAGTTCGAGCGCTCCTCCGTGGGCAACGCGGTCAGCTTCTACCGCACCTTCGCCTCCCCCTCGGGGGTGCCCTTCGTCCTGCGCAAGACCTACCAGTTCCAGCCCGCCGACTACCTGATCGAGCTGCGCGTGTCCATCGAGAACAGCGTGAACGAGTATCCCGATCTGAAGTTCGGTGACGTGGCCTACACCCTGGGCTTCGGCCCGCAGATCGGCCCGCCCTTCGAGAAGCTGGACCGCTACACCGAGACCCGGCAGTACATGTACTTCGCGGAAGGCAAGCCTCACAACGCCAACCCCAAGAACGGCAGACTGACCCTGAACGGGCGGGCGACCTGGCGGGGATCATGGGCAAGTACTTCGAGGTCATCGCCGTTCCGGACGCCACCCCCTACGCCATCACCTACGTGAACTCCCCGCTGGAGGGGCTGAAGGAGCAGTCCAGCATCTTCTTCAGCCGGCCGGAGATCAAGAGCTCCAAGAACACGGACGTGTTCCGCTTCTACCTGGGCCCCCGTAAGCGCG
>MIBK01000231.1:0-3111 GCA_001829505.1 Spirochaetes bacterium RBG_16_67_19 | reverse complement strand
GCGAGGTGCTGGCCCGCTACAACAGCGCGGAGAAGAACGGCTTCAAGCTGGCCGACCTG
This sequence comes from Spirochaetes bacterium RBG_16_67_19, assembly GCA_001829505.1. Taxonomy (GTDB): domain Bacteria; phylum Spirochaetota; class Spirochaetia; order SZUA-6; family DRHE01; genus MIBK01. The sequence continues at coordinate 3,052 of MIBK01000231.1, read as the reverse complement.
AAGTTCGAGCAGTCGGTGCCCAGCGCCCCACTCATCGGCTGGCTGGCCGATCTGCTGCGGATCATGCTGGACCTGTTCCACCGGCTGATCCCCAACTACGGGGTGGCCATCCTGCTGCTCACCCTGCTGATCAAGCTGCTGTTCTGGCCGCTGACCAACAAGAGCATGCGCTCCACGGCCCGGATGCAGACGCTGCAGCCCAAGATGAAGGAGCTGCAGGCCAAGTACAAGGAGAACCCCCAGAAGCTCAACGCGGAAATGGCGGCGCTGTACAAGAGGGAAGGGGTAAGCCCGCTGGGCGGCTGCCTGCCGCTGCTGCTGCAGCTCCCCATTTTCTTCGCCCTGTACAACCTGCTCAACTCGCACTTCGAGCTGCGCGGGGCCTCCTTCATCGCCGGCTGGATCAACGACCTGTCCGCGCCGGAGGCCATCGCCACCTTCGCCCCCATCAACCTGCTGGTGTGGAAGCTGGATGCCCTGCGCGTCCTGCCCTTCCTCATGCTGGGCACGACCTTCTTGCAGAGCAAGGTCAGCCAGAGCACCACCCCGACCGACAAGAACATGGCCCTCATGACCTACATGATGCCGGCCGTGTTCTTCTTCATCCTGTACAACATGCCCTCCGGGCTGGTGTTGTACTGGACCGCGCAGAACCTGCTGGGCATCGTGCAGCAGTTGTTCTACAACGCCCAGCGTAAAAAGCAGCAAGAAGGGGGCGCCGAGCTCGCGGTCGTCAAGAAACGCAAGTAACCCTCCAAAGGAGCGGCCGATATGAGCGTCAAAGAGTTCGAAGGTAGAAACGAAGAGGAGGCCATCAACAAGGCCATCGAGAGCCTGGGCCTGGACCGGGACGAGATCGACGTGGAGATCGTGGAGACCCGCAAGGCCCCTTTCCTGTTCGGCGGCGGCCGGGTGCGCATCCGCGTGCACCTGGAGGAGGATCGCCAGCCCGGTGAAGACGAGGCCGGGGACCGGCAGCCCATGGACAACCTGCGGCACCAGGAGAGCCGGCCGACCCGGCAGCGGGACAACCGGCGGCCGCGCGGGGATCGCCAGCCGAGGGAGGGGCGGGGCCCGCGCCCGCAGCCGGCCCCCGAGCCGGTCCGCGAGCCGCTGCCGGCCGAAGGGGAGTTCGAGAACTCCATGGTCGAGTACCTGCAGGGCCTGGTGGAGCGCATGGGCATTCCCGGCCGGGTGGGCATCGGCTTCCGCGAGGATCGCAAGCTGGGGCTCAACATCGACACCCCGGACTCGGGGATCCTGATCGGCAAAAAAGGCCAGACCCTCGAAGCTCTCCAGGTCATTGCCAACATCGCGGCCAGCCGGATGAAGGAAGGCGCGGAGCGGATCATCGTCGACACCCAGAACTACCGCAGCCGCCATGAGCAAAGCCTGGTCCGCATGGCCCGCCAGACGGCCCAGCAGGTGCGCCGCACCCGCCAGTCCCGGCTGCTGGAGGCCATGAACCCCTTCGAGCGGCGCCTGGTGCATACCGCGCTGGCCGAGGAAGGGGACATCGAAACCGCCAGCGAGGGCGACGGCCTGTACAAGCGGATCCGGGTGATTTACAAGGGCCCGGGCAAGTAGACCAGGCGCCCCCGATCCTCCCGCCGTCCCTCCCCTACCCCCGCAGCGCCCGCACCCGCTCCAGCACCGTCGGGTGGGAAGCAAACCAGAAGCTGGTCCAGGGATGGGGCGTCGGGTTGGCCAGGTTTCCGCGGGCCAGCGCGAGCAGGGCTGCGGTGAACGACTCCCCGCAGCCGGCTTCGCGATAGGCGTAGCGGTCGGCCGCGTATTCCTGCCGGCGCGAAAGCCACGAGCCCAGCGGCCGCAGCACAAGGGACAGCGGTCCGGCGAAGAACAGCAGCAGCACGACCGCGGCGGGGGCCGCGGCTTCCGCCCCAACCCCTACCCCGAAAGCCCGGAACAGCGGCTCCCAGGCCAGGGCCCGATCCAGCAGCCAGAAGGCGGCCAGGCCGCCCACCAGCATCCCAGCCAGGCGCAGGGGCACGTGGAGCTTCTTCTGGTGCCCGATCTCGTGCGCCAGCACCGCGGCCACCTGGGGGGCGGAGAGGCTGGCCAGCAGGGTGTCGAACAGCACGATGCGCCGGGCCCCCCCCAGCCCGGTGAAGTAGGCGTTGCCGTGCGAGGAACGCCGGCTGCCGTCCATCAGGAAAATCCCGCGCGTCCGGAACCCCAGCCGCTGGGCCAGGCTCTCCACCTGCTCCCGTACCTCGCCTTCCGGAAGCGGGGTGAAGCGGTTGAACAGGGGGGCGATCAGCCGCGGGTACAGCACGGCCAGCAGGAGCTGCAGCCCGCCGGCGGCCAGGAAGGCCCACAGCCACCACCGCGGGCTGACGCGCACCAGGCGGAACACCAGGAACAGCAGCGGCGCGCCCAGGGCCGCCGACAGCGCCAGCCCCTTCAATTGGTCCAGCACGAACAGGCGGGGGGTCAGGCGGTTGAAGCCGAAGCGCGCCTCGACCGAGAACTGGCTGTAAATCGAAACTGGCAGCTCGGCGATGACGAAGATCAGGGACACGGAAAACACCAGCAGGATGCCGGCCAGCTCGGTGAACTGCGGGCCTGGCGCGACGCGCTCCATAAGCCGCTGCAGCCGGCCCAGGCCGCCGGCCAGGATCAGGGCCAGGGCCACGGCGGCCTGCACGGTGCCCGACCAGAGCGTCAGGCTGCCGCGGGCCGAGGCGTACTCCTGGCTGCGCCGGTATTCCCCGGCGCTCATCAGCTCCAGCGCCTCGACAGGAACGTTGCCCTCGTTGCCCGCATTGGCCTTGGCCCGGCGCAGGTTCAGTAGGACCAGCAGGTGCTCCGCGACGAAGTGCAGGGCGAACAATCCCAGGTAAATGCCCAGGATGGTGCGCGGCTCGGCCAGCGCTGCGAGCGATGCGGGCGCCATGAACGCAATGTAGCGCTTCGGCGGCCGGTCGGGTAGACTGGGCCCTCCATGAGCGAACCTTCGGCCCGGGGACGCCTCAAGCGCCACATCACCCTGCCGCACCTGGTGGGCATCGAGGTCGGGCAGTCCATCGGG
>MIBK01000230.1:8804-8933 GCA_001829505.1 Spirochaetes bacterium RBG_16_67_19 | reverse complement strand
TGACCCACGCCATGGCCATGATGGTGCCGGAGGCCTTCGGCACCAAGTACCACATCTCCGAGGACAAGCGGGCCTTCTACGAGTACCACGCCGCGATCATGGAGCCCTGGGACGGGCCCGCGGCCATGG
>MIBK01000230.1:8183-8570 GCA_001829505.1 Spirochaetes bacterium RBG_16_67_19 | reverse complement strand
GGCGCCAGCCCTACCGGCACTGGCTGGAGAGAAACCGAATACTGTTAAAGGGCCTGTTCGGCGCCCCCAGGCCGGTGGCCCTGGACCGCGAGCGCCTGCCGGCCCTGCAGCGCTGCTTCGGCTATACGCGGGAGGACCTGCTGGCCGTCATCGCCCCGATGGCCCAGAACGCCCAGGAGCCCATCGGTTCCATGGGCGACGACACTCCGCCCGCCGTGCTCTCGGCCCGCCCCCGGCTGCTGTTCGACTACTTCCGCCAACTCTTCGCCCAGGTGACCAACCCGCCCATCGACCCCTACCGCGAGAGCCTGGTCATGTCCCTGATGGCTTTCGTGGGCCGGGAGCGCAACCTGCTGGAGGAGACCCCGGAGCACTGCCGCCAGCTCA
>MIBK01000230.1:4775-8174 GCA_001829505.1 Spirochaetes bacterium RBG_16_67_19 | reverse complement strand
ACCCCATCCTCACCAACGACGACCTGGAGCAGCTGCGCGAAGCCGGGCTGAAGGACTTCCCGGTCAGCACCGTGCCGATCCTGTTCCCGGTGGAAGGCCCGGGGAGCCTGGAGCGGGCCCTGCAGGCGGCGTGCCGCGAAGCGGAGCGCCGCATCGACGAAGGGGCGGCCATGCTCATCCTGAGCGACCGCGGCGCGGGGCTCGGGCAGGCGGCCATCCCCAGCCTGCTGGCCATCGGGGGCGTCCACCACCACCTGGTGCGGGCCGGCAAGCGCCACTTGAGCGCGCTGGTGATCGAGACCGGCGAGGCCCGCGAAGTGCACCACTTCGCCTGCCTGATCGGCTTCGGGGCCAGCGGGGTCAATCCCTACCTGGCCTTCGAGACCATCCGCGACCTGCAGGACCGGGGGCACCTGCCGGGGGAGCTGTCCGCCCAGGAGGCGGCCGAAAATTACGTCACGGCCGTGAAGAAGGGCCTGGCCAAGATCATGTCCAAGATGGGCATCTCCACGCTGCGCAGCTATCGGGGCTCGCAATGCTTCGAAGCCCTGGGCCTCGGACCGCAGCTGATGGAGCTGGCCTTCGCCGGCGCCCCCTCACGCATCGGGGGCATCGGCCTGGAGCAGGTGGAGTGGGAGAAGCGGGCCATGCACTCATCCGGGTTTGCCCCCGGGCCGCAGCCGGACGGCCAGCCGGACCGCCACCCGGAGGCAGAGCTGCCCTCCGGCGGGGTGTACCACCAGCGCCTGGGACAGGAGCGGCACCTGTTCTCCGCCCGGACCGTCGCGTTGCTGCAGCGCGCGGTGCGGGAGGACGACTATGCGGGCTTCGGGGAGTACACGGCCTCGGTCAACGGCGACCGCGCCAATCCCTGCACCCTGCGCGCCCTGCTGCGCATCCGGCCCGGGACCCCCGTGCCCCTCGAGGAGGTGGAGCCGGAAGAGGCCATCCTGAAGCGCTTCGTCGGCTCGGCCATGTCCTTCGGCTCCATCAGCCGGGAGGCCCACGAAACCCTGGCCACGGCCATGAACCTCCTGGGCGGCCGCAGCAATTCCGGGGAAGGGGGCGAGGAGGAAGCCCGCTTCCAGACCGGCACGGGCAGCAAGATCAAGCAGGTAGCCTCGGCCCGCTTCGGGGTGACCAGCGCCTACCTGGTGAGCGCGGAGGAGCTGCAGATCAAGATGGCCCAGGGGGCCAAACCCGGCGAAGGCGGGCAGCTGCCCGGCCCCAAGGTCGACCGGGACATCGCCCGGGTTCGCCATTCCACTCCCGGCATCATGCTGATCTCCCCGCCCCCGCACCACGACATCTATTCGATCGAGGACCTGGCCCAGCTGATCTACGACCTGAAGCACGCCAACCCGCGGGCCCGCGTCTCGGTCAAGCTGGTTTCGGAGGTGGGCGTGGGCACGGTGGCCGTGGGCGTGGCCAAGGGCCGGGCCGACACGGTGCTGATCAGCGGGGGGGACGGCGGCACGGGGGCCGCCCCGCTCACCTCCATCCGCCACGCCGGGCTGCCCTGGGAGCTGGGCCTGGCCGAAGCCCAGCAGGTGCTCTCCGCAGCGGGACTGCGCGGCGAAGTGCGCCTGGCGGTGGACGGCCAGTTGAAGACCGGCCGGGACGTGCTCATCGCCGCCCTGCTGGGCGCCGAGGAGTTCGGCTTCGCCACCACGGCCCTGGTCAGCCTGGGCTGCGTGCTGATGCGCAAGTGCCACCTCAACACCTGCCCGACCGGGGTGGCCACCCAGGATCCGCGCCTGCGGCAGCGCTTCGCCGGCAAACCCGAGCACGTGGTCCGTTTCCTGCGCTTCCTGACCCGGCAGGTGCGGGAGCTGATGGCCGAGCATGGCTTCCGCACCTTCCAGGAGCTGATCGGCAGGGTGGAGCGCCTGGAGCCGGACCCGGAAGCCGGCAACGAGAAGACCCGCGGCCTGGACTTCTCGGCGCTGCTGGCCGTCCCGCCCGGGGAGCGCTGCTCCAATCGGCAGGAAAGGCACTCCTTCCCCCCCAGCCTGGACAGCTACCTGATCGACTCCTGCCGGGACGCGCTGGAGCGCCAGGAGGCCATGGAGATCGACGCCCCGATCCGCAACTCCGACCGGGCGGTGGGCGCCCAGTTGAGCGCCGAGGTGTCCCGGCGCTACGGGTCGCGCGGCCTGCCGGAGGGCACGCTGCGCGTCCGCCTCAAGGGCTCTGCCGGGCAGAGCTTCGGCGCCTTCCTGGCTCCCGGCATCACCTGCGAGCTGGAGGGGGACGCCAACGACTACCTGGGCAAGGGCCTCTCGGGAGGGCGCCTGGTGGTCTTTCCGCCGCGTTCCGCCGGCTTCCAGCCGGAACGAAATATCATCGTCGGCAACGTGGCCCTGTTCGGGGCCACTGGGGGGGAGGCCTTCCTCAACGGCCTGGCCGGGGAGCGCTTCGCCGTGCGCAACAGCGGGGCACTGGCGGTGGTGGAAGGCGTGGGCGACCACGGCTGCGAGTACATGACCGGAGGCCGGGTGGTCGTGCTGGGGGAAACGGGCATCAACTTCGCCGCGGGGATGAGCGGCGGCATCGCCTACGTGCTGGACCGCACCCAGCTTTTCGACACCCGCTGCAACCTGGAGATGGTGGACGTGGAGCCGCTGGCCGCGGAGGACGGGGAATACCTGCGCGCGGTCGTGGAAAAGCACCTCCACCTGACGGGCAGCCCCAACGCCGCCGCGATCCTGGAGGGCTGGGAGGAGATGCTGCCCCTGTTCGTCAAGGTGATTCCGCTGGACTACCGCGCCGCCCTGCGGCGGCTGCGGGAGAGCGAGTTGAAGGAGTCGGAGACCGTGAAGATGACCGAGGAGGTGTTCGGCTGATGGGCAAGCCCACCGGCTTTCTGGAATACGGGCGCCTGGCGCTCCGCTACCGTGCCGTGGAAGAGCGCATCCGCGACTGGAGCGAGATCCCGCTGCTGGCCACCGCGGAGGAGTTGGGCCGGGAAGGCGCTCGCTGCATGGACTGCGGGGCACCCTACTGCCACCTGCTGGGCTGCCCCCTGGGCAACCTGATCCCGGAGTGGAACGACGCGGCCTATCGCGGCCGCTGGCGCGAAGCCTGGCAGCGCCTGGAGATGACCAATCCGTTCCCGGAGCTCACCGGCAGGATCTGCCCGGCGCCCTGCGAGACCTCCTGCACCCTCTCCATCAACTCCAGCGCGGTGTCCATCAAGCAGCTGGAGCTGGGCATCATCGAACGGGCCTTCGCCGAGGGCTGGGTCCAGCCGCTGCCGCCCCGGCGCGAAACCGGGCGCCGGGTGGCCGTGATCGGCTCCGGCCCGGCCGGACTGGCCGCGGCCCAGGCCCTGCGGCGCCAGGGGCACACCGTGTCCCTGTTCGAAAAGGCCGGCAGGATCGGCGGGCTCCTGCGCTA
>MIBK01000230.1:263-4611 GCA_001829505.1 Spirochaetes bacterium RBG_16_67_19 | reverse complement strand
CCGCGGGACCTGGCGGTGCCCGGCCGCGGCAACGAAGGCGTCCACTTCGCCGTGGACTACCTGACCCAGGCCAACCGGGTCTGCGCCGGGGAGCTGGAGGCGGACAAGTCTCTCTCGGCGCGCGGCAAGCGCGTGCTGGTGGTCGGCGGCGGAGACACCGGGTCGGACTGCGTCGGGACCGCCGTGCGCCAGGGAGCCCGCAGCGTGCACCAGGTGGAAATCCTGCCCCGGCCCCGGGAATACAGCGGGGAGCCCAATCCGGACTGGCCGCGCTGGCCGTCCATCCTGCGCTCCTCCACCTCCCACCAGGAGGGCTGCACGCGCGACTGGGCGGTCTCGGTCACCCAGTTCAGCGCCGGCTACGATCCCTGGGTACGGCAGGCGCACCTGGCGCGCGTGGAATGGCGCCCCGGCCGGGGCGGGCTCCAACCAGTGGAGCTGCCGGAGAGCGAGTTCAATCTGGAGGTGGAGCTGGTGCTGCTGGCCATGGGCTTCCTGCACCCGCAGCACGGCCGCTTGCTGGAGGACCTGGGTCTGGAGCTGGACAGGCGGGGCACCCTGGCGGTGGACGCCTCCTGCCGCACCTCGCGCCCCGGCGTATTTGCCTGCGGGGACGCCGCCAACGGCGCCTCCCTGGTGGTGAGCGCCATCGCCCACGGCCTGAAGGCGGCGGCCGGCGTCGGGCAGGCCCTGCGCTAGTTGCGCAGGGTCTTTTCCCGCAGCTCGAGCGTGGCGATCTCCTGCTGCAGAGTGTCCAGTTTCGTCACCTGGGGCTGCATGGAAGCCAGGATCTGCTCCGGGCTCATCCCCGACTTGCGGGCGCGATAGAAGCTCTCGCCCATCTTTAGGAACTCGGCCTTCTGCCGCACCTGCTTGGCGGAGATCCTGGTCCGCACGGCCACGACCTCGGCGGTCTTGCCCGCGGCCTTGGCCGTGGCCTGGGCCGCGCCCCGCAGCGTCTTGCCCAGCTTCTTGCCGGTCTTGCGCATCACGCTGGCGAAATCCTTCGGTTTTTTTCCGGATGTGCTCATTGGACCAGCATAGCAGGGATAGCGGGCCGCCACCACCCCGTCCCGGCGCAGCAGGTAGAAGCCATCCTCCCGCTCGCCCAACAGGTCCGGCTCCACCGGCACCTTGCCTCCCCCTCCGGGCAGGTCCAGCATGTAGCGCGGCGCCTCGGGGCCCAGGGCGGCGGCCTCCCGGTACAGGCGCAAGCCGCGGGCGGGGTCGGGACGGAAGTGCGCCGTGCCGCGCGCCAGGTCGGGCTGGAACAGGTAGTAGGGCCGCACGCCCGCGCCGCTCAGGGCGGCAAACAGCTCGGCCAGGGTCCGGGGCCGGTCGTTGACCCCGGCCAGCAGCACGCTCTGGGCCAGCAGCGGCAGACCCGCCGCGGCCAGCAGGCCCAGGGCCTGCCGGCAGGCCGGGTCCAGCTCCCGGGGGTGGTTCACCTGCACGACCAGGCGCAGCGGCCGAAAGCCGGCCAGGAGCCGGACCAGCGCCGGGGTGACGCGCCGCGGCAGGACCACCGGCAGGCGCGTGTGCACGCGCAGCGCCAGTTCCGGGCGCTCCCGGCGAAAGCGCGCGAACAAAGCCCGCAGGCGGGCGTCGGAAAGCAGCAGCGGATCGCCTCCGGAGAGGATGAGCTCACGGATCTCCGGATGACCGTCCACGTACGCCGCGGCCTGTTCCAGTTCGGCAGGACTCAGGAAGGCTCTCCGCCGGCCGGAGGAGACCCTGCGCCGGAAGCAATGCCGGCAGTAGGCCGCGCAGCGGTCCGTCACCAGCAGCAGGGCCCGGTCCGGGTAGCGGTGCAGCAGGTTCGGCACCGGCTGCACGCGGTCCTCCCCCAGCGGGTCCTCCAGCTCGCCGGCGCCGGGCGACAGCTCCGAGGCCGTGGGCAGGAACTGCCGCCGGATGGGATCGGCAGGGTCCGCCGGGTCCAGCAGGCCGAGCAGATGGCGGGTCACGGCGAAAGGGGGCGCCTCCCGCCGGTGCCCGCGGAAAAAGGCGCGCTCCTCCGGGCGGAGCTCCAGCCCGGGCGGCAGGTCCCGCGGCTTGGTCACCCGCCCGGCGAGCTCCGCCCTCCAGCCCCTCAGCTTTCCCGCCTCCCGAACCACAGGTCCACGAGGGACAGGGCGATCAAGGCCAGGAACGACACGGCCAGGGACAGGCCTCCCAGCAGCACGAAGACCGCCAGCGCGGGGGACAGCTTGGCCAGCCACCAGGAGCCCACGTCCAGCAGGATGGCCAGGCTGGAGAACACCATGACCAGCCCTTTGAGCGCCTGCGGGTAGCGGGTGAAGGAGAAGATGAAGACCAGCAGGAAGATCACCGACAGGGTGGCCAGCACGTGCGTGTGGCTGATGCCAACCAGCCGCCCGACGCTTTTGCCCGTGTCCTGCTGGAGAAGCGGGGCGAGGCTGGCGTAATCCACGGTGATCACGCCGGCCACCGCCGCCTCCGCGGAATGGCAGAGGTTGCAGGAGGCGTCGAAGATGGGCTGGATCTGCTGGAAGCCGCTCTCCGTGGCCCCGCCGGCCAGCCACTGCTTGGTGGCCTGGTAGTCGGCGTCGCTGCCAAAGTACTGCCGCATGGACCCATCGACGGCCTTCTCCAGCTTGCTGGTTCCGCGCGACCCGTAGAAGCTTAACGAGATGTCCTCCAGGGACATGCCGGGCTTCTGGTCCACCGGACTGTAGGTCAGGTAGATGTTCGCGAAACCCAGCAGGTAGCCTATTCCCGCCACCGCCAACAGGACCGTGAGCGCCAGCTTGGAGGCCAGGGGAATTCCCGCCAACCCTTTGCTTTCTCGCCAGAACATCGCTTATACCCTCCGCTATATAGAATTTCTTTAATAAAAAGTCTTGATTTCCAAAACAGTATAGTGTATTGTAGCGAAGTTGTGAACTAATTCACTAATGTTTTTTTGACAAGCTGGACTTTGCTATATTCTGTTAAGTGCGTCGGACGGCTGACTCACCGCCCGCCGCCAGTGTAAACCACCACAAAACAACCGAGGAGGATGAGGATGAAGGGAGTCAAAAAGGCGGGAACGTTCCTGCTGCTTGCCGCCGCCGTGACAGCCATGACCCTGGTGCTCATGGGCCAGGCCAAGCCCAGGGCTTTCCTGCCGGGGCTTACCGTCGCGGACGAACACCCCAACGGCTGCGTGGATTGCCACAAGAACCAGGGAGAGGGCAAGGATTACCGGCTGAACGTCTCCCTGGCCAAGATCTCCGGCCACCCCAAGATCGATTCCATGGTCAAACAGCTTCCCGAAGGCTGCCTGATGTGCCACCGGGAGGGCGGCAAGGTGAGCCCCCTGAACATCATGCTGCACAAGGTTCACTATGAGAAGGGCGAGCAGAACCCCTTCGTGCAATTCTACCAGGGCGCCTGCCTGAACTGCCACAAGCTCGACGCGGCCAGCGGCAAGCTGACCATGAAGAGCAGCGCCAAGAACTGGTAGGCGGCAGCCGTGCTCCCGCTGCGGCCCTCCGGCCCGGGGCGGAGCGCGGCACCTCCCAAAGGATAGTATGGCCATACGGTACAAGAGCTTCCCCGGCGGCTACGCCTTCAAGCGCTTCGCGGGCCGACCCGAGGACACCCTGGTCGAAGCGCCCCTGCCCGCCAAGGTGCGCCTGCCCCTGCGCGGCCCCGACGGCGCGGACCTGCCCGCCCTGGTGAAGAGCGGCGAACAGGTGAAGGCCGGGCAGGCCCTGGCGCGCGGCCCCTCCGGCGCCGTGCTGGCCACCTTGAGCGGCCGCATCGAGGAGCTCAAGCCCGCGGCCTGGCTGGGAGGCAAGACCAAGGTGGCCACCATCGCCGGGGACGGCACCACGGATTGGACCGCACTGCCCGGCCGTCCGCGCGACTGGCGAGCCTCCGGCCCCGAGGCGCTGCTCGAGCTGGCCCGCGCCTCCGGCGCGGCGGCCCTGCCAGCGCAGGCCGCGCACCTGGTGGTGCAGGCCGCGGAGGACGAGCCGCACAACCCCAATCCGGAGGTGCTGCTCGAGTCCTGGGGACTTGAAGCCCTGCTGGAGGGCCTGGCCATATTGAAGAAAGCCCTTCCGGGGGTCCACCTGCACCTGGCCCTGCATCACCGGCGCCAGGCGCTGGCGGCCCGGATCGAAGAAGCGGCCGGCAGGCAGGGTCTGTCCCTGGAGCTGTACGGCCTGGCCGGCAAGTACCCCGCGGCGCACCGCGCGATCCTGGTCCCGGCGCTGCTGGGCAGGGCCGTGGCGCAGACCGCGCTCCTGGACCTGCAGGCCCTCCTGCACCTGCGGGACGCCGTGGTCCTGGGCAAGCCGATGCTGGAGCGCGTCGTGGCGCTGGCCGGCACCGGCTT
>MIBK01000230.1:0-233 GCA_001829505.1 Spirochaetes bacterium RBG_16_67_19 | reverse complement strand
CGGCACGCCGCTGGGCGAGCTGGTCCAGCCCTACGCCCGCTCCGGCCAGGAAAGCCGCCTGGTGCTGGGCAGCCTGATTTCCGGGGCCGCGGCTGCCGCGGAGGCTCCCCTGCCGGCGCAGGCCTCCGTGCTGATCGCCGTTGCGGAGAACAAGGAGGGCGGATTTCTTTCCTTCGCCATCCCCGGGTTGGCGAGCGATTCCCGCTCGCTCACCTTCGCCGCCGGCCTGCTGC
>MIBK01000229.1:5532-11491 GCA_001829505.1 Spirochaetes bacterium RBG_16_67_19 | reverse complement strand
CACGGTGACCATCGGGGCCACCAAGGCCGAGGGGGGGACGCGGGCCAGGACGGTCACCGTGGGGGGCCAGACCACGCTGCCCTTCCTGACCTTCGAGGGCTCCATCCCCAACAAGCCGGTCATCGCCGGGTACGTGTCCGACGTGCCCCCCGACTGGCCGGACATGCTCGCTGGGGCCATCGGCAAGGAGATCGGCTCGCCGGTGGAATGGGCCCAGAAGTGCGTCCAGCAGTACAAGGTCGACCTGATCAGCCTGAAGATGCTCGGCGCCGACCCGGCCGGCAAGAATCTGGACCCGGCCCACTGCGCCAAGGTAGTCCAGGACGTGCTGAAGGCGGTCGATGTGCCCCTGATCATCTGGGGCTGCGGCGCCGACGAGAAGGACAACCTGGTGCTGCCCGAGTGCTCCCAGGCGGCCAAGGGCGAGAACTGCCTGATCGGCTCGGCCAAGGAGGCCAACTACCGCACGGTGGTGGCGATCTGCAAGTCCGACAAGCACAAGATCATCGCCCAGGCCCCCGTGGACATCAACCTGGGCAAGCAGATCAACATCCTTCTTCAAGACGCCGGCTACGACCTGAAAGACGTGGTGTCCTTCCAGACCACCGCGGCCTTGGGCTACGGCTTCGACTACGTGTACACGATCCTGGAGCGGGCGCGCGTCGCCGGGCTGAAGGGCGACAAGCTCATGGCCATGCCCCAGATCTGCGACGTGGGCGGGGAGGTGTACCGGATCAAGGAAGCCGTGGTGGACGAGGACGTGCTGCCCGGCTGGGGCAAACTGGCCAAGAGGGGCCCGATGTGGGAGGCCGCCTGCGGCGCGGTGTACCTGCAGGCCGGCGCGGACATCCTGATCATGGCCCACCCGGAGGCCATCAAGGGCGTCCAGGCCACCATAGCGCAGCTATTCTAAGGAGGAAGATATGATTTTTATCGGCGAGCGGATCAACACCGGCTTCAAGGAGGTCAAGGCCGCGGTCCTGGCCCATGACGCGAGCGTGATCAAGGAATGGGCCGTCAAGCAGACCAAGGCCAAGGCCACCTACCTGGACGTGAACCTGGGCGCGGCTTCGGCCAAGGTGGAGGACCTGTGCTGGATGATCGAGCAGGTGCAGTCGGCCAGCGAGCTGCCCATCTCCATCGACACCAACAAGTACCCCATGCTCAAGGAGGCGGTGCCCCTGTGCAAGAAGCCGCCCCTGATCAACTCCACCCCGGCCATCGACTCAAAAATGAAGGAGATCTTCCCGCTGGTGGCCGAGTACGGCTGTTCCATCATCGGTCTGGTCATGGACGAGGCCGGCAGCCCCAAGACCACCGAGAAGCGGGTGGAGATCGGCGGCCAGATCCTGGCCACGGCCATGGAGTACGGCATTCCGCCGGACCACGTGTTCCTGGACCCGATCGTCATGCCCATGAAATACATGCAGGACCAGGCCAAGATCATCCTGGCGGCGGCCAGCCAGTTTCAGCTCTTCTCCGACCCGCCGCCGCATGTGGTCTGCGGCCTGAGCAATGTATCCAACGGGGCCATCCACAAGAAGCTGATCAACCGCACCTTCGCGGTGATGATGGCCGCCAGCGGCATGGACGCGGTGATCCTGGACGTGACCGACGAGGAGCTGGTCAACGCCCTGATCACCGCCGACTTGGTGATGAACCGCTCGATTTACGCCGACTCCTACCTGGAGGCCTTCCGGTCGTAGCTGCGACCGGAAGGCTGGCACGAGCAATAGAGATTCTCGAACTGCCCTAGCGGGCAAACGTCTGCTCACAGGAACTGCTGCTCCACGGGGAGATTCCAGCGTTTCGCAAAGCCCGGCGCCTTCAGCGACGTAGCTTCGGTTTTCTATATCTTCTCCCATTCATCAAGGGAAATGCCCCTGCGCAGGATGAGTTCTACTTCTTTGATCATGAATCGTAGTTGAGGAACCGAATACTCATCGATCGCGTCGAATCTATGACGGATAATTCATGGCCCTGTTTCAAACCCACCAAAGCCCAATCCTCCGGGGTAGCGTGAAGGTCTTCTTCGCAATCTCGTAAGCCCTTGCCAAAGGCAATCACACCAGCGCATCCAGGAATCTTCCCAGCGTAGGTCCCATCCTCTAACTTCTCGTAGACGGCCCGCGCCAGCGCTTTGTCGATATAGTCACTCAAGATATACCCCGCCATTGTCTGATCCTCTGCTCCTAATATACAGCATTTTCTCAAGAGCCTAAACCAATTCTCTGTAAACACCATAGGATTTGCTTGCCTCGATTCGTCAATTGCGTTTCCTAGTCCTCTACGCGGCGGAGGATACCGCCCAAAAGGAACAGACGCAGGCGCCGGCTGTGTGTTGCGCCTGCCACCTCGGCGGCCGTGCCGAGCAAAATACAGCGATTTCTCTTGACAGGCCGGGGGAAGTCATCTATGCTTCCAGGTTAGACGTCTAACTGAAGTTGCAAGGGAGAGCGAGATGTCGGACAGCAACTCCTTCCCGGCTATTCCCGATTCCGAGTTCAAGACCCGGATGGGTAATTTCAAGGAGTTGATGTCCCGCAACGGCATCGATCTCGTCGTCGCGTATTCCAATCTTCTGGACCCCTCTGCGGTGCGCTATTTTGCAGACGTCTCGCCGATAAACGAGAGCGCCGGGATGATCATCCGCCTGAAAGGGGAGCCGATACTGTGCTCCGGTCAGGCCTGCCACGAGTGGTCGAAAGCGAAGTCCAAGATCCCCGACATCCGCATCATGCCGGAGCTGGGAGAGGTCGCCGAGGTCGAGTACGACCTGCCGGACCAACTCGATTTCTCGAATCTCTTCCAGGAGGTCAAGAAGCCGGGCATCAGGCGGATCGGTATCATCGGTAACCTGATCTTCCCTTTTTCGATCTACAAGAAACTCGAGCAGGTCTTCCCGTCAGCGGAAATCGTGAGCGCCGAAAAGCTTCTCTACGAGCTAAGGGGCAGGAAATCGCCGAACGAACTGGCCTGCATCCGGAAGGCTTGCCAGATCATCTCGGGTACCTTCGAATACGCGGTGGCCATGATCAAACCCGGCCTCACCGAGCTCGACATCCAGGCGGACGTGGAGAGCCAGATGCTCCGCCTCGGCGCGGAGGACCACTGCCTGTCGTTCTCGCCCATGATTCCGTCGGGGAACCGGAACACAAACCTGTGCATGAACAGGAACTCCCTCCGGCGAGTGGGGGAGAGCGAGCTCATCGATGTCCAGGCCGGCTGCCTTTACGAAGGGTACAACGCGGCTCTGGCGTCTCCGATCGTGCTGGGAAAGATACCCGAAGATATTCGGGCGGCCGTCCAGATCGCTTTCGACGCCAAGGACACCGTAGCAGAGAGCCTGAAACCCGGCGTGACCTCGCGCCAACTGCACCAGACCTACTACGATTTCTTGTCGCAGAAGGGATACCGGAAGTACAGCCCGTATGGCTCCGTCCACTCGCTCGGCATGCTGGAGTGCGAGAGCCCCTGGTTCTCCGCCACCAGGGATGTGGAGATCGTCGAAAACATGGTGGTGGCCATTGATGCCTATTTCAAGGATCTTCCTTTCGGGTCGTTCCGGATCGAGGACACCTATTTCATCACGAAAAACGGATCGGAGCGCGTGACCCGTTTCAATCACGACTATATTCCGCAGCGCTTTTTCGCTGAAGGTCTAGCTTCGGGCAGGGATCGGCGGGGAGAAGGGGCGTAGCCGTTGGCAGCAGGCCAGGAGTTCCGCTTTGCCAAGATAGTGGGGCAGGTTTTTCTCGTAGCCCTCAGCCTCTTCACGCTGTTTCCCATCTACTACATCGTCACCGCTTCCTTGAAGGGGAAAGAAGAGTACCTGCTGAACAACCTCGGCCTTCCGCACGGCGTCGCCCTGGAGAACTTCCGCAGCCTCTTCGCCGATTTCGCCTTCGTGCGCTGGCTGGTGAACAGCGTGCTGGTGACCTCGCTGGTGCTCGTGTTTGGGCTGCTGGTCTGCTGCCTGGCGGCCTTCGCCCTGCGGCGGTACACCTTCCGGATTAAGGGGTTGCTCCTCCGCTTCATCGCCTCGCTCATGCTGATCCCGCCGATCATCGCGATTGTCCCCCTGTTTGAGTTCTTCGTGCGAATCCGGCTGATAAACTCCCTCGCCGGAGTCATCATCATCTACATCGGCTTCATCATCCCTTTCACGATCTACCTGGTGTACAGCTTCTTCGTCACGATCCCCGGGGAGATGATCGAAGCCGGAGTCATAGACGGCTGCCGGGACCTGCGGCTCCTCTTCTGGATCTTCATACCGCTCTCGGTTCCGGCCATCGTGACTTCGATCGTGGTCAACGCCATGTGGGTGTGGAACGACCTGCTCATGGCCATGGTCTTCCTGCAGAGCGATCGGCTGAAGACGCTCATGGCCGGCCTGATCGCTTTCCGATCCAGGAGCAATATCAATCTCCCGCTGGTCATGGCGGGCCTGCTGGTCTCGACCATTCCGATTGCTGCTCTCTACCTGTCCGGCCAGAGGCTCTTCATCAAGGGGTTGATGACCGGGCTGGAAAAATAGGGGAACCGACCCAGAAAAAAAAAGGAGGAAGGAAGCGATGAAAAGATTCGCAGCGTTCGCCCTGATCGCGCTTCTGGCGGCGGCGGGTCTGGCCGCGAGCGGGAAGCAGGAGTCGAAGGCGGGGGCACAACCCGTGAAGCTGGTCGTCTGGTGGCAAGGAGAAAGCGAGGCTCCCGGCACGCAGAAGTGGCTGGGGGAAGCCATCGAAGTCTACCAGCAGGCCCACCCCCAGGTGACGGTCGAAGCCAAGCTGCAGTCGCAGGACACGATGATCACCGAGTTCAAGGCGGCGGCGACAGCGAAGGACCCCAAGGTCGGCCCGGATATTCAGTATTTCTGGGACGGCACCTACACGCTGGAAGACGCCTGGAGCGGCAATCTGGCTCCGCTCACAGGATTGATTCCCGATAAAGAGCTTTCCAGCATGCTGACCATGACCAGGATCTGGGACGGAAAGGCCTGGGGAGCGGGCTTCTATCTGGCCGGCATCTCGATCCTCTACAACAAGTCCTACTTCAAGAAAGCGGGCCTGGACCCCGAGAACCCCCCAAAGACCTGGAACGATTTCATGGCCGCCTGTGCCGCGCTCAAGAAAGCCGGCATCACGCCTTTCTCGTTTGGGCTCAAGGACCAGTGGGGAAACGGCTGGTTCGTGTCGGAGTTCGGCTTCTCCCTGCTCGATTCCATGGAGCAGATGACGAAACTGGTGGCGGATGGGACATTCGTCGACGAGGAATGGGTGGACTTCGTGCGCAAGGTCGATGACATGCGCAGGAAAGGCTACTTCAACGACGACGCCGCCTCGATCGACTTCCTGCAAGGCTGGGACCTCTTCCCCCAGGGCAAAGTGGCCATGACCATGGTGAGCGATTCGCTGATCGCCCAGTACGCGAAGATGCTCGGCACGGACAACCTCGGGATCATGACCGCCCCGGCTATCGGCACCGGCAAGCTCAGCCACAGGTATTCTCCGCAGATCCAGGGCCTGGGCATCACCTCATGGTCCGTGCGCAAGAAAGAGGCCGCGGATTTCCTGACCTTCCTGCACGGCAAGACCATGATCGATTCCTTCTACAATTCCACCGGGATTCTTCCGGCCGACTCGAAGTTCGATCCGGCCTTGATCAAATATCCGCAGCAGAAGCTGATCTATGACTCCGTGCTGAGCAAGAATCCCAGGTTCGTTTTCTGGATGGAGTGCTTCTTCCCCGCCGCCTTGGACTACGAGGGGTGGTACCCGACCTTCCAGCAGTTGTGGTCCGGAGAGCTCAATCCGGAAGGCGTCATCCACAAGTGCCAGGAAGTTCTGGAGAAATGGCGGCAGCAGAACCCGCAGCAGGTGGATATCTACAGGAAGTGGGATATCCCCGAGGGGTTCTAAGCAGGTGGAAAGCGGGCGGAGCCCGTCGGGCTCCACCCGCT
>MIBK01000229.1:1482-5523 GCA_001829505.1 Spirochaetes bacterium RBG_16_67_19 | reverse complement strand
GACGGTCACGGCGCATCAGGACTGTAGTGATGAGCAAACAAGATCCGCAGCGCACAGGATTCGGCGGCCTCATGCAGACGATCCCGCCGGAGTCCCTCTCCGCCTTCCATGAAAAAGTCCTTGAGCTGGTCTCGACCGTGGGGATCCAGCTGGATCACGAGCAGATGCTCCGCAGGCTCGCGGATTTCCAGGGCGTGCGGATCAGCGGACATACAGTCACGTTCAACCCGGACCTGGTCGACCGGCACGTATTCCGGATTGCCTTCGACCTGCCGGCCTACTACGGCGGCAGCGATTTCCTGCTCATCACGGGCAACATGAATCCGACCATCAAGGACCTGCAGACCGGTATAGCTCGGCAGGCGACGACCCGCGATCTCGTTGAGGCGACCAAGCTGGAGGACAGCCTCGGGATCACCGGCACGGCGGCCGTGTCGGTCAGCGATGTTCCGAAGCACATGGTGGAAGTCACGCTACACAAGATCCTGTGGGAAAACAGCCGTTTCAAGGGGAACGACATCTTCGAGCACAATTCTCGGAGCACGATTCCAGGCTGCCGGTACATCCACGAAATGGCGCAGGTGATGAACAAGCGGTTCACGGTGGGCCTCTGGTTCGAGAGCCCCCGGCGGTTCAACCACCGTGAGCTGGAGGTGGTCTACCACTACCTCGACACGGATGTCCCGCTCTGGGTGGGTAGCTTCCCCATGTACGGAGTCACCGCGCCCGTCTACATCGAGTCCGGCATGGCACAATCCGCCGCGGAGCTGTTCGCCGGGTACCTGATGTTGAGGCTGCTGCATGGCGATGCGCCGGTCTACATCCAGGTCATCGACTCCATCATGGGTCACCCGGTGAACTGGCGATTCGCCAACGTCGTCTACAGCACGATCGAGGATATGCTCAAGACCGTCTACCAGATCAGCCTCAACAACTTCTACAACATCCCGCTGGTAGGCGTGAGCGTTCTGAGCAACGGCAAGGAGGAGGACTGCCAGCAGGGCTTCGAGAAAGGAGTACACACGCTGATCGCGGCGCTGCTGGGCGCCCGCGCCTTCCGGACCGCCGGCCTGCTGGCGCAGGACATGTTGTACAGTCCAGTCCAGCTGGTGCTCGATCATGAGATGCTGCGTTTCATCCAGACGCTGCTGGCCAAGAGGGCCTTTGACCCGTCCAGGATCCTGGTGGGGGAGATCGCCGGGGTGGCCCCGGGAGGCACGTTCCTCGAAGGGGCTCTGACCCTGGAGAATTTCCGTCGCGAGTATTCGGAATTCCCGCTCTTCGACAGCGCGCCGGGGGGG
This sequence comes from Spirochaetes bacterium RBG_16_67_19, assembly GCA_001829505.1. GTDB lineage: Bacteria > Spirochaetota > Spirochaetia > SZUA-6 > DRHE01 > MIBK01. The sequence continues at coordinate 4,222 of MIBK01000229.1, read as the reverse complement.
CAGGGCGCGGAGTCCCTCACCCGCAGGGCGCTGGACGTCGTCCGTGATCGGATCGCGCGCCACGAATACCACATCCCTGGTGACCGGCAGCGCGAGCTGGACCGCATCTACTCCCAGGCCCTGCACGACAGGCAGCTGATCGATGCGTATGCCTGAAGACAGGCGGTTCGCCAGCAGGAACAGGAGCCGCGCGGCTTTCTGTCCGCTCGTGGTCGCCCCGGGGTGGCGCCGTGCCTGCCAGGCTTGAGAAAAGCGCCGTCACCCGCGTCCGGATCGCCCTCTATCTGGCGCCGGCCCTGCTGCTGAGCCTTCTGGTGTTCTTCTATCCGATCTGCAAGACCATCTACAACAGCCTGCACGAACTGGTGCTCGGCGGCGCGAATGCGGGCGCTTCCAGGTTCGTGGGGCTGGGCAACTTCCGGTTCGTTTTCAAGGACCCGCTTTTCGCCGAATCGCTCGGTCACAACTTCCTGCTGTTCCTCGTCTGCGTACCGCTGCTGGTGGTTCTGTCGGTGGCGGTTGCCGTCCTGCTCAACCAGGGCATGACCGGCTGGCGAGCCTACAGGACGATCGTCTTTATCCCGTACGTGCTGCCCATAGTCGTCGTCGGGATATCCTTCGGTTTCATGTTCCAGCTCAACGGCGTGATCAACACCGCTTTCGCCGCGCTGAAGCTCGATGCTCTGCGGGTCGACTGGCTGGCAAAGAGCAACTCCGCCTTTCTCGTCCTGGTGGTAATGATCGTCTGGAAAGAACTGGGCTTCGGGGTGGTGATCATGCTGGCCCGGCTGCTTTCGGTGGATGAGTCCCTCATCGAGGCCGGACGACTCGACGGCTGCAACTCCTGGCAACTGACGCTGCGCGTCATCGTTCCGCAAATGAAGGAGATCATCTACTTCTACACCGTGCTGGCCACGATCACCGTGTTCACCTGGCTGTTCAACTACGTGTTCGTGCTGACGCGAGGCGGACCGGGTACCTCGACCTACATCCTTGAGTTGTATGCATACAACCAGGCCTTCCGGTACCAGAACCGGGGCCTTTCGTCAGCAGTGGCAGCGCTGATCATCCTGGCGGTGCTCCTGGTCACGTTCCTGCCGGAGCTTCGCAGGCTCGCGGCGAGAAAAGAGGGGATCGAACACATGCGGGTGCCGCGAGGTTGAGAGACTGTGAAGCGGATCACGATCAAGGACATCGCGCGGGAGGCAGGGGTGACCGATGCCACCGTCTCCCTGTCCTTCAAGCCAGATAGCCGGATCAGCGACCAGACCCGGCAGAAGGTCCTTCAGGTGGCGAAGAGGTTCAACTATGTGCCCAACCTGGCGGCGAGATATCTGCGGAACGGGCATTCTAATACGGTGGGCATCCTGGTCACCGAGGTGACGAATCCATGGAATGCCTTTCTGATCCGCCACACGCAGGAGGTCGTCTATCAGCGCGGCTATCAACTTTTTATCGCGGAGAGCCAGTGGTCGGCGACGAAGGAGCTTTCCGCAATCGAGGCGATGGCCCAACTGCGGGTCCGCGGCGTGCTGTTCTGCTGCTCGGAGAAGACCGACCAGAGCTTCAAGCGCCTGAAGACGTTCGCCCTCCCGTACGTGCTTCTCGACACCTCGCCGCAGCGCTATCGCGGTTCGTTCGTCGGCAACGACCTGGTAGCAGCGGGGCAGATGGCCGCCAATCACCTGCTGGACGCCGGGTGCCGATATCCAGCCCATCTGACTGGCAGCCTGCAAGACCTCAAGTTCAGTTCCTTCCGAAAGCTCAAGAAAGGATTCACCCACGCTCTGAAGGCGCGAGGAGTCGGCTGGGACGAGTCCCTCTGTGTCGCGGCGGGACTAACCATCGACGAGGGACGGGAGGGCATGCGGGCCCTGCTCGCCAGGGCGCCGCAGATCGACGGAGTATTCTGTGTCAACGATCTGTGCGCGATGGGCGCCATGGAAGCAGTCGAGGAAATCGGCCGCAGGACCGGCAGGGACTTGGCCGTGGTCGGCGTGGACGATATAGCCGTCAGCAGTCATTCGCGCATCTCTCTCACGACGCTGCGGTTCCCGCATGCCCGAATCGCTTCGCTGGCGGCCAACGCCCTCCTCGATCTCCTGGAAAGAAAGCGTAAAGAGCCAATCAACGAGTCCATCGAGCCGGAGCTCATCATCAGGAAGAGCTCACGCCTGGCCAGGAAGAGAGGTGCACCCGAATCGGGTACCATCGGGGCCGAATGACCGCCGTTGGATCGTGCGTTCAGGCTGGCCGCGGCTGCAGCAGCTTCCAGGAAGCGCGACCAGGCGCCGTCCACCGCAGGCTCGTGGTGGCGCACCTTTCGTGCTGACAGAGAAGACGAGGAAAACCATTCTGCGTGACGAGAAAGCGGACTGCTGTTCGCCAACGTTGCTGGCGTGAGATAGAAAATTGTGCGAGATTCTCTTGGGCGGATAACCCATTTATCAACCGGCTGATGTTTGTTGGAACGACACCCATTGTCCAATATCGCCTATGGCGCCGGGTCCGTGAAGCAGGAGTTCCTGACAGGAGCCAGTTGCCTGCTTGGGCAGCTCGAGAATCTTGTTGCGCGCGACAGCCTTCGGCTCAGCGGAAGCCGGAAATCCCGCCCCCCGAGGCCAGGGGGAAGGGGAATCGTCCCCGGAGCGGACCACCCCGCTCCGGGGGATTCTCAGGCCAGGCGCCGGGTGTAGTCGCGAACAGCCTGGTCCAGGGCCTTCTGGAAGGCCGGCGGATC
>MIBK01000229.1:869-1451 GCA_001829505.1 Spirochaetes bacterium RBG_16_67_19 | reverse complement strand
TTGACGGGCGGCAGCGCCGTACGCGCTGCCGCCGCCGGCCAGCACCGCGCACAACCGGGAGGCGGCCTCCGCCAGGCGAAGCGGCCCGTACTCCCCCGGCTCCTCCAGCAGCCCGCGCGCGGAAGTCAGCAGGTAGCCGAGCAGCTCGTACAGCCCGCGGTCCAGCTCTTCTCCCATCGGTCCCGGCTCTCCCACCTCAAGCCTCCTTGTGGCCGTATTTCTGCCAGTAGACCACACCCGGGTCCCGGGACGGAGTCGGGGGCTGGCCCTCCGGATAGCCCAGGATGACCAGCAGCTCCGGCTGGATGTGCTCGGGGGCTTCCAGGATGAGGCGCACGGCCTCCAGGTTGGTGGAGCGGATCACGCAGGAGCCCAGGCCCAGGCTGAAGGCCCGCAGCATCAGGTTCTGGGCGGCCATGGCGCAGTCCAAACGGGCCAGCTCGGGGCCGCCCCGGAACCTGCCCGCCTTGCGTTGGTCGGAACAGACGGCGACCACCGCCTGCGGGTCCCAGAACATCCCGGGGGACACCACCCTGATGCGGTGCACCGCCGCGGGATCCGTGACGCAGACAAAAGCCCAGG
>MIBK01000229.1:0-826 GCA_001829505.1 Spirochaetes bacterium RBG_16_67_19 | reverse complement strand
CATCTCCTGCAGATCTTGCCTCTCCAGCGGACGCTTCGAAAACTGACGGACGCTCCGGCGCTCCAGGATCGCTCTTTCTACTTCCACAAAAAAATGATTGCATTTTTCCGCGCTCCGGTCAATAAATATGCATCCCGCTGCACCGGAGGCTGAAATTGAAGGTCCTGCAAGCCGACGACATGGAATTCCTGGCCATCGGAGCGGCCGTGCTGGGCGCCGGCGGCGGCGGCGACCCGTATCTGGGCAAGCTCATGGCCAAGAAGGCGATACTGGAGAAGGGTCCGGTGCGCCTGCTGGAGGCGGAGGACATCCCGGACCAGGAGCTGGTCATCCCCTCGGCCATGATGGGCGCCCCCGCGGCCATGCTGGAGAAGCTGCCCAATGGCTCGGAGCCGGAGGCCGCCTTCCGGGCGGTGGAATCCTTCTTCAGCCGCAAGGCCTACGCGGTGCTGCCGATCGAGGCGGGGGGCCTGAACTCCACGATCCCCGTGTATACGGCCGCCCGCCTGGGGCTGCCCCTGATCGACGCCGACGGGATGGGCCGCGCCTTCCCCGAGATCCCCATGACCTCCTTCGGCATCGGCGGGGTCAGCGCCTCGCCCATGGTCTGCTGCGATGAGAAGGGCAACAAGGTGGTGATCGACGCGGTGAGCAACGCCTGGGTGGAAACCCTCTCGCGCATGGTCACCGTGGCCATGGGCCTGGCCTCCATGATCGGCCTGTACGTCATGGACGGCAAGAAGATGAAGGAGTTCGCCATCCGCGGCACCATCTCCCTGGCCATCGAGATCGGCAAGCGCATCATCCAGGGCCGGCAGCGCAAGTC
>MIBK01000228.1:30188-32896 GCA_001829505.1 Spirochaetes bacterium RBG_16_67_19 | reverse complement strand
GGGAGATGCCCAGCTCCCGGCAGGCCACCTCGGTCTGGAAGCTGGTGGGCACCACCTTCAGGTCGCGCAGGGCCCCTTCGCGCACCAGTTCCCCGATGCGCCGCACCGCCTCGATGGCGGTGGAGCCCGTGCCCAGGCCCAGCTTCATGCCGCTGGCCACCAGCTTCTCCGCGGCCTGCCTGCCGACCTGGCGCTTGATCTCCCCCGAGTCCATGGCTAAGAGTACCATCTGTCCACAGCAACTGTCGATTCCGGCCTCCGCCCGACGACTACTCGGTAGACGTGAGGAGGTTCGTATGAAGAAGCTGCATTTCACCATTTCCATCCGGGCGCCCAAGGAGCGCGTGTGGAAGAAGATGCTCGAGCCGGACACCTATCGCCAGTGGACGGAAGCATTCGGCCCGGGATGCTACTATGAGGGTTCTTGGGACAAGGGCTCGAAAATCAAGTTTCTCTCTCCGCCTGGCGAGGGGATGACTGCCGTGATCGCGGAAAACAGGGAATTCGAATTCCTCTCGATCCGGCATCTGGGGCTCGTCAAGGGCGGTGTGGAGGATACTGAAAGCCCGGAAGCGAAAGCCTGGGCGCCGGCCTATGAAAACTACACCTTCACCGAGAAAGCGGGCGTAACCGAAGTGCGGGTGGACCTGGATTCGAATGAGGAATTCGAGAAGATGTTCGAAGACTTGTGGCCGAATGCGCTTTCGCGGCTCAAGCAGATCTGCGAGAGCTGAGCCGCGGCAGCAGCACCGCCACGCCCGCCAGGCCGCCGGCCATCACGGCGCCCAGGGCCAGGTACCCGTGGTTCTCGCTCACCCGGTCCAGGGCCGACCCCAGGCTGAAGGACAGCCCGACTTGCAGAAGCGAGGAGATCCCCGTCCAGAGGGCCATGGCCCGCCCGCACTGCTCCTTGTCCACGATCTCCATCAGGGTGGAGGTGAGCAGGATCTTCAGCGGGGTGTTGCCCAGGCCAAAGAGGAACATGCCCAGGTAGGCCAGCGCCGCCAGGCGGTTGAGGTACAGCCCGGCCAGGGCGGCCAGCACCAGGCAGTACAGCCCCATCAGCAACGGGAAGCGGGGCAGCCGGGCGGCGAACAGCGACAGCAGCAGGCTGGAGATGAAGGCGGCCAGGCCGTAGGCCATGTCGGCCAGGCCGAAGGCCACCGCGCCCGCGCCCAGCACGTTCTCCACGTAGCCCGGCAGGACCACGTTGGAGACGATCACCACCACGAAGGGCACCTGCATCAGCAGCCCCAGCCACAGCAGGCGCGGGCGCGCGCCCAGGTAGCGCAAGCCGCGCGAGAACTGGGCGAAAAAGGGCTCCCCGGCGTCGCGCACCCGCAGCGGGGTGTAGCGGATGCCGGCCAGCAGCAGACTGGCCGCCAGATAGGTCCCGACCGCGATGCCCAGCACGGCGCTGACGCCCAACCGATCCAGCACGATGCCCGTGACGCCTGCGGAAAGGAACGCCCCGGTCTGCAGGCTCATCTCCACCCAGGCGTTGCCGCCCACCAGCTCGCCTCGGTCCAGGATCTCCTGCAGGAAGCCGCGCGACACGGGGGTGTGGAAGGCCCAGCCCAGGCCGTTCAACACCACCAGCAGGTAGATGGTCCGCACCTCCAGGCGACCCAGCAAGGCCAGGAGCAGGAACAGCAGGTACAGCCCGGCCCGGCCCAGGGTCATGGCCAGCAGCGTAGTGCGGCGGGGGAAGCGGTCGGCCACCGTGCCGGCCAGGGGGAACAGCAGGAAGCTGCTGGCGATGGAGAGGGAGAGCACGGCGCCCACGGCGGCATTGCTGCCGGAGGACTCCCGGACGTACCAGTTGATGCCGATGAACAGCATGCTGGAGCCGAAGGTCGAGACGGTCTCGGCCAGGAAGTATAGAAGAAAGCCGCGGTTCTTCCAGAGGGCGCCCACCGCGCGGCCGCCCCTCAAAAACTCCCGAGAAGCTGGAGCACGCGCTCCCGCCCGAGGACCAGCAGGAATCCGGCCAGGCGGGGCCCCTGGTCCTTCTGGATCAGGGCGCGGTAGACGACCTTGAAGAACTCCTTGGACTCCAGCCCCGCCTCCCCGGCGATGCGGTAAATGGCCTCGGCCAGGGACTTCTCGTCGTGGCCGGCCAGCTTCTCCCCGACCTCCGCGGCCAGCAGGCGCAGGGCCTGGCGCTCGGCCTCGGGGAAGGCCGGCGGCGGGCTGCCCGGGTCGCGCAGCCGGAAGCGGAAGCTCTCCGGGGCGTACTTCTGGACCCAGTTCCAAGCGCAGACCGCGCGGGCCCGCACCTTGGCCAGGTCCTCCGCTGAAGTGGTGAGGGCCAGAGCGCCGAGCACCCGCTCCGGATCGCCTTCGTAGACGCAGACCAGGTTGCAAAGGTGGCGGAAGCCGATCTGGGTGGGCGGGGAGGAGGGCACCTGGCTCACCTGGGAAAGCTGGTAGGTGCGCTTCTCCTTGGCGGCCCGGTTCTCCGGCGCTTCCTCCGCGCCGAAATAGACCCGCTCGCAGCGGTCGTAGTCCTCGTAGATCTTCAGCACGTCCAGGTCGAAGGAAATGGCGAACTCGGTGTTCGGGCGGGTGGAGGCGAAGAGGTAACGCACCACTTCCGGCTGGTAGACCTCCAGCACGTCGCGCAGGGACACCACCTCGCCGCTGGAGGAGGAGATCTTGCCGGTGCGCCCCTTGATGCCGATGAAGTCGTACTGGAAGCTGACGGG
>MIBK01000228.1:29098-30175 GCA_001829505.1 Spirochaetes bacterium RBG_16_67_19 | reverse complement strand
CCTCGAAGCCGTATACCTGCTTCACGATCCGGCGGCCCGTGTCGAAGGAGCCGCCTGCGGTGTGGTGGTCCTTGCCGGCCGGCTCGAAGTCCACGCGCTGATAGGCCCAGCGCATGGGCCAGTCCACCCGCCACAGGAGCTTCACCGCGCCGGTGGAGCGCAGATCCAGGCCCTCCGCGTTCTTGCAGGACTTGCAGGAATACGAAACACCGTACTGCCCGTCCCAGCTCCGGACGGAAGTTGTGTCCCGGCCGCAGCGGGTGCAGAAGATGGAGATCGGCCACCATTCCCCGGCCAGCGCCTCGGTGCGGTGCTCGTCCAGGATGGCCCGCAGCTCCTCGCGGCGCTCCAGGGCCTTGCGGATGCCCTCCGCGTAGCGCGAGGCGCGGTATTCGCGGAACTGGTAGATGTACTCCGGGGCAATGCCCACCACCGGCAGGAGGTCCTCGACCTCCCGCTCGTTGTGCCGGGCGTAGCTTTCTTCCTTCCCGTAAGGGTCTGGGACGCGGGTGATGGGCTGGCGCAGGTAGCCGGCCAGGGCCTCCTGCCCCGGCATGTTCTTCGGCACCTTGCGGAACACGTCGTAGTCGTCCCAGGAATAGATGAAGCGCACCTTGCGCCCGCGCTCCCGCAGCGCGCGCACCACCAGCTCCGTGCTGATGATCTCGCGGAAGTTGCCGATGTGCACCGTGCCCGAAGGGGTGATGCCGGAGGCGGCCACGTACAGCTCCTTGTCGCCCTTCTCCCGGATCACCTGCTCGGCGTACAGGTCCGCCCAATGAACCGCCTGCTCCGCTTGCGCCATAGGCTACCAGAGTAGCCCAAGGGGAGGGGCTTGTTCAACAATCCGGCACCGGCGGTCGATAGGAAAAAGTGTGAGGGCAATTCTCGCGGCCGCGCTGTTGCTGTTGGCGGCCGCCCTCGGCCCGGCCGAGGAAGGCCTGGCCTCCTGGTACGGCGGCAAGTTCCAGGGCCGGCGCACCGCCAGCGGCGAGATCTTCGACACCCAGCGGCTCACCGCCGCGCACCGCAGCCTGTCCTTCGGCACGCGCGTGCGGGTCACCAACCTGGAAAACG
>MIBK01000228.1:27839-29077 GCA_001829505.1 Spirochaetes bacterium RBG_16_67_19 | reverse complement strand
TCAACGACCGCGGCCCCTTCGTGGCCGGGAGGGTCATCGACCTCTCCCTGGCCGCGGCCAGGGCCATCGGGCTGGCGGGCAGGGGCGTGGCGGCCGTTCGCCTGGAGGTGTTGGCCGCCGGGGAGCCCGGCGCGCCAACCCGTCAGGGGTCGGGCCTGTACCGGCTGCAGCTGGGCTCCTTCCGGCGGGCGGCCAACGCCGAGGGCTTGCGGGCCCGTCTGGCCGCCGCCGGCTTCGCCGCGGAGCTGGAGCCGGCGGAAGGCGGCATCACCCGGGTGGTGTTCCGGCGGGTGCGCTCCGCCGAACTGGCCTCCCTAAGGCAGCGCCTCGCAGCCGCCGGCTGGCCGGACGTACTGGTGCGCCTGGAGCCATGAGCGAGCCGGGATATCGATGGGATTCGCAGGACTACGCCCGGCACTCCGCCGCGCAAGCGCAGTGGGCTCAGGAGCTCATCGCCAAGATGGAGCTGCGCGGCGCGGAGGCGATCCTGGACATCGGCAGCGGCGATGGGAAGATCACAGCAGCTCTTGCCGCGCGGGTGCCCGGCGGCGGCGTCCTGGGCCTGGACAGCTCCCCGGAGATGGTGGAACAGGCCTTGCGGACCTACCCTCCGGACCGGCACCCCAACCTGCGCTTCCTGCTGGGCAACGCCCTGGAGCTGGACTTCGAGCGGCGCTTCGACCTGGTCTTCTCCAACGCCACGCTGCACTGGGTGCGCGACCATCTGCGCGTGCTGCGGGGAGTGGCCAGGGCCTTGAAGCCCGGCGGCCGGCCCTGGGCGGCCTGGTTGGGCGGCCTGCCTTTCCCCTATTCCTTCCACGGGCCGCAGGAGTACCACGGCTGGCTGGAGCAGGCAGGGCTGCGGGCCCGGCGCGTGCAGCTGCTGCCCAAGCAGATGCGGCAGCAGGGGGCCGAGGGACTGGCCGTGCGCACCACCTGGCTGCCGTACACCCAGGCCGTTCCCGCGGAGCGGCGCGAGGAGCTGGTGTCCCGGATCGTGGAGCGCTATCTGCGCGACCATCCCCCCGGCGCGGACGGGGTGGTGACGGTGGAGATGGTGCGCCTGGAGGTGGAGGCCTTCCGGCCGTGAAACCGGACATCCTGGTGGCCTATCCGCCGGAAGAGGGCTTCGGCCCGGGCGCCGGGTCCTACGCGGTGGTGTACGTGCGCCCGGAGACCAACACCGTGCTCTACGAGCGGGCCATCGTGGCCGGCATCCGCGCCCGGGGCGACACGAT
>MIBK01000228.1:27689-27783 GCA_001829505.1 Spirochaetes bacterium RBG_16_67_19 | reverse complement strand
CTCGCCTTCGCCTCCGATCCGCACGGGCAGCTCGAATATTACCCCGAAATCGGGGAGCGCCTGGCCAGGCATTTCGGCGAGCCGTCCGACCGAC
>MIBK01000228.1:26829-27639 GCA_001829505.1 Spirochaetes bacterium RBG_16_67_19 | reverse complement strand
CTGTTCGAGACCTTCGTGCCCCCCGAGGATTTCCTGGCCTGCTGGGGACAGCAGTTCAAGCGCATCGGCGGGGAGGTCGTGGCCAATCCGGGCCTGCCCGCCGTGCTGCGGCGCTACACCCCCCAGGCCAACGTCTTTGTGGTGGTCGTGCGCTCGGCGGACGGCTCTCCGGGCTTCTTCGCCGCCCTAAACCGGGCCATCTATCTGGAGATCACCTCCCGGGCGGAGACGCCGCTGGTCGACGGGGAGCGGCTGGGTGGGGCGCCGTGGTCGGAGCGGGTGCGCCGCACCTACCACCTGTCCCGCACTCACCTCATGGCCATGTTCGACATGGCCGACCTGGTGTACCTGGGCGACGGCCGGCGGTTGCGGCTGGCCGAAACCCCCCTGGGGCGCAGCCTGCGGGCCGACGGGATCCTTTCCGACGAGCAGCTTCACGGCCTGCCGTCGGAGCCGCTGCGGCGCATGCAGGGCGGGGGCCACCGGACGCTGCATTACCTTCCCCTGGCCGGCGAGGGCCAGGATCTGGAATGGGCGCGGGATTTCCTGCGGCGACTGTGAGCTGCTGCGTGTGCCGGCGCGCCTGCGGCGCGAGGCTAATCCCGGCCGGGCGCCGTGAGGGCGGCCTGGAAGGCTTCGGGCAGGCGGGTCACCCGCCGCCTCTGGTAATCGAAGGCCACCAGGGTGGTGTAGCCGCCGGCCACGGCCGCCCCGTCGCCGACCCTGTTCACCTGGTAGTCCAAAGTGAAGCGGCTGGCCTGCGCGTCGCGGGGAAGCACGCTCACCTCCAGCTCGTCGCCCAGAAAAATC
>MIBK01000228.1:26384-26730 GCA_001829505.1 Spirochaetes bacterium RBG_16_67_19 | reverse complement strand
GTCGTGGAACAGGAGCAGGTACTTGTCGTTGCCCATGTGCCCGCCGTAGTTGATGTCCCCGATGCGCACCGGATAGCGGACGCGGAAGGGCGCGCCATCCCGCTGCTGCGGCTTTATTGCAGGCATTCCCGCATCCAGGCCAGGTAGCCCGGCGAGCCATCGACGATGGACACGGCGGCCAGCTCGGGCAGCTCGTAGGGATGCTCCCGGTGAAGCAGCTCTTCGATGCGGGGGATCAGGTCCAGGGAGCTCTTGGCCAGCAGGAGCGCCTCCGGCTCCTCCTGCACGGCGCCCCGCCAGCGGTACACGGAGCGGATGGGATCGACGATCTGCACGCAGGCGGCCA
>MIBK01000228.1:14653-26367 GCA_001829505.1 Spirochaetes bacterium RBG_16_67_19 | reverse complement strand
AGGCGGGCCAGGCGCCGGGCGGTCTCCCCGTCGGGGGCGGCGATGCTGACCAGAACCGGCTGGAAATCCTGGGGAGCACCCGCTCCCGCGGCGCTCACAGCCGGGCCACTCCGGCCTTGAGCTTCTCCATCTGCCCGCGCAGCGCCTGCGGGATGCGCCCGCCGAACTTGCCGTAGAACTCTTCCACCTCGGCCAGCTCCTTCTCCCATTCGCCGCGCTCCAGGCTGAACAGGCTCTCCAGGCGCCCGGGAGGCAGACTCAAGCCCTTCATCTCCAGGTCCTGGAGCTCGGGCAGCAGCCCGATGGGCGTGGAGCGCGCCCCGACCCGGCCCTTGATCCGGTCCACTATCCACTTCAGCACACGGGAGTTGTCCCGGAAGCCGGGCCAGGCGAAGCCGCCGTCGGCGTCCTTGCGGAACCAGTTCACGGTGAAGATCTTGGGCGGCTGGGTGAGGCGCTGGCCCACCGCCAGCCAGTGGGCGAAGTAGTCGCCCATGTTGTAGCCGGCGAAGGGCAGCATGGCCATGGGGTCGCGGCGCACCACACCCAACGGACCGCCAGCCGCGGTGGTGGTCTCCGAGCCGTTGGTGGAGGCGCGGAACACTCCGTGCTCCCAATCGGTGGCCTCGCACACCAGGGGGATGGTGTTGGAGCGGCGCCCGCCGAAGATGATGCCGGAGATCGGCACCCCCTTGGGGTTGTCGTACTCCTTGGAAAGGTTCGGACAGTTGTAGATGGACACGGTGAAGCGGGAGTTGGGGTGGGCCGCCGGCTTGCCGGCCTGCCAGGGGCCGCCCTGCCAGTCCAGCAGGCCCTGCGGCGGCTCGCCCAGTCCCTCCCACCAGGGGCTGTTGGTCGCGGGGTCCAGGGCGGTGTTGGTGAACAGGGTGGGGAAGAACTTGTCGCCCTTCAGGGTGCGCATCATGTTGGGGTTGGTCTTGTCGGAGGTTCCCGGCGCCACGCCGAAGAATCCCGACTCCGGGTTGATGGCCCACAGGCGCCCGTCGGGACCCACGTTGATCCAGGCGATGTCGTCGCCCAGGGTGTGCACCTTGTAGCCGGGGAACACCGGCTCGATCATGGCCAGGTTGGTCTTGCCGCAGGCCGAGGGGAAGGCCCCCAATAGATAGGTGATCTCGCCGCCGGGCTCCTCCAGGCCCATGATGATCATGTGCTCGGCCAGCCACCCTTCCTGCTCGCCCAGGTAGGAGGCGATGCGCAGGGAGAAGCACTTCTTGCCCAGCAGGGCGTTGCCGCCGTAGCCGGAGCCGATGCTCATGACCAGGTGCTCCTGGGGGAAGTGCATGATGAAGCGCTTGGCCGGGTCCAGCTCGCCGATGGAGTGCAGCCCGCGCACGAAGTTCTCCTGGGCGCCGATGCGCCGGATGGCTTCCTGCCCGACGCGGGTCATGATGCACATGCTGACCACCACGTAGATCGAGTCGGTGATCTGGATGCAGGGCTTGGCGTACGGGGACTGGGGGTGGCCCATCATGTAGGGGATCACGTACAGGGTGCGTCCCTTCATGCAGCCGTCGAACAGCCCGCCGATCAGGCCCTTGGCTTCGGCGGGGTCCATCCAGTTGTTGTTCGGGCCGGCGTCCTCCTTTTTGGGGAGGCAGACGAAGGTGAGCTGCTCGGTGCGGGCCACGTCGTTGGGGTGGCTGCGGTGCAGGAAGGCGTCGGGGTAGGGCGAGGAGGCCAGCGCCCGGAAGGTGTGGTGCGGGCCGGTCTTCTCCTGGCGGATGCCCTCTTCCACCAGCAGCTCCAGCTCCTCGCGGGTGCCCTGAACCCAGTGCACCTTGTCGGGCTTGGTGAGCCGCGCCTGCTCCTCGACCCAGCGTTCGACGGGATTGGCCATGGACAACCTCCTCGCCAATTGCGTGTTAGGATTTATACCTGCGTGGGGCCGGAGGGTCAAGGCGCCGGCGATTGACAGGGGCTGGTGGGGCCGCTACAGTGGCATCGGCCTTCGGCGCCTGGCTCCAGTAGCTCAGCCGGATAGAGCAGCGGTTTCCTAAACCGCAGGTCGGACGTTCGAGTCGTCTCTGGGGCAGAAATCCTGAAAAATCCTGACCTTGACGCCTCCCGGGGCGGCCTCTACAATCGAGGCCGTGAAGATTCTGGTGGTTGACGACTCGGCGGTGATGCGCCGCATCCACCGCAATACCCTGACCGAGCACAAGGTCAGCGAAGCGGACATCCTGGAGGCCGAGGACGGGGAGAAGGCGCTCGAACTGGCCAGGCAGCAGGAGATCAGCCTGTTCCTGGTGGACTGGAACATGCCCCGCCTGGACGGCTTCCAGTTCGTGAAATCGGTGCGGGCCATGGCGCGCTACGCCGCCACCCCGATCGTGATGATCACCTCCGAGGCGGCCAAGTACAACGTGGTGGAGGCCATCCAGGCGGGGGTGACCAACTACGTGGTCAAACCGATCAAGGGGGACGTGCTCTGGCAGAAGCTCTCCAAGTACCTCCAGCCCGGCGGCAGGAGCGGCGCGTGAAGGCCAAATACATCAATCCCTTCCTGGTGGCCTCCATGAACCTGTTCCGGGAGTACCTGGGCATCAAGGTGCGCAACCTCAATCCCTTCGTGCTGGAGGACCCGCAGGCCCTGAGCGAAGTCTCGGGGATCATCGGACTGGCCGGCGAGACCGCCGGGGCGGTGGTGTTGAGCTTCTCGCGCGAGACGGCCATGAACGTGGTGGGCCGCTTGTCCGGGAAGAGCTACACCGTCCTGAGCAACGAGGTGCTGGACGGGGTGGGCGAGCTGGTGAACATCATTGCCGGCAACGCCAAGAAGGACCTGGAGGAGTTCCGCATCGTCATCTCGCTCCCGGGGGTCATTGTCGGGGAGAGCTACAAGATCAAGTGGCCCCAGGGCGTGCCGGTGATCAGCATCCCCTTCGAATCGGAGCTGGGACCGTTCACGGTGAACGTGTCCCTGAAGGACGCCGCCCCATGAAGCTGAACTCCATCCAGTTCAAGATCGTCACCCTGATCGTGGCCGTGCTGGTGGCCAGCACCGGGGTTTCGATCTACTTCACGGTGGCCAACCAGCGCCAGAACCTGCTGGAGGCCACCGAACGCACCCTCGGGCTGAACACCGACATGCTCAACCGCACCATTCGCAGCCTGATGCTGAGCGGCGAGGCCCCGGGGGTGGTGCGCACCATGTCCAGCCTGGCGGAGATCCCGGGCTTCCGGGAGATCGCCATCTATCGCCGGGACGGCAAGCTGGCCTTCAGCGACTATTCGACCCTGGATTTCGTGCACAACTACCAGAAGAAGTACCGCTTCGAGCGCACGCCACGCGTGGAGGCCCGTCTGCTGGAGGAACCGGGCCTGGCCCGGGTGCTGGCCACCAACACCCCCTACCGGACGGAGCTGCCGGCCACCCAGGAGCTGCAGAACTTGTTCCCCGTCCTGAACTACAAGGAATGTCGGGAGTGTCACGGGGAGACCCATTTCATCCGCGGCGTGGTTCATTCCAAGGTTTCGGTGGCCTCGCTCTACGAGCGCATCCGCGCCGCGCGCAACATCCTGAGCCTCAGCTTTCTGGCCATCGGCGCGGCCATCGCCGCGCTGCTGATCCTGAGCGTGCAGCGCACCATCATTGCCCCGGTGCTGTCGATCGCCCGCACGGCCCGTTCCGTGGGCCGCGGCGACCTGGAGCAGCGCATCCGGCTTTCCTCGCGCGACGAGCTGGGGCAGCTGGGGCAGGCGCTGAACGACATGATCGACGGGCTGCGCCAACGCGAGCGCCTGGAGCTGCGCAACCAGGTCGTCGAGGCGCGCAACGCCGAGAACCGCAAGTACCTGGACAACATCCAGGAGGGGCTGCTGCTGCTGGACCGCGGCTACACCATCGGAGGGGAGCATTCCCTGTTCCTGCAGCGGCTGTTCGGCGGCCGGAGGATCGCCGGGGTCAATTTCCTGGACTTCGTGTTTCCCGATGCCGCCCTGCAGGCGGAGGACCGCCGGGAGCTGGAGCAGTTCCTGGGCTTCCTGTTCGAAAAGACCGCTTCCGACATGGAGCTGATCCAGCAGATCAATCCCCTGCGCAACCGCACCCTGACCCTCGGGGCGCAGAGGCAGATCGTGGTGGACGCCTCCTTTCACCGCATCTATTCCGGTCCGCGGGTGGAGAACGCGATGGTGATCTTCCAGGACCGCACGGAGCTGACCCAGGTGCAGCGCGAGTTGGAGGTCCAGAAGGAGCGCGGTGAGGAGGAGCTGCGCCAGATCGCGGCGATCCTGCAGACCGGACCACAGGGCTACGAGGACTTCGTGGCCCAGGCGCAGCAGGCCGTCGGCGAGCTGGAGGGCAGCCTGGGGACGCTGGGCGACGCCCAGCTCCTGCGGGCGCTGTTCCGCCAGATGCATTCCCTGAAGGGCGGGGCGCGCTACCTGGAGCTGGGCCGGCTGGAGTCCCTGGCCCACGCGGTGGAAGATATCCTGAGCAGGGCCCGCGACCAGGCCTCCGCCCCGGATTCCGCCTCCACGGCGGAGCTCGGCCGGCTCATCGGCAGCCTGCGCGAGGAGCTCCAGCGGGTGCGGGGCATCACCGAGCGCTTCCACAGGTTCGGGACGGGAAAGCGGACGGAAGGCTCGCAGGCCCTGCTGGAGCAGCTGCGGGGCATGGCCGCGCAGATCGCCGCCGAGCAGGGCAAGCAGGTGCGCCTGGCCGGCGAAGGCCTGCTGGCCGACGCCCGCCTGCTCTCCGCGCTGCGCGACCCGCTGATCCATCTGGTGCGCAACGCGGTGGACCATGGCCTCGAGGACCCGCTGGAGCGCGTCGCGGCGGGCAAGCCCAGGGAGGGCACGGTCAGCGTGCGCTTCGTCCGTGGGCAGGGCACGCTGGTGGTGCAGGTGGCCGACGACGGGCGGGGCATCGACTTCGCCGCGGTGCGCCGCAAGGCGGTGCAGAAAGGCCTGGTGCGCCCCGAGTCGGAGGGCGGGGAGGCGGAGCTGCTGCGCATCCTGTTCTCGCCGGCCTTCAGCTCCCGGGAGCAGGTCTCGGCCATCTCCGGCCGGGGAGTGGGGCTGGACATCGTGGCGGAGGCCGCCAGGTCCCTGGGCGGGCGCATCGCCGTGCTCAGCCGGGCCGGCCGGGGCGCGCGCTTCACCCTGCGCATCCCCTTGGCCGGCGGCGCTACTGCTCGGGTAGGCTCAGGTCCAACCGCCGGATGATGATGTAGTCGTTGTCCTTCATGCCCTCGTGGCAGTCGATGCAGCTCTGCAGCCGGCCTTCGGCCTGCACCTTGCCCTGCGGATCATAGGCCGCCCAGAACCAGTCCCCGTTGGCGGGATCGTAACCTTCCACCTTGGCCATCACGGTCAGGTTGGTGGGGCGACGGTCGGCGTCGAAGTTCTCCTTGACTATGAGGGAGCCGTTCGGGGCGCGCCGCCCGGCGGCCGGTAGGGCCTCCTCCAGCAGGTAGTTGATGTACACCTCGTGGAACTGGCCGTGCGGCGACTGGCCGGGCTGCAGCTCCTCGTGCCCGGGCCAGAAGGCCCAGTGCTCGAAATCGGCCTCCGCCGAGATGCGCTGCCACAGGCGGGCGCCGGAGATCTCCGCCCGCCCGAGGGCCGGCAGGCGCGGCTGTTCGGCCGGCGCGCAGCCCAGCAGCAGCAAAGTCAGAAGGAAGGCCAGCAACGTTTTCATGAGGGATTATACCCTTACCTGAAGGTCAGGGAGTAGTCCAGCGGCTTGTCCAGCAGCAGCACGCGCAGCAGGGGAATGCGGAAGGCCACGCCTCCGGGGACCGCCGTACCGCCGCTCTGGGCCACGACCCGGCCCTTGACCAGGATGGTGGTCTCGATGGCCGAGGCCTTCAGGGCCGCGGCGCCGCCTTCGCCCAGCGCCAGGTCGATCAGCTCCAGGTACTCCGACTCGGTGGCGTCGTCGTTCTCCTGGGGGCCCAGGCCTTCGAACAGCGGGTTTTTCAGGAAGGGGGCCAGCTCCAGAAGCTGGGAGAAGTTCCTGCGGTCCAGGTGCGCCCGCAGGGTGGTGCCCTCGGGACCCTTCTTCAAGGACAGGATGGTCTGAGGCTTTTCCGGCGCGGCGAACAGCTTCTCGATGGACTGAAAAGCCAGATCCATCTCCAGCCGGTCGGGGCTGGCGCTTTCGATGCGGCGGAGGGTGACCTCCTGCCGCGAGGCGAAGCCCTTGCGGATGTCCTCCACGTCGAAGATGCGCCCTTTTTCCTTGGAGCCGCTGACCTCGGAGAGGTCCAGCAGGTAGTCCAGCAGGACCTTCTGCAGGCGGATGCGCACCTCGGCCGTTCCGGAGCCCTCCGGCTCCAGGGTCACCCGCTGGCTGACCGAGCAGCCCGCCGCGCCCAGCATGGCCATTGCCGCGAGGAGCAGGACGGCCAGGGCGGCCGGCGAGGATTGGCGAATCGGCGCGGGCATGGCGTAAAGTACGGCATCGGCGAGGGGGCGTCAAGGCTCGCTCCGCCTTGCACCCCGCCGGCTGGTTCCCCTATACTCCCTGCCATGTGCCAGGTCACCATCCTCCCGGGGGAAATCGTGTTTCACGCCCGGCGGGGCGCGCCGCTTCGCGAGTTGCTGCTGCAGGAGGGCATCCTGCTGGATTTCCCCTGCGGCGGCCGGGGGCTGTGCGGGCAGTGCGCGGTGGAGATCCAGCCGCCTACCGAAAGCGGTCAGGGCGGGCGGAAGAAGCTGCCGGAGGAGGCGCTGGCCCGCGGGCTGCGCCTGGCCTGCCAGGTCCAGATCGAGGGGGACTGCACCATCCGCATCCCCGAGGAGAAGGGCATCGAGGTGGCCTGGAAGGACCCGGCCGCGGTGGAGGGTTCCGCCCCGGTGTACGGCGAGAAGCTCATCCACCGGCGCCGCCTGAAGATGGAGCCGCCCAGCCTGCAGGATCAGCGCGCCGACTGGGAGCGCCTGGCCGACGCCCTGCAGGGCCCCCCGGGGCAGACGCCGGCCGTCCTGCCGCCGGTCCAGGCGGAGACCGTCGAGGGCTTTGCCCGCGCCCTGCGCGCCGGACAGTGGCAGGTGGAAGCAGTGTTCGAGCAGGAGGCCCTGCTGTGCCTGCGCCCCGCTCCAGCCGAAGGGGAGGCGGCGGCGGAGCCGGTGTACGGCTTCGCCGTGGACCTGGGCACCACCACGGTGGACTTGTCGCTGCACAACCTGGAAACCGGCCGCCTGCTGGCCCGCAAGGCGCTTCTGAACCGGCAGACCGCCTACGGGGCGGACGTGATCTCACGCACGCACAACTTCCAGGAAAAACGGGAGGAGGTGCGGGCCGCGGCGCTGGAAACCATCGAGGAGTGCGCGCGGCAGCTGGAGGTGGAAGCCGGGGTGGCCCCGGAGCAGGTGGTGCGCACCGCCGTGGTGGGCAACCCGATCATGATCCACATCCTGCACGGCTTGAATCCCCAGCAGCTGGCCATGGCCCCGTACATCCCCCTGGTCTCCGGCCTGGTCCGCCGCCGCCCGCAGGAGTTCGGCTGGAGCTTCCAGGGCTGCGGCTGGGTGGAGACCCTGCCGCTGATCTCCGCCTTCGTCGGCGCGGACACCGTGGGCATGATCCTGGCGCTGGACCTGGAGCGCGAGCCGGAGATCACCCTGTCCATCGACATCGGCACCAACGGCGAGATCGTGCTCTCCAAGGCCGGGGAGCTGCTGACCACCTCCACCGCCGCCGGCCCGGCCTTCGAGGGCGCCCAGATCAGCTGCGGCATGCGGGCCCTGGAGGGGGCCGTCACCGGTTTCCGCATCCTCCCCGACGGCGGGCTGGACCTGGCGGTGGTCGGCGGCGGCCGGCCCAAGGGCCTCTGCGGCAGCGGCCTGATCTCCGGCATCGCCGAGCTGCTGGAAGCGGGCCTGCTGGAGCCCAGCGGGCGCCTGCTGCCGCCCGAGGAGGTCGCCCGCCCCGAGCTGGCCGCGCGCCTTTTCCGGGAGGAGAAGATGCTGGCCTTCCGGCTGTCCGACCGGGTGTTCATCACCCAGCGGGACATCCGGGAGCTGCAGCTGGCCAAGGGGGCCATCCGCACGGGCATCGACCTGCTGCTGGACGCCGCGGGGGTGAGCCCGGAGAGCCTGGCGCGCATCCGCCTGGCCGGCAACTTCGGCTCGGGGCTGGACATCCGCAAGACCATGCGGCTGGGACTGATCCCCGAGCTGCCCGTGGAAAAAGTGGACGTGGTGGGCAACGCCGCCCTGCGCGGCGCGGCGCTGGCCCTCGTATCCCGGGAATACCGGGACCGGGCCGCGCGGATTCACCGCCGCTGCAAGTTCCTGGAGCTGGCCGCCCGGCCCGACTTCCAGGTGCGCTTCGCCTCGTCGATGTTCTTCTAGAGCTGCTTCAGGAGCCCATCAGGCCGCGCAGCGGCGACAGCAGCCCGCGTCCGGGCTGGAAGCGCAGCCACTTGCCTGCCGGCTTATCCCCGCGCGAGGCGAGGGTTTCCACGATGAAGCCGGCGAAGTCCCGCGCCAGGGTTTCGACGGACTCGAAGCAGTGCACCGTCACGCCGCTCGGTCCTCCGCTCTCCATCAGCGACTGGGACAGCGCCTTGAAGGCCCCCCGCAACGCAGCCTCCAGCGGCGGCCTGCCGCCGACCGCTTCCCGGGGAGCATAGTCCACCAGGGCCAGGCGCCCGCCGCCGTTCCTGGCGAAAACCTCCAGCAGGCCCTTCACCAGGAACAACGGGCCCTTGAGCCAGGCGTCCACGGCCCGCTCCATCGACTCGTAGGAGGTTTCCGGCAGGAGTCTGGCCTCCACGAACGGCCATTGCACCACCACGGCTTCGTCGATGCGGCCGAAGCGGTTGGCCACCGCCAGCAGCACGTTGCGGGCGGAGATGGGCGAGCGCCGGTTCCAGTCGGTGAGCAGGAAGCCATCGCTCTCGGAAACCAGGGGGGCTTCGCGGGATTGCTGGTTGGAGCGGGTCACGGCCACGCTGGCCCCTTCGGCCAGGTAGCGCCGGGCCAACTCCTCGCCGAGGGGTGTCTGCACATCGCTGACCAGCACGACCCGTCCCATGTTCCCCGCATCTTAGCAGGGGCCTCCGCCCCGGTCAACGCCGGCCGGGGGGCGGCCCCGGGGGCGCCTTGCTTCGGCCGCCGATTCGCGACATATTTAGCACGGGCAGCAGTGCTGAATGGAAGGCAAGGCCAGGATCCTGGTGTACGGCTTCTCCGCGGAGGAACAGCGGCGCATCGACGAGGGCCTGGCTTCGCTCGGGGTGCCGCCCGCGCTGAAGGCGCGGCCGGAGCAGGGCGGGGAGGTCCTCCGCCGGATCCTCGCCGGGGAAAGCCCGGCGGCAGCGGCGGAGGCGGCCGGGGTGGGGGGACGGAAGCCCCTGGTCCTGTTCCACAACATCTCGGATTCCGGCGTGCGGGCGCTGCTGGGCTTTTTCCGTGAGGCGGCGCGCGGCCGGCCCAGGGTGAGCACCCCGACCTCCCTGGATTGGACCCTGGAAGAGCTGGTCGCCCACCTGGAACAGGAACGCGCCGCGCTGGAGGAGGGCAGGTAGGATGCGCATCGCCATCGGGCAGATCAACCCGGTGATCGGCGATTTCGCCGGAAACGTGGACAAGATCCTGGAATTCTCGGCCCGCGCCCGGGAGCTGGGCGCCGAGCTGGCCGTGTTCCCGGAAATGTGCATCTGCGGCTACCCCCCGCTGGACTTGGTGGACCAGGATTCCTTCGTGGAGGCCGGCCTGCAGGGACTGCGCCGCCTGCAGCGCTCCTGCCCGCGGGGCATCGGGGTCACGGTCGGCTACGTGGACCGCAACCGCGGCGAGGCCGGCAAGCCGCTGGCCAATGCGGTGTCCCTGCTGGCCGACGGGGAGATCCTGGCCACCCAGACCAAGACGCTGCTGCCCAGCTACGACGTGTTCGACGAGGCCCGCTGGTTCCAGCCGGCCGTCTCCCGGCAGGTGATCCCCTTCCGCGGCGAGCGCCTGGGCATCGCCATCTGCGAGGACATGTGGTGGGAGGCGGAGATGCCCGCCGGGATGCGCTACCCGGTGGATCCGGTGAAGGAGCTGCTGGACGGGGGGGCCTCCCTCATCCTGGCCCCTTCGGCTTCCCCGTTCTATTCGGGCAAGCCGCGCATCCGCCTGGAGCTGGCCTCCGGCATCGGCCAGCGCTCCGGGGTGCCGGTGGTCTACGTGAACACGGTGGGGGCCAACGACAGCCTGATTTTCGACGGCCAGTCCTTCTGCACGGCCGGCGACGGCCGCCTGGTGTTCCTGGGCGAGGCCTTCCAGGAGCAGTTGGCGCTGGTGGACACCGCCCGGCCGGGACCGGAGCTCTCCCTCTCCGAGGACCGCTACGGCGAGCTGGCCCGGGCGCTGGAGCTGGGCATCGCCGACTACCTGGCCAAGTGCGGCATCGGCAGGGTCCACCTGGGGCTTTCCGGGGGAATCGACTCCGCCCTGGTGGCGGTGCTGGCCGCCAGGGCGGTGGGACCGGCGAGGGTCACCGCTTTCGCCCTGCCCTCGCGCTATTCCTCCCCCGGCAGCCTGAGCGACGCGGAGGAGCTGGCCGGCAACCTGGGCATCCGCCTGCAGCGGGTGTCCATCGAGCCATCCTTCGCCGCCAGCCTGGGGAGCCTCCAGCCCGTGTTCGGAGACGCCGCCCCCGACATCACCGAGGAGAACCTGCAGGCGCGCCTGCGGGGCCTGCTGCTCATGGCCTACGCCAACAAGTTCCACTCCCTGCTGCTGGCCACGGGCAACAAGTCGGAGCTGGCCACTGGGTATTGCACCCTCTACGGGGACATGTGCGGGGGACTGGCCCCGATCGGGGACTTATTGAAGACCGAAGTGTACGCGCTGGCCCGCCGCCTGAACCGCGAGCGCCGGCTCATCCCCGAGGCGGTGCTCACCAAGCCGCCCAGCGCCGAGCTGAAGCCGGACCAGACCGACCAGGACACGCTGCCCCCGTACGACGAGCTGGACCGCATCCTGGAGCGCTACCTGCTGGACAACGCCACCGCCCAGCAAATCGCCGCCGAAGGGGAGAACCCGGATACCGTGCGCCGGGTGCTGGACCTGGTGGGAAAAGCGGAGTTCAAGCGCCGCCAGGCCGCCCCGATCCTGAAGGTCACTCCCCGGGCCTTCGGCACCGGCCGCCGCATCCCCATCGCCCGCCGCTTCCACGAAACCTGAGGGCGGCGGCCGGACCGCCCGCGGCTGCGCAGCAGCACCGCCGTTTTTTCTTGACCAGAAAACTGATATATAGCTATTTTCCTATCAAGCAGGAGGACAAAGCATGAAGCGGAGCATCGCCCTGACCCTGACCCTGTTGTTCCTGGTGGTATTGGTACCCACCTTGTCGGCTCAATACAACAAGGACCTGGTCGTGCAGAAGATGCGCTCCAACGGCGCGCTGGTCGGGCAGATCAACACGGCGGTGGGCGCCGAGGATTTCTACACCAGCGCGCTGCGCCTGATGGACCTGGCCGCGAACTTCAAGGCCCTGCAGGCCACCGATCCGCCCAAGGGCAGCAAGGCCGAATGGGAGCGGATCAACGGTGAGGCGGTGCGGGCCGCTTTCCGCGGGGTCGGAGCCTGCGGGGCGCAGGACCTGGAGCAGCTCAAAGCCGAAGTGGGCGCCATCCTGGCGTTGATGAAGGAAGGGCACGCGAAGTTCCGGGGGTAAAGCCCCGGTCGCGGCGGCTGCCGCGGCACCGTAAAGCCGGCCGCCCGCAAAAGGGGGCCGGCTTTCTTATTTG
>MIBK01000228.1:14517-14593 GCA_001829505.1 Spirochaetes bacterium RBG_16_67_19 | reverse complement strand
CGCTCGCCCGCGATCCGGAAAGCCTCCTTCACCGCCTCGTCGGCATTGGTGGCATAACCGTCGGCGCCGGTCCGCC
>MIBK01000228.1:9565-14410 GCA_001829505.1 Spirochaetes bacterium RBG_16_67_19 | reverse complement strand
ACGTTGTAGGCCAGGGTCGCGGACAGCGCGAGCACGGCTGGCCGGTGGTCCCTGGCGGCCTGCAGGATGTCCTGGAGGGAAAGATTGCTCCCTAGAAAAACGGCTTTCCATCCCTCCATCTCCAGGAAATCCGCGACCATCCGACTGCCAATCTCGTGGTACTCGCCGCTCACCGTCAGGGAAAGGCAGGTCAGGCCGCGCGCCTTCTTTCTGGCATCCAGCAGGTGGGGATAAAGCTGGGACATGATCTGCTGGGTGGACAGGGAGAAGTGATGCTCCCGGGCCACGTCGATCTTCCCCTGCTCCCACAGCGCGCCCACTTCCCGGAGGGTGCGCTCGAACACCTCACGGTACATCCCGCGCAGGGAATCGCCGTTTTGCAGCGCCCGCAGCACCAGGCGACCGGCCTCCTCCCGGTTACCCGCCAACAGGGTGTCCAGGTAGCGCCGGGCCAGGGGGCCCAAGGAGTCCTCTTCGCGGGGAACGGAGGGGGGCGTTTGGCGGATGCTCGACTCGGCACGGCCCAGCAGGTAGTCCATGGAAACGTCGAAGAAATCGGCGATCTTCTCCAGGGTCGTTTCGCCGGGGAAACGGGAGCCCTGTTCGTAATTGGCGACGGTGGTCTGGGCCACGCCCAGCTTCGCCGCCAGGTCCTTCTGGCGCAGTTTTCTCTGGGCCCGCAGCTCGCGCAGGCGCGAAGCAAGATCAGCCATGCGCAGAGCCTAACACAATTCGAGTAGCGGGACTATTCATTCCGTGCTTCTAGGCCGGAGCTCCCTGCCTTGGCGGGGCTCCGTGGGAAGAACTGCGGGAACTCCTCCAGCAGGCGGTGCCGCGCGGTGAGCTCCCGGACCAGCAGGCGGGAGTCCACGAGGCCCACGGCCTGCCCGGCCGGTTCGCCGAGGCTCAGGTACGAGGTTCCGACCGGCTGCCCAAGGGTGAAATCCAAGAGGCGCGGGAGCAGCTCCCGCAGGAAAGATGTGCCCTGCGGGAGCCGGGCGCCCAGGCGGGCCAGCAGGTGGGCCAGCTCGAAGCCGCGGAACAGCAGCCTCCGGGCGCCCAGGGTTTCGTGCAGCCCGCCGCAGGGCACCGGACCCGCCTGCCCAGGGCTCTCCCCCGGGTTCAGGTGGATCCAGGGCAGCAGGGAGTACAGGCAGGCTTCCGGTCCTTTGGGTAGGAATCCGGCGGCGTTCAGGGCCGCGGCGGCCCGGGCTCGCTGGAAGGCCGGCTGGAGCGCGTCCTCCGCCGCCGGCTCACGGTCCATGGAGAAGAACCGCTCCCGGATCCCGGCGAGGGTCTTCTTGTGGGCGTCCTTCCCGGTGAGCAGGTAAAGCTCCGCCAGCGGCTCCGGCAGGACCAGGGCCTCCGTTTCGGAAGCCGGGCTGGCGGCGGCTGCCGCGGCGAGCGCGCCTACGGCGCGGGCGGCGGCGTGCAGGTACCGGAGGTGGGGCAGCCTGCGGCGGCGCAGCAGCCCGACCAGGACCACCAGGGCCCAGGCGGTTTCCGCGCTCTGGCCCGCCGGAACCGCGGTTGGGCGCGTTTTTCTCCCGTCGGCTTCCAGCCAGGAGCGGCGCTTCAGGTCGAAGCGCTCGCAGAACAGGCCCGTGGGCAGCTGCGCGCGCAGCACGAAATCCGCCAGCCGCAGGGCCAGCTCTTCCATCTCCTCCTCCCCGGGAAACAACCCGGGCAGCAAGGCGGCCAGCCCGGCGCCGGCGCTGGTGGAAAGGATCTCCAGGCCCGGGGACAGGCGCAGCCCGCAGGTGCCGCCCTGGTCCACCAGCAGATGCTGCCGGCAGGCGGCGATTTCCTTCCGAGTGCGGGCCTGCAGCGCGGCCGGCACGAGGTTTCCCTGTGCGCCGGCCGGGCGCGGCTGCCAGGTGGCCAGGCGGTCCAGGGCGGTGGACAAGCCCTGGGCGAACAGCTCCCTGGCCGGCGCGATCACCAGGTTCAGCCGGGCGGCCTGCTCCAGGCTGCCGCTGACCCGTAGGGCGGCTTGAGCCTGCAGGGCGGACTGGCTTCGCTGGGCGGATCTGCGGCCGGGCGCGGTCCCGGCGCGGGGCGGACGGCGCAGCTCCACGCGCACCAGCGGCTCCTCCTCCTGGACCAGACGGGCCAGCTCCACGCTGCTGCCCCGGCGCTCCACGGCCGGCGGGTCGGCGAAGACCAGCACGGAAGCCCTGCCGGCCAGCAGGTACACCCCTGCGGGCAGCGCCGTGAGCGACCCGTCGGCGGGCTCGGCCTCGAGGGGCACCGACTCGCCGCGGGCCACCCCGGGCAGCAGCCAGGCGGCCCCGGTGAGCTCGGGGAACTCCAGGCAGAAGGAAAGACCCACCCGCCCCTCCTGCAGCACGGTCCAGGTGCGCTGGATGGACAGGCCGTGCCGCTCGGGGACGATGAAGTCGCGGATGGTGGAGGCGAGGAAGTAGGCGGTGACTTGGTCGCCGCGGCAGGCGATGCTTTCCGGCAGCCGCTCGTCCCCGTCCTGGTAGAGGCTGTAGCGCAGCAGCACGGTGAGCCCGCCGGCGACGATGCGCACCGTGCGAAAGTCCGCCTGCGTGATCCGCATGCCGCCATACTACCCGAGTCACCCGCCGCCTGCCAGGGCCCGCGCCTTGACGGCCGGGGGCGGGCGGTGTAGCTTGCTTCGTTGAGCGCGAAAGCCAGGTCCGCCTTCGTCTGTTCCGCCTGCCAGCACCAGGAACCCAAGTGGCTGGGCCGCTGCCCGGAATGCGGCAGCTGGAACAGCCTCCGCGAAACCGCGCCGGCCTCCCCGACGCGCTCCGCCGCGGGGGCCGAGGAGCCCCAGAGCGTGCCGCTGGAGGCCATCCAGATCCAGGAGGGCCTGCGCCTGGACTCAGGGATAGGGGAGTGCAACCGCGTGCTGGGCGGCGGCATCATGAAGGGCTCCGCCGTGCTGCTGGCCGGGGAGCCGGGCACCGGGAAATCCACGCTGATGCTCCAGCTGGCCTCGCGCGTCCAGACCGGGGGCAGGACGCTGTACGTCTCCGGAGAGGAATCCCCGGCCCAGATCCGCCTGCGCGCCGAGCGCCTGGCCATCACCGGCGGCCGGATCGAGGTGCTGCCGGCCACCGAGCTGGCCGTCGTGCTGCGCGCTTGCGAGCGCCTGAAGCCCGTGGTGCTGATCGTGGATTCGATCCAGACGGTCTATTCCCAGGACATCGGCACGGTGCCCGGGACGGTGAACCAGGTGCGCCTGTGCTGCCAGGAGCTGATCGACTGGGCCAAGACCCACGGCGCGGCCCTGTTCCTGGTGGGCCATGTGACCAAGGAAGGCTATATTGCCGGCCCCAAGGTCGTGGAGCACATGGTGGACACGGTGCTCTACTTCGAGACCGGAGGCACGGGCATCCGCCTGCTGCGGGCGGTCAAGAACCGCTTCGGCTCGGTGGACGAGATCGGCATTTTCCAGATGGGCGAGGCGGGCCTGACCCAGGTGGAGAACCCCGCGGCCCTGTTCCTGACCCGCCGCGACAGCGAGCTGCCCCCGGGGGTGGTGGCCGCGCCGGTGTACGAGGGCACGCGCGTGCTGCTGGTGGAGATCCAGAGCCTGGTGGTCCCGGCCAAGGGCGGGATTTCGCGCGTGTTTTCCGACCGCATCGATTCAGGCCGGGTGTCGCGGATGGCCGCCGTACTGGAGAAGCACCTGAAAGTGCGCCTGGCCGACCAGGACCTGTACGTGAACGTGGGCGGGGGCCTGCGCGTCACGGAGGTGGGCATCGAGCTGCCGCTGGCCATCGCCCTGTACTCGGCCCGCCTCAACCAGCCGGTGCCCGCGGGCACCGCCGTGGTGGGCGAGGTGAGCCTGGCCGGCGAGCTGCGGCCGGTGCCGCACCTGGAGCGGCGGGCCCGGGCCGCGGCCGAGATGTCCTTCACCCGCCTGGTCCACCCGGCAGATCCCGATCCGAAGGCAGCTACCCCTTCGAGCGGGATGCCGGCCGGACTGGGCCGCGCCGCGGCCACCCTGGCCGAGGCGGCCAGGGCCTGCTTCGCCCCGGCGAGCCCCGTCGTCCCTCAGTAGTGCCTAAACCCCAGCACTACGGCCGGGGGCCAACGCCTCCAGGGCCTCCTCGCTGGCCGGCAGCACCCCCTCTTCGGTGATCAGGGCAGTGATGAGGCGCGCCGGGGTCACGTCGAAACCGTAGTTGGCCGCCGGGCTTCCGGGGGAGGTCACCAGGACCTCGCCGGGCTCTCCCCGGATGAGTCCCTCCACGTAGCGCACCTCGCGCGCGTCGCGCTCCTCGATGGGGATCTCCCGCAGGCCGTCGCGGATGTCCCAGTCGATGGTCGAGGTGGGCAGCGCCGCGTAGAAGGGCAGGCCGTTGTCGCGCGCGGCCAGGGCCTTCAGGTAGGTGCCGATCTTGTTGGCCACGTCCCCGCGGCGGCTCACCCGATCGGCGCCCACGATCACCAGGTCCACCTGCCCGTGCTGCATCAGGTGCCCGCCGGCGTTGTCGGCGATCACCGTGTGCGGCACCCCGGCCCGCTCCAGCTCCCAGGCCGTCAGGCGGGCGCCCTGGTTGCGCGGGCGGGTCTCGTCGACCCAGACGTGCACGGGGATGCCCGACCGGTGGGCGGCGTAGATCGGGGAGGTGGCCGTGCCGTGGCGCACGCAGGCCAGCCAGCCGGCGTTGCAGTGGGTGAGCACGTTCACGCGCGGCGAGGGGCCCGTCTTGCGGGCCAGGATCCCCGCCAGCAGGGGCCTGCCGTGCTCGCCGATGCGGCGGCAGCGCTCCACGTCCTCTTCCCCGATGTCCCGCGCGGTGCGCAGGGCCAGGCGCACGCGCTCGCCGGGGTCCTGGCTCTCGGCCAGCTCGGCCAGCTGCC
>MIBK01000228.1:8745-9535 GCA_001829505.1 Spirochaetes bacterium RBG_16_67_19 | reverse complement strand
TGGGGCGCGTGGCCACCAGAAGACGGGCGGCCTCGTGCAGGCGCTCGGGCCCGGCCCCGCGGGCGGCCTCCAGCGCGGCCAGGTACATGCCGTAGGCCGCGGCCACGCCGATCAGCGGAGCGCCGCGCAGGTGCATCTCGCGGATGGCGGTGCACACTTCCTCCACGCTGGCGAGCTCCTCGACCCGCAGCCGGAAGGGCAGGGCGCGCTGGTCGATGATGCACAGGGCCTGGGCGTCGTCGCGCAGCCAGAGGGACTGCAGCTCGGGGGTGGGGCTCACGGGATGATCATAGCCCGGCGGCCCGCGGTTGATAAGCCCGCCCTGCTCCGGTATCCTTAAGCCCCATGAGCAGCCTGGTATGGGTGGAGCTGGAGCGCGGCGCGCCGGACCACAACCTGCGCGAGCTGCGGCGTTGCGCCGCCCCCGGGGTGAAGATGTGCGCGGTGGTCAAGTCCAACGCCTACGGCCACGGGGTGGCCCCCATGGTGCGCCTGCTGGAATCGGCGGACTGGTTAGCGGTGAACTCCCTGGAGGAGGGCCTGGAGATCCGGGCCCTGGGGGAGAAGCGTCCCGTGCTGGTGCTGGGCCACGTGCCCCTGTCCGCCCTGGGCGAGGCGGTGGCCCACGACCTGGACCTGACCCTCTACAACCTGGAGAGCCTGGAGGCCCTGGCCCGGCTGGACCGCGAGCGCCTGGGGGGCCGGCCCATCCGCGTGCACCTGAAGGTGGAGACCGGCACCGGCCGGCAGGGGGTGCTGCCCGGCGAGCTGGAGGGCTTCGCCCGCCGGC